>JAYZXF010000002.1 GCA_036141575.1 Pseudomonadota bacterium | reverse complement strand
GAACAGTACCTTCAACTTCTGTACCCTCTGGGTTCTTCTCTGTGTACACTTTCCATGGGTTGTCTTGGCATTGCTTCAGACCTAGAGAAATACGACGCTTCTCGTGGTCGATTTCAAGTACCATAACGTCCACTTCCTCAGAAGTTGAAACAAGTTTGCCTGGGTGTACGTTTTTACGTGTCCAGCTCATTTCACTTACGTGGATAAGACCTTCGATACCTGGAGCAAGCTCAACAAACGCACCGTAATCAGTGATGTTTGTGATACGACCTTTAACAACAGTACCGATTGGGTAGCTGCCATCAACTTCTGTCCATGGATCGTTGTTCATCTGTTTCATACCTAGAGATACGCGCTTCGTCTTCTCGTCGAAACGTACAACTTGTACTTTAACCACTTGGCCAACAGAAAGAACTTCTGATGGGTGGTTAATGCGGTGCCAAGCGATATCAGTGATGTGTAGAAGTCCATCTACGCCACCAAGATCGATAAACGCACCGTAGTCAGTGATGTTCTTAACAACACCTTCAAGCTGCTTACCTTCAGACATATCTTCAAGGAGTTCGTCACGTGCTTCACCACGAGTTTCATCCATAACAGCACGACGAGAAACGATAAGGTTACCCTTCTGACGGTCTAGTTTAAGGATCATAAGCTCTTGTGGTGTGTACATGTAAGGTGTTACGTCACGGATTGGACGTGCGTCCATTTGTGAACCTGGTAGGAATGCTAGAACGCCAGAAACGTCTACCATGAAACCACCTTTAACCTTACCAAAGATAACACCCTTAACTTTTTCGTTCGCTTTGAACGCAGTTTCTAGAGTGTCCATAACTTCTTCACGACGAGCTTTTTCACGAGAAAGACGCGCTTCACCGTTGTTGTCGTCTAGGTTGTCAACGAATACGTCAACACTGTCGCCAACAGCAAGTTCAACTTCGCCAGATTCGTGGCTTACGAATTCTCTTAGAGGAATGCGGCCTTCAGCCTTCATACCTACGTCAACAATCGCAACGTCGTTTTCGATCGCAGTTACGATACCTTTAACAACAGTTTTTTCGATGTTACCGTCAAGAGAGAGGCTACCCGCTAGAAGATCTTCAAAGCTTTCAGATAGCGCTGTTTTCAGCATGTCTGGTGAAACACCAAGAGACGCTGGATCTGCAAGTTTAATCATATGATTTTACTTTTCAAATGCCGAATATTTACTTTTGTAAGGTACCGGCAAACTTAGAAATTCAGGTCGGCGTTCCCGAATGTTTCCCTAGATGGCAACCTTTAACTTATCGTGACCGATTGCATCGATGGCTGCATTAAGCACCTCCGCTACATTCATATCACTGGTGTCGATATAGACCACTTTGTCGTCCATGTCAAGTAAAGCCTTGATTCTAGACTCATCTACACTGTCACGTTTATGGACCTCCGCAAGGCAATTTTCAAGGGTTTCATCAAAACCTTTACTCGCCAGTTCCTTTTGCCTGCGCTCTGCGCGCACTTTAGGGCTGGCATCAAGGCACAGCTTCACCTCTGCATGTGGGCAAATCACTGAGCCAATATCACGGCCATCCATAATCACACCAATGCGCTCACTCCAAAGCTCTGCAAAGCTTACCTGAAACATTTTAAGCGCCGCACGCACCGTTGGGTAGTCCGCAATCATCGCAACAATCTCATTCACCGCTGGACGACGAATATCACGGCTCACGTTCTCATCGTTAATGAAGGTTGCAAACTCATTGTTACCAATATGCTTAAAGTCAAACGCTTCCATGCCCTGCTCAGCCATACGCACACAGTCAGGCTCATGGTAAGGGTCTAGCTTATTTTCAAGCACAAGATGCGCCACAGTACGGTATAGCGTGCCCGTATCGAGGTATTTCATGCGGTAGAGCCTCGCAAGTTCTTTTGCAAGAGTTCCTTTTCCTGTGCCTGCTAGGCCATCAATTGAAACAATCATACCTGTCCTGTGTCCTTTTGTTCTTGTGCGAGACGTTCTGCCTCTCTCTCGGCGAGACTTTTAAAACGTGTCGGTGTAAAGCAGAGTAACGTGGTTATCACAAAGAAAGCAAGCCCCAGAAGCGCGCTTATAATACCAAATGAAACGCCGCTGAGTAGGGCCACAATACCAAGTGCGGCGTGGGCCCCAATTACATAGGCCATCCACTCTGGGTAAACCGCGTCTCTGGCACGCATCATAAACAGAGGTACCAGAAGGGTAAACACCACACTCTTTAAAAACTTATCCCATGGAAACGGCGCATCTTCAGCACTCATACCCTGTAACATATCCATTAGCCCCATTGGGTTACTACTCATAGAGCTCGCGAGCTTATCCGCCATATCCATGGCACCATAAAAGCTCATAAACAAAAACGGCAACAAAGCGAGAGAAATACTCATATTGAAGACTTTACGTCCCACCCGTGAAAACGGCGAGAGATACCAATTTAGAAATGCGTTCACATCATCCATGCGGCTAGCATACGTGAGAAAAGCATTTTTAACTACTGTTTCTTACGTTGTTGCCGTTTTGAAAGCTGGTAAGTAGCAATAGTATCTAATATATGCGTTAAACAAATACAAAATAGTAATGGCATTAAAAACACTAAAAAAACCATTATCATTCCTACAGGCACATTTCGTCTCCCATACTCAAAAGACATATCAAACATTATTACCAAACAAATTGCAGTATTTGCTATTGAGAAGATTTTAATAAAAATCTTAAAAGGGATATTCATATCTTTGAACTTTTTGCCAGAAGCTCTCACAACAGCCATCCGTTTATCATGCCTCACCCTAACACGAAAAAATGAACCTAAAATGCCTATACACAGCAGCACTAAAAACACAAATACTATTACGCTTTCTGAGCCTTCCAATTTTGTCTTCATCAAAACATAAATAGATTCTAATAACATGTTACTACCTCTCAATACAGGCAACCTAACATAAAAAAGGAGGCTTTTGCCTCCTTTTCTTGATCGTTTAAACCTGCCTGAAGGACGGTTGATTGTCCATTTCAGATTCAGGGCAGTATGCCACACGCATGCTGAGAATTCTAAGAGGCGCAAGCGCCCTATTGTGGCGCCCAGCAAGCATCACATTACTTTTAAATGCGCCAACACCTTCCTTGGTAAACAAGGTCAGGTGCAAAGGCGGATTTCCAAGCTGCTGTACTTCACTGGTGCGTTTCACAAAACGCAAAATGCGATCCGGCACTTTCACCTCATAAGCTTGCACGCCAATGCTATCAGACCATGTGTCTTCCACAATCTGGGCAACAAATTCCATACCAAGGGCGCGTTCCCACAGTGGGGTTAAGGGCCCCATACCTAGGGTAATGTGGTGACAGCGCTCTTTGATATTTCCTCCATGCAAACGGCAGGAGGCAGGGAACAGCTCTGTCGGCACAGCCCACAAGATTCCATTATTTTGAGCCATGCTCTTCTCCATTTGGGGAAACGTTTAAGTTTAGAATACCCTATATATAGCGCATTCCTCTGAATTTACAAGAGATAAGAAAAGGAGGCCGCAGCCCCCTTCTCTTCAATAGACAGATGCCTTACGCCGCCATCTGTGTTCCCTGTCTGGTAATCAGAGCGTCACGCTCTGGGCCAACACTCACGTAATCAATGCTGACGCCCATCAGTTCTTCAATACGCAGAACATAGTCCTGAGCCGCCTTTGGTAGCTCGTCCCATGTACGCATCGTGCTGACATCTTCGCTCCACCCTTGCATGGTTTCATACACGGGTGTCGCCACGTCTAGCTCTGCCCCCATTGGGAACTGCTCTGTCTCTTTGCCGTTCACCATATAGGCCGTACAAATTTTCAGCTCTTTTTCCCCACTCAGGTTATCAAGCTTTGTCAGTGCAAGAGAGGTTGCCCCTTGGATTTTACATCCGTAACGGCTGGCAACGGCGTCAAATGGGCCAATACGTCTCGGACGACCTGTTGTTGCTCCAAACTCACCAGATTTCACACGGAAGGCATCGGCTTCTTCACCAAACCACTCTGTCACAAATGGCCCTGCCCCTACACATGTAGAGAAGGCTTTCATCACCCCAACGGTTTCAGTGATAGGATGCCCCAGCAACCCGCCCCCAATTGGTGCATGGGCAGCCAGTGTGCTTGATGACGTTGTCATTGGGTAAATGCCGTAATAGATATCACGCAGCGCCCCAAGCTGAGCTTCAAACAGAATGGTTTTGCCTTCTGCCGCCATGCCATCTAGCAGTGTGTTTGTATCTGTTACATGAGGCATAAGCGGTGCGCTCCACTTTTCAAGCCATGTCATCATGTCTTCTACATCTACCGCATTCTTTTTACCGTACACGCCTTCAGCCATCACGTTTTTCCACTCAAGAATGTGAGAGAGCCTTTTTCTCAAAGAATCCATATCTCTCAGCTCACCCATAAGCAGACCTTTTTTCAAGTAACGGTCTCCATAAGCAGGGGCAATCCCTTGGCGTGTTGAGCCATAGGCTTTTTTACCTAAACGCTCCTCTTCCCATACGTCTTCCCACTGCTGGTAAGGCAGAACAATCATGGCACGCTCACTAATACGCAGGTTATCTAGTGGAATATTCGCCTCTTTCAGTTCCTGCATTTCAGCCACAAGCGCTTCAAGGTTAATGACTGTACCTGGCCCAAGAATATTGAGTGTCTTCGGGTTAAAGATACCTGATGGAATAAGGTGAAGTTTAAACTCCCCAAGCGGGTTCACCACAGTATGGCCGGCATTGTTACCACCTTGGTAACGCACAACAGCATCTGCGGTTTCCGCAAACAGATCAATCATACGCCCCTTTCCTTCATCACCCCAGTTAATACCCACAACAGCACGAACGCTCATAGCGCTTCTCCTTCTACGTTTGGTTGGTTTATGGTTCTAGAAAATGTTTGTGTCCCTTGATCTTTGATGTTGTTGAACACCTTAGGCACAAGCAGAACTCCTATTAGAGATGCCGATGGCGGCTTTTGTTCTTTCAAACAACGCCTCCACATGACGGCTATGCTTTGTATCATCAAAGCATGGTTCTAAATCTTTTTCAGTGAGATTAAGATCTGTATCTGCAAGTAGCTTCTCTTTAAGCGTACCGCCAGAGTTCCACACAGACATCGCATGGGCTTGGACCGCTCTATACGCATCCTCACGGCTCATGCCTTTTTCCTGCGCCAGCATCAGCATCACAGATTGTGCATTATGCAAACCGCCAAGTAGCTCTACGTTCTTTTGCATATGCTCTGGATGAACAACCAAGTTCTCCATCACACCGTTTAAACGCATCAGAGCAAAATCAAGCGTACAAAAGGCATCTGGCCACACAAAACGCTCAACGCTTGAATGGCTCATATCTCTTTCGTGCCACAGGCAGGCGCTTTCCATCATTGGCACAGCGTAGCTTCTCACCATACGGGCAAGACCAGAAAGGTTTTCACTGAGGATTGGGTTTTTCTTATGCGGCATCGCAGACGAGCCTTTTTGCCCTTTGGCGAACCCTTCTTCAACTTCTCTCACTTCGCTTCTTTGCAAGTGACGAATCTCTGTTGAAAGACGCTCAACCCCACCAGCAACAAGAGCCAGCACAGAGGCCACTTCTGCGTGACGGTCTCTTGGAATAATTTGTGTGGCCACAGGTTCAGCAGTAAGGCCCAAAGCTTTTGCAGCTTTTGCTTCAACGTCTAATGGCATATGCGCAGCCGTACCCATTGCACCGGAGAACGTACAAACGCTTACCGTGTCATAAGCTTGCATAGCACGCTCTTTGTGACGGGCAAACTCACTGGCAAAGCCTAGAAGCTTCAAACCAAATGTTGTTGGCTCACCATGCACACCGTGGCTTCTGCCCATACACAGAGTGGTTTTAAATTCTTCTGCACGGCTCATCAACGTAGAAATAAGCGTATCTAAATCGCTAGCAATATGAAGCAGCGCTTCTCTCAATGTGAGACTCAGCGCACTATCAATGACATCTGATGATGTTAGACCGTAGTGTAGAGACTTCCCTGCATCACCCAACTGTTCTGAAATATGTGTTGTGAAAGCAATAAAGTCATGACGAACTTCCGCTTCAATTTCCTCAATACGTTCAGGGTTAATGGCACTGTGTGCGCTAATAGCTTTTGCATCTGTTTCTGGAATCAAACCCAAATCAGCCTGTGCAGTTGCAACAGCTTGTTCTACTTTTAACCACGTTTTGTATTTGTGAGAAAGAGACCAAAGAGCGGTCATTTCAGGAAGTGCGTAACGGCTTATCATGGCAATCCTTTCTGCCTTGTTCATCCGTTTATAATTTTATACAGGTTTTCATACCCTGCATCAAGCATTTAAATTTTTATACAATTGATATCTGTCAAATCCCCTCCCTCAAACACCTGATATATTGCCCTTATGATGACAAAAGAGACATTAGATTTACTCACACAAAGGTTGCCTCGTTACACGAGTTACCCTACGGCGCCGCACTTTAAAGCCATCGATAAGCAAGGCCTCCTTGAAACATGGCAAAGCAAGCTGGATGACACACAGCCTATTTCTCTTTATCTCCATATTCCATTCTGTGCAGAGATGTGCTGGTACTGTGGTTGCCACACAAAAATCACAAAGAAGTATGAACCTATTGAAGGTTATGTCTCTGCTCTTATTTCAGAAATTGAACAAACGGCACTGCGCCTAAACACGAAGCGCACTGTGAGCCATATTCATTTTGGTGGAGGGTCTCCAACCCTACTAGAGCCAACCGAGTTTGAGCGCATCATGGATGCGCTCAAAGCCGCTTTCACCTTCCTCGACAATGCTGAGATTGCCATTGAAATGGACCCTCGCACCTTAACGGAAGAGAAGATTAAATCTTACGCAGAAAAAGGCGTTAATCGTGCAAGCCTCGGTGTGCAAGACATCCATGACCACATTATGGAAGCTGTTGGTCGTCCGCAAACATTGCAAAAAACACAAGATGCCTGCCGCATGCTGAGAGCGCATGGCATCACCGATATTAACTTTGATGTGATGTATGGCTTCCCACATCAAACAGCAAAAACCATTCAAGACACCATGAACACGCTGGCGGATTTAAGCCCAAGCCGCATTGCCTTCTTTGGGTATGCTCATGTGCCTTGGATGAAAAAACATATGCGCCTGATTCCAGAAGAATCACTCCCTGATACAGAAGCCCGCATGATCCTAATGAACACAGGTCGTGACACACTCATGGAGCGTGGCTACACCGCTGTCGGGATTGACCACTACGCAAAACCTGAAGATGAAATGGTTAAGGCTCTCAACGCCGGTACACTTAAACGAAACTTCCAAGGCTACACCACAGACGTGGCTGATACTCTCATTGGATTTGGCGCTTCATCGATTTCAAAATACCCACAGGGCTTCATGCAAAACCAACCCAACATAGGCCTCTATAAAAACACTGTTGGCTCTGTTGAACCTACTGCTGTGAAGTACTGTCCAACAGGTGCAGACGACCATGCCCGTAGCGATATCATTGAAGCGCTTATGTGCAATTTTGAGTCTTACATTCCTGAAGCTTATGAAGCAGAAAAAGAAGCCATTATGAATAAGCTTGGTGGCGATATTCTGGAATGGGATAGCATGACACGTACGCTCTGTATTCTAAAAGATGGTTACTTATGGGCCCGTGTTGTGGCCAGCGCATTTGATGCGTATCTAGCGCCATCACCAGAAGAGAAACACTCGAAAGCTATTTAAATTTCTACTTTACAGTTCTGCAAATTGCTTTTGCCTGCGATCCCCTGCTCATGTACCCATAAGTACACTGCACTGCGGTTCTCGCTAAAACACAATTTTCGATGGCTGTGATGCGAAATTATTTGTTTTGATTTTCTTCTACATCATCATCTAAAAGAATGCGCTGAGACGCACCATCAAGGTCATCATACTGGCCGCTTTTCAATGCCCATGAAAATGCAAGTAGAGCAATAAAGCCCAACAGAAGTGCAATCGGAATCAAATACAATAAAACGTCCATAACCTTACCTTAACCTAAGTGCATTCAGTGTCACAACTAAAGAAGATGCCGACATAGAAAGTGCTGCAATAAGTGGTGTAATAAATCCTGCAAAAGCTATAGGCACAGCAACCACATTATAAACAATAGAGAGGCCTATATTTTGACGAATCAACTTTTGTGAACCACCCGCAATACGCAATGTTTCTGAAACAGCAGCAATGCCTTCTGATACATACACGCCATCTGCCTGGGTACGTGCCAGATCACTTGCTGTTGCTGGTGCAAGTGAGGCATGGGCATGGCTCAAAATTGCGGCATCATTTAACCCATCACCCACCATAAGCACGTGCGCCCCCTCTTCCTGATAACGCTTCAGTACGTCTACTTTATCTGTTGGCGTTTGTTGGCTATGCACATCATCAAGACCCAGCTCTCCCGCAACCTTTTCTGCTGGTTCCACACCGTCTCCAGTTACAAGAGCAAGCTTGTAACCTTTCTCTTTCAGGGCTTCAACCTGCTCTTTCACATCAGGGAGCAACCCTTCACTAAACTTTAATTGGAACGGCACATCATCCCCAACCTTAGCCCACATACCTGAGGCTGGTGCCACCGAACCAACAAAACCGGCTTGACCAAGTTTAACGGCCGTGCCATTCACTCGGCCCTCAACACCTTGCCCTGCGGTTTCACTTACACTCTCCACCTCTAATACATCACCACTAAAGGCACGTACAACGGCATTTGAAAGCGGATGACGCGAATGAGAAGCCACCGAGGCAAGCATGCTCAAAACACCATCAGAAAGCTCTGTGTGAAGCGTTGGCATAGTCAGCGTCCCTGTCTTATCAAACAGGATCGTATCAACATGTGAAAGACGCTCAAGCGCATCCCCCTGCTTCATGAAGATTCCTTTCTTCATGAGTCGCCCAATAGCACGCACATGCACCACAGGAACACTTAAACCAAGAGCACATGGGCACGTAATAATCAGAACTGTTACACCAATGAGAAGAGCGTCCTGCCAAATAGCACCAACACCCATCCAAAATACAAAAGCAAGCAGAGCTAAAAAGTGAACAACGGGCGTATAAGCACGAGAGACCTTATCTGCGAGGCGCGTATAACGAGAGCGCACCGTCGAGCTACTTGAAACCAGTTCCGCCATATGATGAAGCACCCCTTCATCATGGGCATGACTAATTTTGTATGTCACGCTATCACCAAGGTTTAGCATCCCACCATAAACCTTTTCACCAGCCTTAAAGAGTTGTGGCAAGCTCTCCCCTGTCACCACAGAGGTATCGACTTGCATAGCATCACATAGGAGCTCACCATCCAACGGGAAACGCTCTCCCATAGGCACGCGTACAGTGGCGCCTTTTTCCACCTGAGTAAGTGGCACTGATTTCACTTTGCCTTTCTCCAAAACACGCGCAAAGCCATCGAGCAGACCTTGCAAACTTCTCGCACTTTCGCTGGCAGAAGATTTCGTTTTCATATCGAGTACACGGCCAACAAGCAGGAAGAACATCAGCATAACCGCACTATCAAAATACACATGCTCTCCATGCGTCAGTGTTTCAAAGAAACTCATAGCAACCGTCAGCACAAGACCAACTGTAATCGGGATATCCATATTGGTACGTCCATGGGATATAGCACTCCACGCACTCTGATAAAATGGACGGCCTGAAAACAGCAGTGTTGGTACCGCAATCAGCGCACTCACCCAATGCAGGAATGTACGCATAGATTCACCCATGGTTTCCGCATCTGTAATCCATAAGCCAACTGAGATGAGCATGACATTCCCCATGGCAAACCCTGCCACACCCATGCAAAGGATTAGGAACTTGAGCTCTTTATTTTCATTCTCTTGAATAACCGGACGAATTCTGTACCCCTCTGCTTCAAGGGCCTGCACGGCCTCTTCCGCAAAGCTGAGGTCACCTTGCCATTTGAGATTTAGAATAGATGTAGTGACATTGAGCCTTGCTTCTGCCTTTTCATCCAGTGCCAGCACAGCAGATTCCACCGTCGAAATACATCCAACACAGTGGATGCCTTCAACATAAACTTTGAGAGAGTGTGTCCCTGATGCGTCGCTCCCAGCAAGCGCTGCGTACCCTTCTAGTGAAGAGAGAGTTCCTCGTTCAGGTGATACGTTGTCTGTGCTTCGTTGTTCCATGTCAGTTCCAAAATCATATGCCAGTTACCTTTTGGCAAAAGCTCTGTTGATACGTATGTGCGCTCACTTACAGCTTGCAAGTTTAGGCGCATATCCTGACCATCTTGCACAGGATGCTTCAAGTGCGCAACCACAGAACGAAAATCTTCTTCGTCCTTCAGGTGGATGTTAAGTTTACCACCTTCATAACTGATGCGATCTACTGGAGACTCTTTTGCATCTTCTGCAGCTTTTTTCAGTGTTTCATTAAAAGCGAGGCCTTTCTCATACGCATTTTCTGTCACCACACCACGGTGTGACCCCGCCGCAAGATAAATAAACAAAGCATCTACACTGGCAAATGTTGCAAAAAACGCAATCAAGCTAAACAGGACAATGCGCCCCATGCGTTTTGATTCTTCTTTTTGTGTGCGCTGTTTGGTCATAAATTTAGTCTCTCTGTGTTACGAAGATACTCTCATAGCTATCTTCAATGTCACTTGCATAATCTTCAAGTTTTAATGTTACAGGACGTCTTGGCCCAGCATCCACATCTGCTTTAATCAGGATATGATAGCTGCCAACTGAGTCAGCTGGCACAAATAGTTTCTCAGCTTTTACATCACCGGCAGATTTCACAATCACTTCAGCGCCCTCAATCCCATGAACCGTCAGTGCATATGTTTTATCTTCATGGGTTTTATTGAGAATCTTCACATCGTAGCCGTTTCTGAAACTGCCATCAGAGAGTTTTACAAACAGTGGATTTCTATCATGCAGAACCGACATATCAAGTGGTGCACGGCTCAGTAAAGCAAGAAGCATTAAACTTCCTACTACAGTAAGAATACATGTGTAATAAATTGTACGAGGACGCATGATATGCAGCTTGCTAGGCTCTTTACCGACACGCAGTTCATCCATACGATTTTCTGTATCGTAACGAATCAGCCCCTGCGGGAGATCAAGCTTATCCATAATGTTGTTACAAGCATCTACACATAAGCCACACGCAATACATTCCATCTGTAAACCGTCACGAATATCAATACCCATTGGGCAAACTTGTACGCAAGCGGTGCAATCTACACAATGACCACGCCCTTCCCATGTATCACCTTTTTTATGCTTGCCACGCTCCTCACCGCGGGTTTCATCGTAGGCAATAATCAGCGTATCTTTATCAAACATTGCAGATTGGAATCGCGCATATGGGCACATAAACGTACACACCTGCTCACGGGCAAAACCAGCCATGAGGTAAGTCGAGAATGTGAGTCCAAACATAAAGCCAAGTACTGTTGGTGAGACATCAAATTTAAAGAAGCTCATCACCAGTGTTGGGGCGTCATTAAAGTAGAGTACAAATGAACCTGCAGTCCACCAAGCAATAGCGAGCCAGATAAGATGCGTAATCGCAAGCTTATACGTCTTTTCAAATGTCCAAGGCCCTTCACGAAGTCTCTTACGCTTCACACGGTCACCCTGCACAATACGCTCTACCCAAACAAACAAGTCTGTCCATACGGTTTGAAAACAAAAGTACCCACACCACACACGACCAAACAAGCTCGTCACAAAGAACAGCGCAATAGCTGCTAGAATCAAAATCCCTGTAAGGATATAAACTTCTTGAGGCCAGATCTCAATCCAGAACCAATAAGCACGGGCGCGCTCAAGGTCAATCAGAACCGCTTGATCAGGGGCATTTGGCCCCCGATCCCAGCGAATAAACGGCGTGAGATAATAAATCCCCAGCGTGATAATCATAATGATCCATTTCAGGTTCCTAAATTTACCCGTCACACGTTTTGGGTAAATGCGTTCTTGTTTTTCAAAGAACTGAATTTGATTATCAACGCTCATTTAGGATGTACTTTCTTACTCACCACCACCAAGTTCGTGCACGTACACACTAATCTGACGGAGTGTGTTTTCATCGAGGCGATGCTGCCAAGCTGGCATCACACCCGCACGTGCATAATACACAGTTTCATAAATGCTGTGCTTGTCACCACCGTAAAGCCAGATCGCATCGGCAAGGTTCGGCGCCCCCATTTCAGGGATCCCTTTCCCATCTTCACCATGGCAAGCTGCACAATTTTCCATAAAGATCGTCATGCCCGCTTCATCAGCGTGAATGCTCTTATCAGAAAGTGACATCACATACTTTACAACACTCTTGATTTCATCACGTGTCAGAACACCATCTTTACCATATGCAGGCATCATGCTTACACGTGTATCTTCGTCTTCATCCCAACGAATACCATGCTTGAGAGTTGTGTAGATATCTTCAATCGTCCCCCCCCAAATCCAGTCATCATCCTGAAGGTTTGGATAGCCTTCTGCACCTGCTGCACCTGTACCATGGCACGTTGCACAGTTATCCATAAAGGCTGTACGTCCACCCGCAGAAGCAAACTTGTAAAGCGCTTCATCTGCAAGAATCTCTTCAAATGATGCGTTTTCAAAACGCTCAAGGTACACCGCTTGGCGCTTCTCAATTTCGTTTTGAGATGCTTTTAGCTCTTTATACTGCGTATAGCCAGATGTTCCTTCTGTCGCACCTGATAGCGTTGGCCATGCAGGGTACGCCACAAAGTAAAACAGTGACCATACAATGGTTGCGAACCACACCCATAGCCACCAGCGAGGAAGAGGGTTGTTCAGTTCTTTCAGGCCGTCCCACTCGTGGCCCGTTGTTTCAATGCCAGATACCTGATCGACATCTTTTTTGTTATTTACTTTTTTCGGCTGAGTTTTATTTTTTGTCATCACCGTTCTCCTTGAGTGGAATTTCACTATAGGTTTTAAATCGCTTAGAGCTTCCAGGTAGGAACACCCACACAATCAATCCGCAAAAGAAGCCGAAGAAAAAGACCAGCCCTATAATTGTTGCGTTTTCAGTTAGAAAGTCCATGCTCTCTTACTCCTCAATCATGTGTAGGTTTTTAGCTGCTTTGAAGTCCACCATCGTACCTAGTACTTGTAGGTAAGCCACAAGAGCATCCATTTCTGTCACCGTATGTTCTTGGCCGTCAAAGTCGCGTGCGTTTACTTTTTCACCGTAACGCGCAACCAGACCAGAAATATCCATACGCTCTTCACCTGTTGCTTGTGCAATCGCATCCTTTTCAGCGTTTACAATCATCTCTTCTGTGTAAGGCACACCAATGCGGCTCAGCGCTTTGAGGTGCTTATCTAGGTCAGAGATTTTTGCTGCACGCTTCATGAGGAAGCTGTATGACGGCATGATGGACTCAGGCACAACACTTGTTGGCTTGATCATGTGCGCCACATGCCACTCATCAGAGTACTTACCGCCAACACGGGCAAGGTCAGGGCCAGTACGCTTACTTCCCCACTGGAATGGGTGGTCGTACATGCTCTCTGCTGCCAGTGAGTAGTGGCCGTAACGTGTCACTTCATCACGCAGTGGACGAATGTGCTGAGAGTGACAGTTATAGCACCCCTCACGCAGGTAGATGTTGTAACCCGCTAGCTCAAGAGGCGTGTAAGGACGCATCCCCTCTACTGGCTCAATCACTGTTTCTTTTCTGAATAGTGGAATAATTTCCACGATGCCACCAATCAGTACTGCCACGATGATAAAGATCAACAGAAGGACTGAGTTTTTTTCTAACGTTTCGTGTTTTTTCATTAAGCTCATTTTTTATGTCCTCCTTACGCTGCTGCCAGCACTTTGCCGTTCAGCATCGCTTCACGTGGGTTACCTTCTTTGTCCACTTCTCCGGCACGCACATCACCTTTAATTGTACGGTAGATGTTGTAGCACATGATCAGAGCACCAACGAGGAACAGTAGACCACCAAGCGCGCGGATAACATAGAATGGATGCATCGCAACAACGGTCTCAACAAATGAGTATGTGAGGAAGCCCATTTCATCGTAAGAGCGCCACATAAGGCCTTGCATGATACCAGACACCCACATCGCTGCAATGTAAAGTACGATACCAAACGTACCAAGCCATAGGTGCACACTCACCAGTTTCAGTGAGTACATTTCTTTACGGTTCCATAGCAGTGGTACAAGCATGTATAGAGCACCAAAGCTAATAAAGCCGTTCCAACCTAGGGCACCAGAGTGTACGTGACCAACAGTCCAGTCTGTGTAGTGAGACAATGCGTTCACAACACGTACAGACAGAAGCGGCCCTTCAAATGTGCTCATACCGTAGAACGCCAACGACACGATCATAAACTGAAGAACCGGGTCTTTACGAAGCTTATCCCAAGCTCCAGAAAGGGTCATCATACCGTTAATCATACCACCCCAACTTGGCATCCAAAGCATCACAGAGAATGTCATCCCGAGTGTTTGTGCCCAGTCTGGTAGAGCAGTGTAATGCAGGTGGTGTGGACCTGCCCAAATGTAGATAAAAATAAGAGACCAAAAGTGCACGATAGAGAGTCTGTATGAGTACACAGGACGCTCCGCACGCTTTGGAATGAAGTAGTACATCATACCGAGGAAACCAGCTGTTAGGAAGAACCCAACCGCGTTATGACCGTACCACCACTGAATCATCGCACTCTGTACACCGCTTGGTACGCTGTAACTTTTCAGACCGCGAATATCCACAGGAATACTAATGTTGTTACCAAGGTGAAGCACAGCCACCGTAATAATAAACGCAAGGAAGAACCAGTTCGCCACATAAAGATGAGGCTCTTTACGCTTGATGATTGTCATCATAAAGACAAGCAAGTAAGCCACCCAAACAATTGTCAACCACAGGTCAGCGTACCACTCAGGTTCCGCGTATTCCTTTGCTTGCGTTACCCCAGTAAGGTAACCAAAAGCAGCCATCACAATAAAGAGCTGGTAGCCCCAGAACGTGAAGAACGACAGCTTATCACTCCATAGTCTCACACGACAGGTTCGCTGGACAATGTAGTAGCTGGTTGCAAATAGAGCGTTACCACCAAAGGCAAATACTACACCCGATGTATGAATCGGACGGAGGCGACCAAAGGTTAGGTAAGGTTCAATGTTAAGAATTGGAAAAGCAAGCTGCAGAGCGATCACCACGCCGACCAGCATCCCCACAACAGCCCAAAAGCATGTTGCAAGAGTAAAGAGCTTCACCAAATCCATATTGTAGTCTGGATGAGTTTGTGCGTTCATTCTTTTATCCTTATTCACATTTTCTAAGCAAAGCTTAGGATCATCTTACCGCTCATCAGGATCAGCCAGAGGCCTGTCCATGTATAAGCAGTTTGTTTCATTACGCGGGCTGCTTTTGGTGAGAGTTTGCTCACCTTACCAGCACCGAGCGCAACAAGCATAAGGGCTGGCATTGTGCCCATCCCAAATGCAAACATAGCAAGCATGCTATGTGTAAAACTATCTGTTGTTGCAGCAGCCATAACCGCCGCAAATACCATTCCGCAAGGAATAAACCCAAGCATAACACCGTAAATGTAAAGCTTAAGCATGTTTGGTTTTTCACCCATAGATTGCGCAAAGCCTTGTGGCATAACAGCCTGCACACCTCGGCTTAAAAAGGCTGCCCAAGGGAAAGCCACCATAAGTTTTGGAAAGGCTGAAAGCAAAAAGAGTAGACCCGACATCATGAGAAGTGGCGCCACGATAAACACTTTTAGCGGCACAAGCACAGAGGCCATACTCACCACACCGTAAAACACAGCCGCAATAAACATGTATGTGGTTACACGACCCAAGTGGTATGGAATAAGAAGTGCGCCTGACGCTTTTTCAAATTTGCCAGCTTGTGACATCACAAACGGCCCACACATCAGCGTGCAGTGCCCAATGCTCCCTGCAAGACCAATGACAAAAAGCCCAGAAATCAGGCCATAAGAGAGGGGAATGTTATGAAAACATCCCATAATTTGTGTCAGTACTGTTTCTAAAAGGGTCACGTCCTTTGTCCTTTCACGCACGCATTATGCGCGCGAAGACGTTTTCCTCTCTTTGACTTTTGTCAAAATTTAGGTACATTTACACACAAGAGATTTAAAGGGTGTTATTAACGTGACAACATTGGCAGGACACGCCATCGAACACAGTATCGAAACCAACATGCTTACAAAGCATGGTAGTCCTGATTTTCTAAAAAAGCTCTACAAGCAAGCCCAAACCATCCAAGTCCATAAAAACCACATGTTCTTCCTACGTGAAGATAAAGCTGAAAGCTTTTATATTGTGCTACATGGCTGGGTTAAACTGTTCCGTGAATCTATTGATGGCAACCAAGCTGTTATTGATGTTCTCACAGCAGGGCATACCTTTGGTGAAAATGCTTTGTTTGAAAACATGGCTTACCCTTATAGCGCAGAGGCTGTTGAAACCGCTCAGCTCATTAAGCTTCCTCTACAGCTCCTTAAAGATGAAATTGAGGACAACCCTAAAATGGCCATGGCGATGCTTAAAACCATGTCAAAATACCGCACTCAACAAGACATGGAGCTCGAGCACCGCACATTACAAAATGCGCCACAGCGCATTGGTTGCTTCCTGCTAAAACTATTGCCTCACCCAGATAGCAAAGACCCACAGGACATTAACCTGCCTTACGATAAGACGCTTGTCTCTTCTCGCCTTGGCATGCAGCCAGAAACATTTTCACGCGCACTTGGAAAACTCAAAAAAGAAGCTGACCTTGAAGTGAAAGGGAGCCATATTACCATCACCAATGTAGATAAACTTGCAGAATTCTGCTGCAGCGCGTGTTCAACCATCTTCCCTTGCGGAGACTAATACGCCTGAGAGCCTGTGAGCCAGCTCATATCAAGCAGCGTTAAATTTTCTTGAAATTTTTCTGGGTTGTTTTGAATATTTTCCAAATGACTCTTTTCCACATTCCAGATGGCTTCACTTTTCCTAAAGGCCATCTCGCAAATATCAAGCACACCTTCTTTATAGCAAACACACCACGGTGACACCGCTTCTTCTCCCTTCAGCCAAATACGTGCGCAACGCTTAGGATTTCTTGCTTCTACTGCATCAAAAATTTGCTGGTACGGAAATTCATGCCGGTGCTTTTCAAGAGAAACCGTCCCTACAGAAGCGTAGGTTTTTAAGAGTTCATATACGGTTGAGTCATAAGCCATGCAAACTATACTAACCAGCCCCTTAGAGGCATGACTTGATTTTCATCAAGCCAAAGGAAAAAAATATTGTTACATTAGCATCATGAAGGTTTTTGCATTCCTAAAAAGCGCCAAGTTTTTCACTATTCTTGCACCATGCTTTATGGTGTATTTAGTCCTTGGTACGCTGGCTCAAAAATACATGGGGCTACATGAAGCCACAGAAAACTATTTCTACAGCTGGACACTCTGGATGCATGGCATTCCTCTTCCAGGTTTTCTCACCCTTGCTGTTCTCCTTCTTCTCAATTTAACCCTTTTTAGCATCACACAAAACTGGCAGAAAAAAACATATGGTCTGATGTTTATGCATGTGGGTGTTATTGGTCTTGTTCTCAGCATGATCTTCACACCTGTGTGGAGTACAGAAGGTTATATATCTTTTAAAGTTGGTGAAACTGTCGATACCCTCACCAGCTATTTTGAAAAGGAATTCATTGTTGAACATAACGGAGAAACATGGACATTTAACCATGACACTCTAACAGAGGCGACACGCCTACAAGATACAAACTGGCCCTTTGAAGTTCAGATTGTTGAACACTGCAAAAACTGTAAAATCTCAGCCCGTAAAGAGGGGCCTGTTCCCTTCCTTGGCATGGGCGCTAACATGCAGCTTTCTCCAAAAACGTTAGAGCTCAAAGCAGAAGAAAACCTATCAGGCCTCAGCTTTATTGTTTCTGAAAATGGAGCAGCATCTGGCTTCACACTCATTGATGCAGCGCCAATTCCTGCCAGCACAGAAACAGCCTTCTTTACACTTAACAAAACGCAAACCAACTTGCCATTTAGTGTCACACTCAATCAGTTTAAAAAGACAAATTACAGCGGCACAGACATGGCCAAAGCATACATGTCTGATGTTACTGTTATGAATCATGATGGCGACAAACGCACTGCAATTGAAATGAACAGTCCTCTTTCTGTTGGCGATTACACGCTCTACCAATCTTCAGTGATTAACAGCAGTTCAGATACCCCTGTTTCAGTCCTTGCAGTGGTGCATAACCCACTTAAAGAAGCCCCATATGTTGCGACAGGTCTCATCGCTTTTGGTCTGCTTGCACATGCCCTCCAAAAAGGGAGACGTCGTAAATGATGCGCCTTCTTCTTATATGCTTCCTATTCTTTTCTAGCAGCGCATGGAGCCTAGAGGTTCCAACTGCATGGAAATATATTCCTGTCGTTCATGAAGGGCGCACCTTACACCTCAAAACATTTGCAGGACTCTTAACAGAAGAACATAACATTGTTGTTCCCCATGCTTCAGATTGGCTCTTTGAAACCATCTTTTCTCCGGAAAGCTCTCTCAATATGCCTGCAATCTCCATTACAAATGCTGAAGCTGTATCCTTCCTAGGTTTAGAAGCACGTGCAAATAATCTCTATAGCGCCAAGGAGCTTCCTACTCATTTCCTTGCTGCAAAAGAGCGCATTGAGCAGCTAGAAGACGGCGACCTCAAAACAGAGATTCAAAACATTCAAAGAACCCTGAACCTCTACTACGACCTTTCTGAAAGCTTTACCCCTTTCTTTGCTTTTGCCAACTTATCATGGAACGATATTCCAGAAGTTTTTCATCCAAGAGATATCAATACATCTCCGAGCTTTTCAGACCTCCTGCGCCACCGCGCAGATATTAAACAAACGGCTCTAGACGCTGTCGCGGCCTATGGGACTGACTTTACTACCTATCCGCAGTATCTACAAAAAGTTGCCTACCTCTCTTTCGCCATGGACTCTCTGGCAGGCCAAGGCCGAAGCTCAAGGTCTCTTCGCATCGTACCAGACCTAAATGGTGACCTGATTTCACCATGGCAGAGTATTTTAAATGCTGAAGGAACACCCGCACGCCGCACGTATTTTGAAACCCTTTCTGACGCTGTTACAGCTTACGCACAAGAGGATCAAAACAAGCTCAACAGCAGCATTCAAAAACTTGCAGCTGGCGGCACAAGCCCTAAGCTCCATGCTGAATCTCTCTACCATGCAGCAAAGCCTTTAACCTTGCTTATTGCCTTGAGCATTCTTGGTATTATTCTGAGCACAGCAAGCTTGCTGAGATGCGGGGCAATTCTAAACATGCTTTCACACACAGCACTTTGGGGCATGACCAGCTTACTCACATTCACACTCCTTGCCCGCATGTATATTTTAGGCCGTCCACCTGTCGGCACACTGTTTGAGTCGATTCTCTTTGTCGCATGTGTCTGCCTTGGTTTTGCCCTCTATAAAGGCTGGCAGAACAATAAACAGGTTCAACTCACCGCTTTTGTGAGCAGTTTCCTTCTGTTTATTTTAGCAAGCGCCATGGCTGAAACCAGCGCAGCAATGCCTCTGCTTACTGCTGTGCTCAACACACAATTCTGGTTAACGGTGCATGTGCTCTGCATCACTACGGGTTATGCTGTGAGCTTGCTTACAGCTCTCGCTGCACATGGCGCCCTTCTCACAAATAACATTACACTGGTCCGTGTCCGCACCCTTGCGGTTTGGGCCGTGTTTTTCACACTTGTTGGCACTCTGCTTGGCGGTGTTTGGGCCGATCAATCTTGGGGACGTTTCTGGGGGTGGGACCCGAAAGAAAATGGTGCCCTCCTGCTTGTGCTTTGGCTCGCATGGTGCTTGCACTTGCCATACAGCATTCAGATTTCTAAAAAGGCACAGCAAGTTTGCTTTGCTGCAACCACCATTATTGTGGCGCTGTCATGGTTTGGCGTAAACTTGCTTGGGGTTGGTTTGCATAGTTATGGCTTTACCGAAGGAATCGCTGTAGGGCTTATTAGTTTCGTTGCTGTGCAAATATGCCTCCTTGCTTACCTCTACTACAGAAAGACATCTCATGAAGCTTAAACTCATCCTCATCACATGTATTGCTGTTGGTAGCCTCTTTATGTGGGCCCGTTCTCTTGAAGTGGCACCTAAGAACACACCACCTGCCCCTAACTTTGCCATTACAGAAGAGCTCACTCTCTATAACCTTCCTAAAAAAGAAACATGGATTCATTTTTGGGCCAGCTGGTGCCCACCTTGCGTGGTAGAGATGCCAAAACTGCTTGAGCATTTTAAGGGTGATGACACACGTACTCTGGTTCTCGTTTCCCTTGATAAGAAGCAAGAGGCTTTAGAGCACTTTTTGAATAAGCAAAACAGGGACGTGCTCGCACAAGGCAATGTTCTCAGCATGTGGGATCAGCATGGCGATGTGGCCGAAGATTATCAATCTTTCCAGTACCCAGAAACTTACGTTCTAGATAAAAACTTTGAGCTCGTGCGTAAAATTAAAGGTGATAGCCAGAATTAATCTGATTTTAGAAGATCAGGGCGACGTTCTTTCGTGCGCTTAAGCGATTGCTCACTGCGCCATTTCTCAATATTTGCATGGTGGCCACTTCTGAGCACCTCTGGGACATCCCTACCTTCCCATGACTCAGGACGTGTGTAATGCGGGTACTCAAGCAGGCCATTTTCAAATGACTCTTCGCTCAGCGTATCATGGTTACCCAATACACCCGGAATGTGACGTAGCACTGCATCAACAACAACATGCACAGCCACTTCACCACCACTGAGAACATAATCCCCAATTGAAAGCTCAAAGTCTACTAGAGAATCTAGAACACGTTGGTCAATACCTTCATAATGGCCACACAGCAGAATCACACCATCTAGTTTTGCCATCTCATGGCTTTTAGCAGCCGTAAACTTCTCACCAGCGGCACTCATGTAAATCACAGGAGCTGTAGGGTTGGCTTCTTTCGCTTTACGAATCGCTTCTGCCACCACATCAGCACGCATAACCATGCCTGCGCCGCCACCATATGGCGTATCATCAACACTTTTGTGCTTACCTGTACCAAACTGGCGAATATCAACAATATCCAGTTCCCATAAATCACTCTTCATTGCGCGGCCCATAATAGACTGGCCAAGCATACCTGGAAACATATCAGGAAAGAGTGTGACAACTGTTACTTTGAAAGTCATCGTGCAAGATCCAGAAACTCTTTGGCGCTATCAGAAACAATAGCCACCTTCTCGTCTCGCTCTACACCGAGGAACATCTCTTCAACAAGTGGAATACAGAACAGGTCGCCATCCGGGCTCACCACGTCTAGAACACCATGTGCGTTGTTATCAAAGATATCTTTAATTTGCCCAAGGTTGACCCCTGACTCTGTCTCAACAGAAAAACCAATCAGCTCAGCATAGTAAGCATTGTCATCTTCTTTAAGGTCAGGAAGAGCATCTTCAGAAACATATAGATTTTTACCCCTGAGGGTTTCAGCCATATTACGGTCGGCAACACCGTCCACTTTAGCAATCACATCTGCTTTTTTGTTGCCCCTTACAGAAGACAGCAAAAAAGGTGCTCCAGTTTCATCAACCAGAGCACCATAAGACGCAATATCAAGCGGATTTAGCGTAAGAGAACGAATGCGGATTTCTCCGCGGATGCCATGAGCGCCTAGCACAAAGCCAAGGTGCACATAGCCCTCTTTACGTTTAGGCTTCAGCTGCCTCGCCTTCAGCTGGAGCTTCTGCTTCTGCAGCTTCAGCAGCAGCCGCATCAGCAGCAGCTTTTTCTTCAGCTTCTTTAGCAGCCTTTTCAGCAGCTAGACGGCCTTGAACAGCCTTAATACGACCGTCAACACGTTTTTGAAGTTTTTCACGTACTTTGTCAGAACCTAGCTTCTGCTCAAGTACAAATTTAGTTACGCGGCTAGATGGCTGTGCGCCAGTGTTTAGCCAGTGTGTTACGCGCTCAGCGTCCCACTTAAGTGCAGTTGTTTTGTCTTTTGACATTGGGTCAAAGTAACCTAGCTTCTCAATGAAGCGGCCATCACGTGGCATACGGTGATCAGCAACTACGATAGAGTAGAAAGGTTGCTTTTTGCGGCCACCACGGCTCATACGAATTTTTACAGTCATTACGTCTTTTCCTTATTTACTAATAGGTGTTTAAATCACACTTGTGCGCCGTGTCTTACCACGACAGTTTCAATATTGCAACAAAAAAGCTCATTTTTTGTGCATCCTACTCTACTACCCTGACCTGCAAATGCCTGTTATTTAAACTTCCACTGCTCATGTATAAAGACATACACTGCGCTGTGGTTTTAAATAACAAACCATTTTCGCCACAGGCTAGCGAGTAGCCTAATATCCAAACAGGCTTTAATGTAAGTTTAAAAGCGCTGTTTTCAAGCCCTATAACAAGATTTATTAAATAAATTTAAGGCTTATATTAATAAATAATTTAAGTGGGATGAAAAAAGGCATTTTAAGGCGCGTAGTGTACTGAAACGTACATAAGCAACGCAAAATGTCTTTTATCGCCCAAAGAAACTATTTACCGAAAGGGTTACCACCACCGTTTTGCATCTGCTGCATCATGGCACCTAGGCCACCCATCTTCTGCATCTGCTTCATCATCTTTTGCATCTTCTCAAAGTTTTTAAGAAGCTTATTCACGTCACTCACTTGTAGGCCTGCCCCTTTTGCAACACGTGCACGACGGCGTGCATTCATCACTTGTGGGTTTTTGCGCTCAAGTGGCGTCATCGAATCAATAATCGCCATTTGGTGAATTACAATCTTGTCATCTAGTTTACTAGAATCTAGACCTTTCATCATTTTACCAACGCCCGGCATCATCTTAAGAAGGCCTTTCATAGAACCCATGCGGCGCATCATTTTCATCTGCTTTTTCAGATCGTTAAGGTCAAACTGGCCACTAAACATCTTTTCTTGAAGACTCATCATGTCTTCTTCTTCACCCGCGACAGCGTCTTGCATCTTTTCTACAAGAGCAACCACGTCACCCATACCAAGAATGCGGTTGGCAATACGATCTGGATCAAACTCTTCGAGAGCATCCAGGCCTTCACCCGCACCAAGGAAGAGGATTGGCTGGCCTGTGACTTCACGCATAGAGAATGCTGCACCACCACGGCCATCACCATCAATACGCGTAAGGGTAATACCTGTTACGCCAATAGATTCATGGAAAGCTTCAGCCACCTTAGCAGCCACTTGACCACTCAAGGCATCTGCTACAAGAATTTTTTCTGCTGGCTGAGCAATATCAACCACGTTTTTAAGCTCACTCATCAGCGTATCGTCGAGCTCAAGACGACCCGCTGTATCAAGAATCACAACATCATGTCCGCCAGCCCCAGCTTCTTTCAATGCACGTTTTGTAATTTGTTCTGGCGTTTCATCTTCAATAGAAAGGCTATCCACACCTGTACGCTCAGCAAGTGTTTGCAACTGTTCACGTGCAGCAGGGCGGTAAATATCAAGAGAAGCAAGGAAAACGCTTTTCCCTTCTTTCTCTTTCAGGCGTTTCGCAATTTTACCAGCTGTTGTTGTTTTACCAGAACCTTGCAAACCCATCATAACGATCACAGATGGCTTACCACCCGTAAGTTCAAGCGCACGACCCTCACCCAGCACATCAACAATGGCATCATGAACAAGCTTAATCACCTGTTCACCAGGTTTTACAGATTTCAGAAGCTTTTCACCAACTGCGTTTTCTTTCACTTGGTTAATCAGACGTTTAACGACAGGGAGCGCCACATCGGCTTCAAGAAGCGCCAAACGCACTTCACGCATCGCTGTATCTACGTCAGATTCTGTTAGCAAACCACGGCTGTTGAGTTTATCAAAAACACTTTGTAAGCGGCCTGAAAGCTGGTCAAACATTTATATTTCCTTTCATATCTAGGGGAGAACCTATCCGAAAATTGATTTAAGAGCAAAAAGTTTGTGTGCCTTGCAGGTTATGTCTGTGCCTTATACATAAACATCCTGCCAACTAATAATTGCTTTACCTATATCTTGCAAAGGCACGGCTACGCTGTGCCTACCTTAGTTTGTGCCTTTGCGCTCAAAACACCTGAACGTTTTGGCTCCGCTTCGCTACACACTCTAACAGGCTACCAACTCAATGTTTTCTCATACTTCGCGAGCGTAAGTGAGCCGGCGCTTAAGGGCGCCGAGCGGTGGGGCGGAGCGTAGACCTACAAAAAAGCGTAAGCGCCGCGCCCCACCAAGATACAAATAAAGCAGTTCAGGGTATGTAACCTCTGGCAATAAAACTTCTAAATTAGTTTACAGCATAAAAAAAAGAAGTAAGCTATGCTTATGCGTAAATACATTTTTCTACTCGCACTTTTGTGCCTCACAAGCACCCTGAATGCTCAGGGCATCCCGTCTCTCGCTCCTGTGGAAACACCAAACTTTAGCTCTGGTGTCCTACCAGACCCAACGTTTCCTAAGTCTCTTGAAAAAGAAGGCGACCTAAACAGCGCTCTTCTTGAATGGAAGCGTATTGCACATACAGCCACACTAGACGGTGATGTAGAGCGTGCTAGATTCAACATCGCACGCCTGAGTTACGTACTCGGTGATATGGAATCTTCTGCCATCTTCTTTGAAGAGTTCGGTAAAACATACCCTAAAAGCCCATTTATTCCTGATGCGCTTTACTACATGAGCCGCATTTGGGACAAACTCGACCCGCCACAAGGTGGTAAGGTCTTCCGTGCGCGCCTTCTTGCTGATCACGTAGATAGTCCATACACAGAAAAAGCTTACTACCATTACCTTTGGAGCCGCGCTCTTGAAGGTGATGACCTTGCTATTATTGAACACCTGCCTTCTATTCCATCAGCACGCGGCATTGAACTCGCTGAACGTTTAAAAGCGTACCCTGTTGAAAAGAACGAACATGTTTGGATGGCAACAGGCCTTGCAGCGATTCCAGGCATGGGACACGCTTACCTGAAAGATAAATACAGCGCAGCCACAGCCTGTATTGTTGGCCTCATCCTCCTTTCAGCAATGTTCTACTCACTTAAATACCGACTTTGGTCATTTACATTGTTCTTTGCCCTTATTGGCCTCACGTTCTACGCGGGTACAATTTTCTCAGCACATAGCCTTGCACTCAGAGGTCTGCTTGAAATGCGTATTGACGCAATGAGAAGCTGGCAAACACTCCACCCTGACTATGATTGGGTATCTGAGCTTAAAGTTTCAGAAGCGACAACCGTGCAAGACCTACCTCTTTACCTCTACCGCAACAGCATTGGTAAAGTCGATGGTAGCCGCGCAAACGGTTCTCCAGTTAACAGCCTCTATGCACGCCGAGCTGTTGAAAAGCACGGCATTATGGTGGGCTCACTCTTTACAGTTGACCGCCTCGTGCGTGACTGGCGTGAAAGTGTCTTTCCTGCTGGAACAACATTCTCTGAAAACCGCTGGCGCTATGTAGACCCTCTTGCCCGTAATGACTTCTGGTACAAGGGCTAATTTCTTATGAACAAAGGCTTCACGCTTATTGAAGTGCTCATTGCATTTGTGATTGTTGCCATTGGCCTCACTACTGTTCTGGCAAGTAGCGGGCAGTTTACACGTGGCAGTGCACATATTAAGTCTAAGATTGCAGCAAACATTAGCGCACAGAACTATCTTGATGAGCTGCGCATTGAAAAGCTTGCTGGTAAACCTTTGGTGCTCAACAGTACAGGTGGCACATTTAAACAAGGCGGGTATGAGCTTCCTTATAGTGTAGATGTCACGCCTGCTGCGCTTCCTGAGTTGAAAAATATTACAGTTCGGGTTAAAACCCCTGATGGCGAGAGTACGCTCACCACACTGAACGCCTACATGATGACAAACAATTAAGGATTTCCTATGAGTTGGTTTAAGCGCCTGAGAGAAGGCCTCAAAAAGACAACAGCATCCCTTGGCAGCGCTATTGGCGACGTATTTAGTGGCGGTAAACTTGATGCTGAAACTCTAGAAAACCTTGAAGATATTCTCATTCAATCAGACCTCGGCCTTGAAGCCTCAGGTAAAGTGATTGAAACCCTCAAAGAAAAAGCTAAAGGCCTCGCTGAAAAGGATGATCCTGAAGCCCTTAAAAAGCTCCTTGCTGATACTCTTTCAGAAATTTTAACGCCACGTGCTGAAGCACTGGAAATTACAGATAAAAAGCCATTTGTTCTTGTTATGAATGGTGTAAACGGTAGCGGTAAAACAACGACAATTGGTAAGCTTTCTAGCCAGTACAAAGCGGAAGGGAAGAAAGTTCTTCTTGCGGCAGCTGATACGTTTAGAGCCGGCGCCGTAGCCCAGCTTCAAGTGTGGGCAGACCGTGCAGGTGTTCCTATTGTTACGCCAGAAAAAGAAGGCGTAGACCCAGCAACCATTGCTTATAAAGCCCATGAAAAAGCCATTGCAGAAGGCTACGACATTCTAATTATTGATACAGCAGGTCGCCTGCAAAACCGTCATGACCTGATGGAACAACTAGCAAAACTTTTCCGCACTATCAAAAAGCAAGATGAAAGCGCGCCACATGCAAGCCTTCTTGTTCTTGATGCCACTGTTGGGCAAAACGCATTCTCTCAAGTCGATGCCTTTAAAGAGACAGCTGAAATTACAGGTCTTGTGATGACTAAGCTCGATAGCAGTGCCAAAGGCGGCGTGATGATTGGTCTTGCTGATAAATATGCCCTACCAATCCATTACATTGGTGTGGGTGAAGGCATAGAAGACCTGCAGCCATTTGACGCAACTGAGTTTTGTAACCTACTGGTTGGCATCAATGAGTAATCTCGAATACGTTGACCCAACAAATACAGCAGATAAAAACCTTTGGGTAAAAGCCGAACACCTCGGCCGCTACCTTTGGGCGAAAGATCTTCTTGTTGAGCATAACGCCACAGAGCACCACCTCGACCTTGGTTGCGCCACAGGTTACGGACTAGATATCCTCAAAGACATTCCAGAAAGCCACCTTGGCCTAGATTATGATGAAACAGCAGTTGCTTCTGCTCTAGATAAAGGCGTTAACGCCCAAACATTTAATCTGGATAAAAACCGCCTCACAGACCTGAGCCAAACCTTTTCAAGCGTGACTGCTTTTGAAGTGATGGAACACTTTAATGATGCAGAAACAGTGGTCTCAGATGTATTCGCAAGCCTGAAGCAAGGTGGCCTTTTCCTCAGCTCTGTACCAAGCGAAAAATTTGAGAAAGTCGATGAAAACGGCAAACCTGCCAACATCCACCATGACCGTATTTTTAAAGATGGTGAATATGAAAGTATTCTTAAAGGTGCAGGCTTTAAAGTACTTGGTGTTTTTGGCCAACCACAAACAGCCACTCTGCCAACATTTGAAAAGTCTCTGACCAAATCAGGCAAGATCAAAAGCAGGCTCTCACGTAACCCTGCCCTGCAAGAAATGGACGCTCTCACAGCACTTACCTATCTCCTAGCATACCCTGAAGAAGGCACTGAAGCCCTCGATAAAAGCTACACTCACATTTACCTTGCTCAGAAGTAAGCTGCATTTCTGCTTTGACAAAGGCCGTTTCAGGCTGTAGTTTCCGTATACACATTATCTTATACGTTTTCCCTTACATATGGAGGCTGGATGTACTTTGACTCATCCTTCAAACCTGAACGCCTGCTGGTTTATGTCGTCGCATCAGACACAGGACTCGCGCCCAACGTAACAGGCGGAAGCTGCACGCTTTCTGTCTGCAAACCGCAAATTCGCAAACATGCAAGGCCTGAACGTGACTGGCTTGTGGGCATGTCTACCAGCAAACACGGCATGGACCGCCTCATCTACGCAAGCTCTGTAGATGAGAAGATTGACTATGCCAACTACTGGGGCATTCCACGCTTCTACGCCAAAAGGCCCAATGCCAATAATCCGTACGGTGATAACTTCAACCTGCTGGACCTTGGTGGTGGCTACCAAACCTACAAGCAAGGCATACACTATGGCCGCGAAGAAAAGATTCGCCGTAATCATAGCGTTCCTGCCACTCTTGTTGGGCATCGCTTTTGGTACTTTGGTGCAGAGGCACCGCAACTGCCACACCAGTTCCATGACACCCGTATTGTGCAAGGTGCAAGGCGTGGCCATAAGGTAATTGATGACCCGCAGCTGATTAATGCCTTTTACACATGGATTACAGAAACCTACCCCACAGGAGTACATGGTCTTCCACGAGATCTCTAAACGATGAAAAGGCGCCCCGTAGGGCGCCTTTTGCGTTTTCGCTTAGCGATGCTGCTGCATTGCCTTTACTGGCAACTTGCTTGGGGCTGAGTTTTTTACCAGCTCCATCAGCAGTTTGGTTTGCTTCTTTTGTTCCTGACGGTCTTCACGCGCCAGAGACACAAGATCCTTCAGGTAGGTCAGCATTCCAATGCGCTTCATGTCTTCCAGAGTGTCGACCCAGATGCCGAACTCAGAGTACATATCGGCTTCCATATCTTCAAGCAGACCCCACATGTTTGCAACCAGAGGCAGCGTATAACGCTTCTCATGTGCAGAGTAAGCAGGGTAAAGCTCTTGGAACTTGCCAGGTACGTTGACAGGTTTCTTGCGTGATAGCGCATTGGCCCAAACGACCTTGCCATCATATTCTGCGCTCACATCTTTCAGCTCTTTCTTCAAAGCTTTCAAATGTTTCTTCACAGGACGTTTTTTCAGTCCCAAGAATCCACCTTTGATTGCTTTCTTCTGAGCTTCAAGCTCCTCAATCTGATCTTCCAAGTCCGCCACTTTCGTGTCGAACTCTTCGATCATCAGCGTAAGTTCCCGCAACACAACTGTGCGCTTGGTAACTGCCTTGCGCAAGCGCTTATCAGCGCCAGCCAAGTGCTGTAGAGCATAGGCGCGTGCCATGTCCCGCTTTTCCACATCAGGGATGAGGTCAATTGCAGTAAACAGCTCTTCGCAAGACTTCAGAAGCCTTACAGCCAACTTTGCACGCGCACCACCTTCACTCCGAAAGCTTTGGAACACAGCAATTTTGGCTTGAATTCCCACATCCTTATCAGGGACGTGAGTATGACGGCCACGCAGACGCGACACCAAGGTAAAGGCGATCTTTTGGAAGATACCTGCACCAGCTGCTTTGAGAAGGATTCCCAGCACAACACGTGCAGAGCCACCCATAGCAACCAGACCCCAGAAGATCGGCATAATAACACCAGCAATGATGCTTGCGCCGGTTACACCATCCAGCCAGGTTACGGAGTTCTCAGCTTCACGGTTAATCCATGGCACAACATCGTTGATCCACCACTGGTAGTCCAACGTTTTGAACACCAGTTCAGACCAAGCCGCGTTGTTCCACACATGCTCGTTACGCCATTCAGCGTTGAGCCATGTGGCTTGCCAGAACTCCCACTTAAGGATGGTCTGAGCAAAGCTTTTTCCTTCCTCCATGACTTCGCCAGTTGCCAGCAACGGGCCAACAAACATAACGAAAATCACGGCAACCATGGCCAAGACCACAAAGATCCAGTTTGCCCACCGCAGCACATTCATCAAGAAACCTTCTGGTGACTTGAAACGCAGGTAAACCCACATGGCTGTGATGGTTGTCCAGCCGATTGCCATCAACCATAGCATGGGTTGCCATTGGCTAATGTCAATCACGAAGGGTGAGAGAGAGATGCTGAGTGTTGCGATGTTGATCGCGGCACTGTATAGCAGGTTCGCCATGCCAAACAGCAACAAGCTGCCGAAAAACATGATGAAGAAGGTTTTGACAATGGTCCAGAAGGTCCATTTGCCCCATCCCCATACGGATTTAAGGAAACCCATGGGTTTCTCCTTTCCAGAAAAAAGTACGAAAGTTGAACTGCATTGCATGATGCAACACAGCGGTTATGTGTGAAGGTATGGTGATAAAGAATATAAAATTCAAGGGTTCAAACACAAAAAAGCGCGGAAAAATCCGCGCTTTTTCATTGGGAGGCTTTAGGCTGCTTCTGAAACTTGGATTTTTTCCAAAGTTTGCTCAAGGTCAGCCAGAATGTCATCAATATGCTCAATACCGATACATAGGCGCACATACCCGTCTGTAATACCTGCTTTTACGCGGTCTTCCGCAGGGATTTGGCTATGCGTTGTGCTTGCAGGGTGGATCGCCATAGAGCGTGTATCACCAATGTTGGCCACGTGGTAAAACATCTTAAGGCCTGTTACAAAATCTTGGCCAGCTTTTGTGCCACCTTTAATGTCCACACCAACCATTGGGCCGTACATGCCGCCCATGAGTTCAGTCGCCCACTTCTCAGTATCGCCACCGTTAATTGTTGGATAGTTTACAAAGTTTACTTTCGGATGGTTACTCAAGTATTCAGCGACTGCTTTTGCATTTGCGCAGTGCTTTTCCATACGCAGAGAGAGTGTTTCTAGGCCCTGAGAAAGTAGGAATGCATTCATAGGTGCAAGGCAACCACCAAAGTCACGGATCATTGTGGCACGAAGCTTAAGAATGTAAGCCATTTCGCCAAATTTTTCGATCCACTTCATACCGTGTAGTGACGGGTCAGGACGACTGATCATAGGGAAACGATCAGCATGCTTAGCCCAGTCAAACTTACCACTATCTACAATGATACCACCAATTGTTGTACCGTGGCCGCAAATGTATTTTGTCGCACTGTAAACAGCAATGTGTGCACCATGTTCAAACGGGCGGCAAAGTGCCGGCGTTGCACATGTGTTATCAATGGCTAGAGGCACACCCACTTCATTTGCAATTTTAGCGACTTCATGAATTGGGAAAACATTCAGTTTCGGGTTTGGAAGAGTTTCACCCCAGTAAAGGCGTGTGTTCTCATCTGTTGCACGGCGGAAGTTCTCAGGGTCGCTGTGGTCCACAAAGCGTGCTTCAATACCGTAGTCTTTAAGAATATTTTTAAACAGGTTACTCACACCACCGTACAGGTTTGGTGACGTTACAAAATTATCACCTGCCTTACAGATGTTCATCACCGTGTAGGCTGCTGCTGTCATACCAGATGACACAGCAACAGCGCCGACACCGCCGTCAAGCTCTGTCATACGTGCTTCAAACTGGTCAACTGTCGGATTACCAACACGCGTGTAAATCTGACCCATTTCTTCAAGCATGAAGCGGTCAGCAGCGCTTTCTGTAGAAGGGAATTGAAACCCTGATGTCTGGTGAATAGGGGTAATAACACTCCCGTGACTTGGGTCGCATTTTAGTCCGCTATGAATGGCTTTTGTTTCAAATTTCATTGTTATTATCCTTTTCCCTATTCAATTGATGCAGATAGTGTACTGATTTTTAAACTTTGGTAAACCATAAAACACTTGCGGAGAATGTTAAGTTTCTTTAAGTTTGGCGAGATTTATCGATCTTTATTTCTTCACTTTTTCTGGAGTTTACACACATGTGGAAAGCTTTAGCCCTAAGCGCAGCCGCTTTGGTTGCCACCCCTGCCCTTGCGCAGGAACAGCTCTTTGCTGAAAATATTCAGCAAATTGAATCTTCTGAACTGGATGCCTTACAAGATGCAATTGGCAAAACCGCAGCCATTACCACCATCAGCCCTGTTGATGAAGCCGGCCGCGTTCTTCGTGCCACTGGTAGCGGCTCTGCGTTCTTTATGAATGTGGAAGGCCAAAACTACCTCTGGACCAACAATCACGTTGTACAAGGTGCCACTTATGTGCGCTATCAACTGTGCAACCAAAGTGGTGCAGAATATCAGGTTCCTATGTCTGATTTTTGGCGTGACAGCAATCGCGACTTTGCCAGTCTGACACTTCCCCGCAGCCTTTCAGGTTTGCCGAGCTTCAAGCCCGCCAACCTGGACCTTCTGCGCGAAGGACAAGAGGTTTACCTGATTGGTAGCCCGCTTGGTTTTGCATGTAGTGTTTCAAAAGGTGTTCTCAGCTACAACGGTCGGCATTTGCCTCGCCAAGGTCTCTCCAGCATGTATGGTGACTTCCAAACAGACGCTGCACTGAACCCGGGTAACTCTGGCGGTATTGCTCTTGTGATGCAAGACGGCGAACTGAAAGCCATTGGCATGAACACGTTCATCATCTCGCCAACCCGTGCGAATATTGGCCTCGGCTTCATCCAGCCTCTGGATATGCTGCAAACCTCTCATAGCTATATGCGTGAAAACGCTGGACGTACCTTTATCAGCTCAATTGATGCGAATTTTGCAGACCTCAGCTATGAATACTGGGTCCGCCTTGGTGCATTCAATGGCAGTTTCCGTGCGTTTGCAGAAAACGGAAACCGCGGCGCGGTTATTCGCTCAATGGAACGTGATGGTGTGGCAGCCCTTACAGGCTTGCGCGTTGGTGATATTATTATTGGCGTCAACGGTTTTGATGCTGAAAATAGCCTGATGGTTGGTTATGAAATTGCCAATACTCTGCCCAGTGATGAAATCACACTTCGCATTATACGCCATGGCCACGTACTGGAGTTCACTCTTGAACCCAGCTACGACAATGCCTCTTTGCAAATTGAAGATAGCAGCACTGTGCCCACTTACTACTGGGGAAGCACAGGTGTGGAAAGCATCCTGCCTGCAGCCAACGTACTTGAAGAGTACCTGGGCGCTGAGCGTTACATTGCCCTCACCCCAGAGGAGCGCGCAGAGATTGCCGAGCGCTGGGATATTGGCAATGGCATTGTGATTAACCAAATCGCAAACAGAAGCCCTGTCCATGAATCTGGCATCAACACCTTCACCATTGTGGAGGCCGTTGAAGTAAACGGTGTCTGGGTTGCTATCCATAACCTTGATGAGTTTAACGCCATGATGGATCTCCAAATTGGAAAACCTGTTCCTGTTCTGGTCCGTCACCTGCCTTCTGAAGTTCATAGCCATATGAACCCTCATGCAGAAGTTGTGATGGTGACACCACGCTACGCTGAAAAATAATCGAACTAAAAACCCCCGCACTTGCGGGGGTTTTTCTTATCGAATTACTTTAAAATACATTCACGATGAGTGAAAATGAATAGATTGTTATGTGTCATGTACTTAGTAGTACATAAGTATAACAAGCTAACATTTGCAGCCATTGTAAAGTATTTTCCCTTTAGTAATGAACCGACATTGTGTCGCGCGGGTTCACACGTGTTGCTGGCGCAAATTTAGTCAGGTCTACACCCTCAACAGCAGATTCATACTCTTCAATGTTTGGCGTACGACCAAGGATCGCAGAAAGTACTACAACAGGTGTTGAAGCAAGGAGAGATTCACCTTTCTTCTCAGTAGAATCTTCTACCACACGACCTTGGAAAAGGCGCGTTGATGTGGCAAGAACCGTATCCCCTTTTTCAGCTTTCTCTTGGTTACCCATGCAAAGGTTACAGCCAGGGCGCTCAAGGTACAGAATATTCTCATATTCAGTACGCGCTGTTTGCTTCGGTGCATTATCATCAAACTCAAAGCCAGCATACTTTTGGAGAATATCCCAGTCGCCTTCTTCTTTCAGTTCATCAATAATGTTGTACGTTGGAGCTGTCACAACAAGCGGTGCTTTAAACTCCACTTTGCCTTCTTTTTTCTCAACGTTTCTCAGCATCTGGGCCACGATTTTCAAGTCTCCTTTGTGAACCATGCAAGACCCAACAAATCCAAGATCAACCTTTTTCTCACCTTTGTAGTATGAGATTGGACGAATCGTATCGTGCGTGTAACGCTTAGAAACATCGTCGTTGTTTACATCAGGGTCTGCAATCATTGGCTCTCTAATCTCGTCAAGATCAACCACCACCTCAGCAAAGTATTTGGCATTGCTATCAGGTGTAAGAGCTGGTTTTTCACCAGAACGGATTTCAGCAATACGCTTGTCTGCTTTTGCAATCAGACCAGCAAGCACGCCTTTATCGTTATCCATGCCTTTATCAATCATGATCTGCATGCGGTGTTTAGCAATTTCAAGTGAGCCAATCAGCGTTTCATCTTCAGAAATGCAGATAGACGCCTTAGCTTTCATCTCCGCTGTCCAGTCTGTAAATGTAAATGCTTGGTCAGCCAAAAGCGTACCAATGTGTACTTCAATCACACGACCTTGGAAGACGTTATCACCAAATTGTTTCAGCATTTGAGACTGCGTGGCATGTACGACGTCACGGAAGTCCATATAAGGCTTCATCTCACCTTTAAAGGTTACTTTTACAGATTCAGGAATTGGCATTGTTGCTTCACCTGTTGCCAGAGCAAGCGCCACAGTTCCAGAGTCAGCACCAAAGGCGACCCCCTTAGACATACGCGTGTGTGAGTCACCACCAATAATCACGTCCCAGTCATCAACTGTAATGTCGTTTAGAACCTTGTGAATCACGTCTGTCATTGCAGGGTAAACATCTTTTGGATCACGACCAGTGATGAGCCCAAACTTATGCATAAACTTCATCAGTCTTGGCGTGTTTTCTTGAGCTTTAAAGTCCCATACAGATGCTGTGTGACAGCCAGATTGGTAAGCCCCATCCACTGTTGGAGAAATCACCGTTGCAGCCATTGCTTCAAGTTCCTGAGAGGTCATCAGACCTGTTGTATCTTGAGAACCTACAATGTTCACTTTCACACGAATATCCGAGCCAGCATGCAGTATTTTACCACTCGCAACACCAACAGCATTTTTGTTGAAGATCTTTTCAACAGCTGTGAGGCCTTGGCCTTCATGAGAGACCTCTTTAGAAGGGGCAAAAACAGGCAGAACCGAAATACCAAGCGCTTCAGCGGCAAAACTTTGGAGCTTCTTACCAAATACAATTGCGTATGAGCCACCGGCTTTAATAAACTCAACCTTTTGCGGCGTGAGAGCAGATGAAATATCAGCAAGCTCTTTATCACCGTCATAGAGCTTCTTGCTCTTTGTGTTAATGGTCAGAACTGTACCTGTTTTAACTGAGTATGCCTCTTCAAGTACGGCGTTGCCTTCAGCATCCTTTACTGTTTTACCCTCAGCATCTTTTTTCTTCACCCAGTTTTTTAGGTCAATCCCGATACCGCCTGTTACGCCTACAGTTGTAAGGAAGATTGGTGAAATACCATTTGTTCCCGCAACGATTGGTGCAATGTTTACAAATGGTACATATGGGCTAGCTTGCTTACCTGTCCAAAGGGCGACATTATTCACGCCCGACATACGAGAAGAACCAACACCCATAGTCCCTTTTTCAGCAATCAGCATCACACGCTTATCAGGGTGTTGCGCTTTAAGTTCTTGAATTTCTTTTTGAGCTTTTTCAGAAATGAAGCACTGACCATGCAACTCTCTATCCGCACGTGAGTGGGCTTGGTTACCCGGAGAAAGAAGGTCTGTTGAAATATCCCCTACACCTGCAATGTAAGTAACCACTTCAATTTTCTCATCTACATCAGGAAGCTTGGTAAAGAACTCTGCCTTCGCGTAGCTTTCAAGAATTTCATGCGCAATGGCATTTCCTGCTTTATAGGCATCATTCAGGCGCTCTGTATCTGCATCATATAAAAAGACTTGTGTTTTAAGCACCTCTGCAGCTGACTTTGCCGTTGCAGCATGATCACCAAGAGCCAAGTCAATCAACACCTCTACAGAAGGGCCACCTTTCATGTGAGAGAGAAGCTCAAATGCAAATTCAGGCGTAATTTCTGGAAGTATTTCGTTCCCCAGAATAATCTCTTTTAGGAATTTTGCTTTTTCGCCCGCTGCACTTGTTGTACCCGGCAGCGTGTTGTAGATGAAAAACTTGAGAGAGTCTTCACGGTAAGCGTTACCTTTATCTTTAATCTGAGCAATGAGCTCACTCACAAGCGCACCGTCATCAATTGGCTTTGGATGTAAGCCCTGCCCTTTTCTTGTTTCAATTTCGCTTAGATAATCAGTATATAGGCTCATCGTCTCTCTCGCTTCTTATTGGACTTATGAATAAGTCGTTGATCTCAAATCTCGCGGTCATTATATCCTGCTTTTTTCAATTTCCCAAGCAGAACACCATGAAACCGATTTGCAAATAACTTTAAAGCATTGCGATTTTGAGATGAGATGTGCTGTTTTGGTTTTGCGCTAAGTGCTTAGGCACTTTAACAAAGGTAAAACAGTACAGGTCGCTCAAATAATTTATTTTCGAATCGGTTTCCTTGCGGTTTTTTCATAAAAGGCGCACACTTATGGCGCATAACAAAAAGGAGAAAGAAAATGCCTGAATTTGCAGACCTTATGAACAGCTTTGAGCCAAGTGGAATTGTTGAAATTAACAACACTGCCACGGCCATGAAAGCAGACGGCATTGACGTGGTAAACCTTTCAATCGGGGTGCCAAATTTTTCTCCACCATCACATGCTTACGATGCAGGTAAGGCCGCGATTGATAGCGACATCGGCCTTAAGTACCTCAACAGTAAAGGCCAGCCTACCCTTCTTGAAGCCTTTAGGGGACGCCTCAAAGAAGACGGCTTCTCTTATGATATGAGTGAGATCTGCATCACAATGGGCGGTAAAGGAGCTTTGTACCTTCTATTCCGCGCACTCCTCGATGAAGGTGATGAAGTGGTTTACGGTGCGCCATACTGGTCATCTTACCGCGGTATGATCAAGTTCTGTGGTGGCACGCCAACAGCTCTTACATGTGGTAGTGAGCAGCACTACAAGCTCACACCAGAGCAGCTAGATGCCGCGATTACAGAAAAGACAAAGATCTTCCTATTTAACAACCCATCAAACCCAACAGGCATGGTGTACACAGAAGACCAAGTGAAGGCTCTTGCTGAAGTAATGAAAAAACACCCGCATGTCTGGATTCTGTCTGATGATATCTATGACAAACTGATTTACGATGGTGAAAAATTCCATCACCTGCTGCACTTTGCACCAGAACTAAAAAATCGCCTATTCATCATGCAATCTGTTTCTAAAAACTATGGCCTACCGGGCCTTCGCATTGGTGGTATTGCAGGGCCTGAAAAAGTTCTCAAACTTCTGCCAAAGATTGTTGGCCAAACGTACATGAACATTCCAAACATTAGCCAGCAGATTGCGGCAAGTGTCTTTTCTGGTGACCATAGCTTCCTAACTGAAGTGAAAGATAACTTTGTGAAGCGCCGTGATATTGCGCTAAGCGCCATGGAAGAGTGCGGCCTAACATGTCCAAAACCATCAGGCGCATTTTACGTATTCCCTGATGCCAATGTTTACATGGGCACAAGCTACAAAGGTAAACCTGTTAACAATGGTTATGACCTTTGCAAACTCCTCCTAGAAGAGGCGCATGTGGCCACTGTACCAGGTGAAGAGTTTGGTGCCGACGGGTGCTTCCGTATCTCTTACGCTTGCCCAGAAGCAGAGCTACAAAAAGGTATGGACCGCCTAGTCAGCTTCTTTAAAGAACTGAAACAAAGTCAGGTTGCCTAACAAGCTAGGCTTGCCTTGTTTTGGCTCACGTTGAAGCCTTTAACATGGACCAATGCAAACTGATACAAACACAGGATTTAAAAAAGTAAAGAAATGAAAATATTTGCAGCTCAGCTTAACCCAACAGTTGGTGACCTTAAAGGTAATGCCTTGAAGATTTCTAACGCTTATGCACGCGGCGTGAAGCTGGGCGCAGATATTGTGATTTTCCCAGAGATGATTCTCACAGGGTACCTTCCTCAAGACCTTCTCTTTAGTGAAGACTTTCTAGGAGCCTTAGATGCTGAGGTTGATAAACTTGTTTCTGCAACAACAGCAGAAACAGCCCTCATCCTTTCAGTGCCTCGCCGTGTCGATAACCATAAAACACACGCCACAGGCCTTGTTGATAAACCACTCACCTTTAACAGCGCCCTATTTTGTGCAGGCGGTAAAGTACTCTCTACTCATGGTAAAGAGCATCTGTTTAACTACAGTGTTGCCGACGAAAAACGTGTCTTTGCTTTCCATACAGAACATACACCGCAGGAGTGGAAAGGCGTGAGTATTGGTATTCCAATCTGCCGCGATGTTTGGTATAGCGATGTTTGTGAAAAACTAAAAAACAAAGGCGCAGATATTCTTCTCTCACCAAATGGTTCACCATACTTTTCTGGTAAACATGAAGGCCGTGTGGAGCTCATGCAAGAGCGTGTAAAAGAAACAGGCTGCCCTGCTCTCTATTTGAACCTTGTTGGCGGACAAGATGATTACATTTTTGATGGGCGCTCGTTTGCCTGCTCAGTTGATATAGATACACCAACAGCGCAATTCAGCCCATGGGTGGAAGAAGAGCAACTTCTAGAGCTCAAAGGCAACCAAATCACAGGTAAACTCTCTCCTCTTCCAGAGAGTAAATGGCAAGATATTTACCATGCTACAGTGATGGGACTGAGAGATTACTGCCATAAAAATGGCTTCACGAAAGCCGTGCTAGGCCTTAGTGGCGGTGTGGATAGCGCACTGGTTGCCATCCTTGCCTCTGAAGCACTCGGCAAAGAGAACGTAACAGGTATCCTCATGCCAAGTGATTACTCAACATCACACAGTGTGGATGATGCAAACGCCCTTGCAGCCAATTTGGGTATCCATACACACATGCTGCCAATCAAACAGCTCAAAGACGCCTTTGATAGCACGTGGCAGGAAACCTTCTCACAGGCCCCATCAGGCCTCACAGAGCAAAACTTACAAGCCCGATTGCGTGGTAGTCTGGTCATGGCCTTTACTAATGCTAGGGCCAGCACACTCGCCCTGACAACAGGTAACAAGAGTGAAGTGGCTGTTGGGTACTGTACGCTGTACGGTGATATGAACGGTGCTTATAACCCAATTAAAGACCTCTACAAAACAGAGGTGTTTGATCTGTGTGCATGGATTAACCGTGATGCTGAAATTATCCCAGATAACATTCTCAGCAAACCGCCAAGCGCTGAACTGGCTCCTGATCAGAAAGATAGCGACAGCCTACCTGATTACCCAGTACTCGATGCCATTCTAAAACTTGCTATTGAGAGAAATATTTGGAGCGCAGAAACCATTGCAAAGGAGACAGGTGTAAATCTACAAATGGCGAAAGATGTTTTGCGCCTGATTCGTATGAATGAGTACAAACGTTACCAAGCTGCCCCAGGCCCAAAACTGAGCAAAGTGGCCTTCGGTGTAGATAGGCGCTATCCACTCACCAACAGATTTTCAATCCAATAAAAAAGCCCCCGCTTGGGGGCTTTTTGTTTAGAGATTAGAGCTTCGTTCCAGCTCTTCAACAATTTCAGGCCAAGTGGTTTGAGCTGTACCAATTTTAGAAACAACAACACCACCAGCAGCATTGGCAAGTTCAGCCGCTTCTGCAAGCTGAAGACCAGCAGCAACACCTGCAGACATTGTTGCAATAACCGTATCACCTGCACCAGACACATCACGTACTTCACGTACAAATGACTTAAGGTGCTTTACAGTTACTCCATCAAAGAGTGTCATACCGTCACCAGCACGTGTTAGAAGCACAGATGGAAGTTTACATTGGTCAAGTAACTTACCTGCCATCACTTCTGCTTCAGCGTCCGTCTCAGGCGCTTTTTCACCTGTCAGCTCAGAAGACTCTTTTAGGTTTGGCGTAATCAAAGAGAGCCCTTCGTATGAAATACCCGGACGTGGCTTAGGATCTGCAAGAATATAACCGTCAGCCCAAAGCTCTTTCACAAACTCAAGCATGTCTTGGTCAATCACACCTTTACCGTAATCAGAAACAATAATCACATCAGCCTGCGTACGAATTTCACCCAGCTTTTCTTTAAGCGCATCACGCTCTTGTGGTGAAAGACCTTCTTTCACTTCATCATCCACACGCACCACATGTTGGCCTGCTGCCACCACGCGCATTTTGTATGTTGTTGGACGGTTTGTATAAAGCATAGAGTCCAGAGAGATCTCATTCTGGCCGCACATCGTTTTCACAGTTTCTGCCGCACTATCCATACCGAGAATACCAACTGGCAGAGGGTTCACACCGAGAGACTTAAGGTTAAACACCACGTTTCCTGCACCACCAAGTGTTTGTTGACGGTCTTTGACAGTTACAACAGGCACAGGCGCTTCAGGAGAAATACGCTCAGCTGCGCCAAACACAAATTCATCCAACATAAAGTCACCAAGTACCGCAACAACCTGCCCTTTAAAAGGGTTTTGATCTACAGAAAACACGTCTGCTTCCTTCTTATTTAAACTTTGTTTATGTGTCGCCATCATATAGAGAGCTTTTTAACCTGTCAAGAAATGTATACATTCGTCATTTTAAATAAAATTAAGTCATATCAAACAGCTTGAAATTCTGTTTAGTTAAAAACGAAAATACCTTATTGGCAAGGAGCGTAGGCGATGTGTACTTAAATGTACATGAGCCGAGCACCGCAACCAATAAGGTATTTGCAGTAATAAATAAACAGAATTAGATCAGCGGCTTTTCAGCTACGAGAAGCTTCGCTTCTAGAATCGCTTGTTTCTTTTCTGCATTTTGGATATCAAGCATGTCTGCTTTGTTGGCGTACAGCTTAGAAACCTCAGAGCGAGCTTCCTTCAGTTCTGCTTCCACAGCTTTGTAGTCAATATCAGCTTTAGCTTGAGCGCCTTCAGCAAGCACAGTTACGTGATCGCCTGCAACGTCTGCAAAACCATGAGCCACTGCAAAGTCGTGTGTTTCGCCTGATTTCGTGCGGACATGAATTTTACCTGGCTTCAAAGTTGAAATCAGTGGTGCGTGATTTTCAAGCACACCAAACTCACCTTCGCTACCTGGTACAACAACAAGCTCAGCATCAAATGATGCAAGCTGTTTTACCGGAGTCACTAGGTCAAATTTCATGGGTTGTCCTTTTCTTTAAAGTTAAGCGGCAAAGCCGCTTGCCGTTAGGCAAGCGTCTTCGCTTTTTCAATCGCTTCTTCAATTGTACCTACCATGTAGAACGCGTTCTCTGGCATGTCATCGTGCTGACCTTCAATGATTTCTTTGAAGGCACGGATTGTGTCAGCAAGTTTCACGTACTTACCAGCCATACCCGTAAACTGCTCAGCAACGTGGAACGGCTGAGATAGGAAACGTTGGATACGACGTGCACGTGCAACCACAAGCTTATCTTCTTCAGAAAGCTCATCCATACCAAGAATCGCGATGATATCTTGTAGAGATTTGTACTTCTGTAGAGTTTCTTGTACTGCTGTCGCTACACCGTAGTGCTCTTCACCAATCACTTGTGGGTCAAGTACACGAGACGTAGAGTCTAGTGGGTCTACCGCTGGGTAAATACCAAGCTCGGCAATAGAACGGTTCAATACTGTTGTTGCATCAAGGTGCGAGAACGTTGTTGCTGGTGCAGGGTCAGTCAAGTCATCCGCAGGTACGTAAACGGCCTGTACAGATGTAATCGAACCTTTCTTAGTCGATGTAATACGCTCCTGCATGGCACCCATGTCAGTCGATAGCGTCGGCTGGTAACCTACCGCCGATGGGATACGACCAAGAAGGGCTGATACCTCAGAACCTGCCTGCGTGAAACGGAAGATGTTATCAACGAAGAACAGTACGTCCTGACCTTCTTCATCACGGAAGTATTCCGCTTGAGTTAGGGCAGAAAGTGCAACACGAGCACGTGCTCCTGGAGGTTCGTTCATCTGACCGTAAACAAGTACAGCTTTAGAATCTTCTGGCTTCTCAATGTTGATTACGCCTGATTCGATCATCTCGTGGTAAAGGTCGTTACCTTCACGTGTACGCTCACCAACACCACCAAATACTGAGTAACCACCGTGCCCTTTGGCAATGTTGTTAATCAATTCCATAATCAGTACTGTTTTACCTACACCGGCACCACCGAATAGACCAATTTTACCACCCTTAGCATATGGCTCAAGAAGGTCAATTACCTTAATACCTGTTTCAAGAATTTCTACTTCAGTAGACTGGTCTGCGAAAGCTGGTGCTTCTTTGTGAATCACAGATGATTTCTTAGCAGTCAGAGGACCACGCTCATCAATTGGCTCACCAACTACGTCAAGAATACGACCTAGGTTTTCTGGGCCAACTTTAACTGTAATTGCAGCGCCTGTATCTACAGCTTCTTGGCCACGTACTAGACCTTCAGTTGCTTGCATAGAAATGGTACGAACGCTGTTCTCACCAAGGTGCTGTGCAACTTCAAGAGTAATTGTTTCGCCGTCTTCACCTTTAACGTGAAGGGCGTTCATCATTGCTGGCACGCTTTCATCAAACGCCACGTCGACCACAGGGCCAATAACGCGGGTAATCTTACCAGTGTTTGCTTTTGCCATTGGATATTATCTCCTTGTTCTAAATATCTTATTTAACCGCTTCTGCGCCACTTACGATTTCGATCATTTCTGTCGTAATCATAGCCTGACGAGTACGGTTGTAATTCAATGTTAAACGATTAATCATTTCGCCTGCGTTACGCGTTGCGCTGTCCATTGCAGTCATACGAGAAGCATGCTCACTCGCTGTTGTTTCAAGCATGCCACGGAAGACTTGCATTGCAACGTTACGAGGGACAAGATCGCTTAGGATCTTATCTTCGCTTGGTTCGTATTCTACAGAAGCGCTTGCACCCACGTCACCTTCAACCTCTTCTGCCTTAAATGGCAGAAGCTGCATAGGTGTAGGAACTTGGCTCATCATGCTTACGAATGTGTTGTACATCACAACAACTTCTTCGCACTCGCCCTTCTCAAACGCGTCCACAAGAGTTGAAGCAAACGCTTCAGCTTCATGGTACTCAGGCTGCTTGCTAATGAGATCATCATGACTTGCAAAAATGTCGTCTGGGTAAACCGTACGAATCTGGTCACGTACTTTACGACCAACAGTCACGTATTGAACAGTGATGCCTTGCTTTTTAAGGCTAGCACCAAGTTCAACGGCCTTCTTAGCAAGACCAGTGTTAAAGCCACCACAAAGACCACGTTGAGAACCAAATACAACAATACGTACAGTACGTACAGTGTCGTGGCCACGTAGTAGAAGTGGAGCACTTGAATTTCCAGCAAGGTTCGTCGCTAGACCGTTCAGCACGGATGCCATTTTTTCGGCATATGGACGTGCCTCTTCACAAGCCTGACGAGCCCTCACCACCTTGGCAGCCGAGACCATTTTCATGGTCTTGGTAATCTGCCTTGTGTTTTTAACAGACGAAATACGTCCGCGGAGGTCTTTAAGCGACGGCATCGAGGTCAGCAACCTTTACTTTAGTTACAGTTTCATCATCTGAGTCAGAGAAAGAGTTCTTCGCGCTCTCAATCACTTCCTTCACACGCTCTTCAAGCTTCTCATCAAGCTTACCTTGAGACGTAATGTCGTCTAGCAGGCTCTTGTAGCTTGAGCGTGCAAGCTCAACAAGGTGTGCTTCAAATGCAGTGACATCGTCTGTCGCAAGGTCATCTAGGAAACCTTTTGTACCAGCGTAGATGCTCACAACCTGCTCAGCAGCGCTCATAGGGCTGTACTGCTTCTGCTTTAGAAGCTCAGTTAGGCGCTCACCACGTGATAGAAGCTGCTGCGTAGAGGCATCAAGGTCTGATGCAAACTGCGAGAAGGCTGCCATTTCACGGTACTGGGCAAGGTCTAGACGAAGTGTACCAGCAACTTGTTTCATTGCTTTCACCTGTGCAGAACCACCAACACGAGATACCGAGAGACCTACGTTAATCGCTGGACGTACACCAGAGAAGAACAGGTCGCTCTCTAGGAAAATCTGACCATCCGTAATCGAAATTACGTTTGTTGGAATGTAGGCAGATACGTCACCCGCTTGCGTTTCAATGATTGGAAGGGCTGTTAGCGAGCCACCACCCATTTCATCAGAAAGCTTACATGCACGCTCTAGAAGACGAGAGTGTAGGTAGAATACGTCACCTGGGTACGCTTCACGTCCTGGAGGACGACGCAGTAGAAGTGACATCTGACGGTAAGCTACCGCTTGCTTAGAAAGATCATCGTAAATAATCAGGCAGTGCATACCGTTGTCACGGTAGTACTCACCAATCGCACAACCTGTGTATGGTGCCATAAACTGCATTGGCGCAGGATCAGAAGCTGTTGCAGCAACAACAGTTGTGTACTCCATTGCACCGCTTTCTTGCAGTGTTTTAACAACCTGCGCAACAGTTGAACGCTTTTGACCAACCGCTACGTACACACAGTAAACTGGTGCATCAGTTTTGTGCGTATCTTTTTGGTTAATGATGGCATCGATCGCGACTGCTGTTTTACCAGTTTGACGGTCACCAATGATCAGCTCACGCTGGCCACGACCTACTGGTACAAGTGCGTCAATCGCCTTAAGACCTGTTTGCATTGGCTCGTGTACAGATTTACGAGCAATAATACCAGGAGCAATCACTTCCACACGGGCAGTTTCTTTAGCGCCTAGAGGGCCTTTGTCATCAATTGGGTTACCTAGAGCGTCTACAACGCGGCCGCAAAGTTCTTTACCAACTGGTACGTCAACAATACGGTCTGTACGTTTTACAGTGTCGCCTTCTTTAATAGAAGAGTCATCACCGAAGATAACCACACCAACGTGGTCTTCGTCTAGGTTAAGAGCCATACCTGTAGCGCCTGAAGCGAATTCTACAAGCTCACCAGCTTTTACGTTATCTAGGCCATATACGCGTGCTACACCGTCACCTACGGCAAGTACTTGACCTACTTCAGCAGTCTTAGCTTTTTTACCAAAGCTCTCGACTTGCTCCTTAATCACTTTACTGATTTCATCTGCTTTGATGTCGACCATATGTTTTGTCGTCCTCTCTTTGCTCTATTAAATTATTTATTGCTCATGTTCTTAGAAAAACTGCTAAGAGCACCTTTGAGCGAATTATCATACTGTTTAGATCCGACTGTCAGAGTTACCCCTGCAATAATTGAAGGATCCACAATCTCTTCAAGCCTAATGTCTTTGGCATCCTTGTACTCGTCTTTCACAAACTTAGTCAGCGCGTCTTTTTGGCCTTTCGTCAAAGTTTCAGCACTACGAACTTCTGCAACAATGCGACCTTCAGACTCACTGAGCATTGCAAGGCCAAGCTTCAGCGTTGTCTCAACAAATGCGCTGCGGCCTTTTTCGCCCATTACTGAAAGGAAGTTTGTTACAAGTTCCGTTGCCTTCACGCTCTTTGCCAAAGCCTGAAGTGTTTTTGTTTTTTCATCAGAGCTCTGTGAGCTGTCTGATAGAAATGCAGATACATCACCTGCTCGTGAAAGAGCCGTAGATACGGCTTGAACTGACTCAACGTCTTTTTTAGAAGCTCCAGAAAGTAGCTCAACAAGAGCTTTTGCATAACGCTTTTCTGGGCCATGTGTAAGAATTTGCATATTTTTTATACCATCAATCTTGTTTACGCGCGTTAAAAGATTCGTGGCATTAGTACCACGGGGGTAAGCTGTTTTGCAAGTCTTTTTGACAAAAAAAACCGCCCCTAAAACCCTAAGATAAAGCCCAGCCTAAAACAACTATTGAAAGCGTACTATCCTTGTGCCATATTACGCCCCATGAAATACAAAACAGAGCCAACTTATACACACGGAACATCTCATAAAACTGGGATTCTTCTTGTAAACCTCGGAACACCCACTTCACTCGATTACAAAACAATGAGGAAATACCTAAATCAGTTCCTCATGGACCCACGTGTTGTGGAACTGAATCCTGTAAAATGGTGGCTCATTTTAAATGGTATTCTTCTCAATTTTATTCCGCAACGTAGCGCTAAAAATTACGCTAAAATTTGGGACAAAGAAAAAGATGATAGCCCACTGCGTGTGACCTCTGTTGCACAACGTGACGCTCTCCAAGAGATGTTTGATAAACGTCATGTTGCCGTTGAAATTGGCATGCGCTACGACCAGCCTTCTATTGAGAGCGCCCTAGAGAAATTGAAAGAGCAATTTTGCGACCGTATTCTTGTGGTGCCTCTATACCCACAGTACGCCGGCGCAACTACAGCTTCAGTATGTGACGAAGTATTCCGCGTTATGCAAAAAACACGCTGGATGCCAGCTCTGCGTATCGCTCCGCCATATCATGACCACCCGGTTTACATTGAAGCACTTGCAAATTCTGTAAAAGAACACACCAAAGATAAAGAATTTGATGTACTCCTCACAAGCTACCACGGTATCCCTGAACGTTACTTTAAAGGCGGTGACCCGTACCATTGCCACTGCCAGAAGACAACACGTCTTCTACGTGAAAAACTTGGCCTCACACCAGACCAAACCAAAGTGAGCTTCCAATCTCAGTTCGGTAAAGAGCAGTGGATTGAGCCTTCTACAGAAGACACTTTAGAAACCCTCCCTAAACAGGGCATTAAAAAGCTTGCCGTTATTACCCCTGGCTTTAGCGTGGACTGTGTAGAAACACTTGAAGAAATTGCTGTAGAAGGTAAAGAAACATTTATGGAGCACGGCGGTGAAGAATATACCTTTATCCCATGCCTCAACGATAGCAAAGACGGGATGAAGCTGATTAAAGCGATTTGTGACAATGAGCTGCTTGGGTGGACCTAACATGAAAAAAGTTGATGATAAGTTCACCCAACAAACAAAAGAAATGCAATCTTCAGAAGATGACTGGAAATTACTTTTCTGGATTATTGTTTTAATTCTATGGATAATACTGCTCAGCAATGGAACTCTTGAGAAATATTCCGATTGGGTAGCTTCGAAAATATTTACGGAGTGCGCCATAAAAAATGACTTTTCCGCAACATGTAAACACTGGCTTAAATTTCTCGAACCTGATTCGCAAAGCTAAAAACATTGAATGCCTATTATTTAGGCATTTTCACAACACCCTTTCCGGCGATATGAAATTATATTTTTTTATCCCTTGAAGTTCCCCCTCAAACCTTCCATACTTTTATTAGTTGATACAGAAAGGAGACGTAGACATACGCACTATTGGTATCCTAGGAGGTTCCTTTAACCCACCGCACACGGGACACCTCACTATGGCGGAACAAGCGTACAAACGCTTAGGATTCAGTGAAGTCTGGTTTCTTGTCTCTCCTCAAAATCCTCTCAAAGAAAAAAATGACATAGCACCGTTTAATGTGCGCTTTAAACTCTGTGAAGACCTCGCAGAAGAGCGCCCATGGCTAAAAGTGAGTGATTTTGAGCAAAATACTGCCACCAACTATACGCTTGATACACTGAGAGCCCTTAAAACATCTTACCCAGATTGTACATTTGTTTGGCTTATGGGTTCTGATAACCTTTCCAGCATCCATACATGGCAAGGCTGGAACGAAATTTTCCTTGAGTTTCCTATTGTTGTCCTATATAGAGAGCATTTTTCATCACTTGCAGGCCTAGAGAGCCCTGCAGCTGAAAAATACAAAGAATTTCGCGTAGAGGAGCACTCTCCTCTAGCGGATGCGCCCCAGTGGCGCGTGCTGTTTGTACCTCCACATGAAGGCCAAGCAACACACATTAGGGAAGAGCTATCTTCTGGCGAAGAACCGTCTCATATGACAAAACGTCAGAAAAATACGCTCAAAAAACACCCTGATTTATGGGATAGCTAGTGTTCCCTCCCATAAATAGGTAGGAAAGGAGTAAGGACCATAGACCTTAAAACACAGAAAGAGATGAAACTTCATCTTGGTAAAACGGGCCAAAACGCGGCACTTGTTGCCCTTGAAGCCCTTGAAGACATGAAAGCTGAGGACATCACCCTCATCCCACTTCCAGAATCTGCAATTGCTGAGGCATTTATCGTAGCCACAGGGAATTCCGACCGTCACGTCGGCTCTCTCGCTCGCGCCGCATCAGACGAACTCAGAAAAGCTGGATATGAGATCCTAGGCATTGAAGGCAGCCCTGCTAACTCTTGGGTTGTAGTTGACGCCGGTGATATTATCGTTCATATCTTCCAAGAAGAAGCTCGTGAACTCTATAATTTGGAAAAAATGTGGGGTCATGACTTTGAAAGTGATGATGACACAGCAGTATATGGTGAGATTGATATCCCCGCTTCTGCGTAGATAAACCCAATTTATAGGTAAAAGATGAAAGCCACAATCCTGGCGACAGGTAAATGTCGTGACAAACACCTGCTCGCTCTGGAAGCGGAGTACATCAAACGGCTAAAGCCGTACATGCCAACGAGCATAACAGAGCTCCCGCATGGTAAAAACTCTGGTGGCGAAGCATTAAAACTCGAAGAAAGCAAAGTTCAGCTTTCTAAAATTCCTGCATCAGCAAAAGTCATTGCGCTCGATGAGCGCGGTAAACTGCTCTCTACGCAAGAATTCTCTAAAAAACTCTCAGACTATCAAGACCATGGCACAAGTGAAGTGTATTTTATTATTGGCGGATCAGACGGCCTTCACCAAGATGTAAGAGACCGTGCCGATCTTGTACTTTCCCTGTCCAAACTCACATTTCCCCACCAAATGGTGCGCCCGATCATTACAGAGCAAATTTATCGTGCCATGACTGTTGTTGCAGGCCATCCATACCACCGCCAGTAAAACTGGAGGTTTCCTTGCCCCCTCATCCCATAAATACGTAGGGTAAAAATTGCTAAAACAGCAAAAAGGGGCGCAATACGCCCCTTTTCACATCGATTCAAAGAAGAATTACTCCTCTTCCTTAACTTCCGTAAAACCATGATCTGCCGTAGTGGTTTGTGCTTTTGTTTTGCTGACAATATAGCCAGCAAGAACAATAGCCACACCACTTACAGCAGCAGCATAGGCCGTCAAACCAATATGAGCAAACATGTTGCCCGGGCAAAGCACACCAAGGCTAATCGCCAGTGCAGACGCACCGTAGATAGCCCACTGGTCGGCTGCAGCAGGCTCACCGCTGCGGCTGCGGAATTCAAAGATACCGAAGATCAAGCCCAGCACACCACCAGCAATACTGACAAAGTCATCAGCAGGCAGCGGGTACCAAACAGTTGCAAGACCCATTGCCAAAGCAGCATAAACCATGACAGGGCGCCAATTGGCTACCAGCCAGTCATGCTTCTTTTCCACCATCATAAGAAACGGCTTCAAGAAGAGATAAGTTGGAACAGCCAACACAGACACAACCTTCATCAGTGTCGACAAAGGTTTCCCCTGAAGCACCACCACGCGGTAGCTGGCTACCATGGCAAACAATGTAGCCAAAGCCACACTGGCCCAGCCCAGCGTACTGAGTAGGAAACCATCCACCTCACCAAGGCAAAGGATGCTTGGCACAGCAAGAATGGCCATTGGCGCAAACAGGCGCCACTTATCAACCGGCGTCAGCGGGTCATGGCTCCCTTTGCCTGTGAAGGCAAACATGCCGAAAATCCCAGCCAGAATGATCGTCAGCACATTCATGGCTGAAACATCCAGGAAAATCATCGGAATCGAAATCAGCCATGCGACCCAGATTGGCACCGTGTTTTGGGAATCTTTTTGATCTTGGAAAAGATCGTGCCCCTTTTGGATCAGCGGCAAGAAGAAGCGGTCAAGTGCCGCATAAAGTCCGTTCATGAGAAACCTCCTGTAGAACGAGAAAATTGTCCGAAAAAGATCACTAGTACCCAGACTATTGGCACACCCCCTTAAAAAGTCAACCCCTGCCCTAATTCTTGCTTGTGAAAACACCCTGATTTGCACTATTTTAAATACCATGACAAAACGTAACTCACCTTTCCTCCTCTGTGTTCTTGATGGCGTCGGCCTCAGTAGCCGTACAGAAGGCAATGCAGTCGCTCTCGCACACACACCTGTGCTAGATGAGCTATTTCAGACATGCCCACACAGTACGCTCCTGACACATGGAGAGCATGTTGGCCTCCCTAAAGGCCAAATGGGGAATAGTGAAGTTGGCCACATGGCGATTGGTGCAGGGCGCGTTCTTTTACAGCCTCTTGCCCAAATTACACAAGATTTAAACACAGGTGACTTTGCAAGAAAGCCAGAATGGAACGCTTTCCTGTCTGATGCGAAAAGTGCAAAGACCGTCCATGTTGTTGGCCTGTGTTCTTACGGTGGCGTACATAGCCATATGGATCATATTAAAGGCATGCTCACTGAGCTTAATAAAACAGGTGGGAAGATTGTTCTGCACGCCATCACAGATGGTCGTGACAATGCGCCAAGATCTGCTATCAAAGAACTGCCTGAGTTAGAAACATTTATCAACACACTTGAAAATGTAACCCTTGCCACAATTTGCGGCCGCTACACAGCCATGGACCGTGATAAGCGCTGGGAACGTACAGGCGCTTATTACAACCTGATCACACAAGGTGAAGGCACAAAAGCAGGCTCTATTTCCGAAGCCATTGAACTTGGTTATGCAAACAACGATTCTGGAGATGAGTTCATTCAAGAAACACGCATCGAGGAACACCTTGTACAAAAAGGTGATGCACTCCTCTTTGCTAACTTCCGTGCAGATCGCATGCGTCAAATTGTTCGTTTGTTTATTGATCAAAAGCAAAACCCTGAAGCACCCAAACTTGCAGCAGTCGCAACGCTGACACCATACGATGAAAGCTTTGAAGAACTTGGCCCCACAAACTTCCACATTCTCTACCCACCAAGAACAGTGCCAAACACACTTGGAGAAGAAATCAGTAAAGCAGGCCTCACACAATTGCGCATTGCTGAAACAGAAAAGTACCCACATGTGAGTTACTTCTTCAGTGGTGGTCGTGAAGAGCTCTTTAAAGGCGAATCACGTAAGCTTGTGAACTCTCCAAAGGTTGCTACATACGACCTTCAACCAGAAATGAGCCTGCCAGAAGTAACAGACGTACTTCTCAGTGAAATTGAAAATAACACACCTGATTTCATCATGCTTAATATGGCAAACGGAGATATGGTCGGTCATACAGGCGACATTGAAGCTGCAACACAATCTATTGAAGCGGTTGATACTTCTCTTGGTAAACTCCTTAAGGCCATTCAAGATAAGGGCGGTGAAGCCCTCATTCTTGCAGATCATGGTAATGCAGAAGAAATGCTGACTGAAGATGGAAAAATTTCAACAAAACACTCTACAAACCCAGTACCATTCATTTACGTTGGCGCACAAAATATTCACCTCAAAGATGGAACCCTTGTGGATGTGGCCCCAACTGTTTTAAAACTTCTAAACCTCAACCAACCAAAGGAGATGACTGGCACATGTCTCGCATTTTAGCCCTCCTCCTTGTTTTGGTTTCAGTGCAAAGTTTTGCACTCACAGAAGCACAACTTAAAGAGCAAAAAGAACGCATCAAATCTCTCATGCAGGAAACTGTTATGGAAAAAGAGAACCTTGCCCGTGAAAAGGAAAGCCTGTTTTCACAAGAAACAGAAGCTCGTGAAAACTTTAAAACAAAGCTTCACACATTCCATAACACAACCAAGATGATGCTCAAGCTACGCCGCATGCCGAAAGAAGCGATGGCGGCACAAGGTATTCTTACCCTCAGCCACAAGCGCAACCGCCTGCTCAGTATGGGGCAAGACAACCTACAGGATGAACTCTCCTCTCTGACAGCCAGCCTTTCTGAATATTTAAAACTGAAAGAACTGATTGAACGTAAAGAAGTACTGCTCGATATTGTTCATAGTGATATTGCTGGCATGCAAACAGCCCTTGGTACAATTGAAGGCCATATTGATGGTTCAAAACCTATTTCTAAAAAACGCCTGCGTACACTTGAGGCAGATATTAAACGCCTCATCAAACAAAAGAACCTCAGCCGCTTCTTTGTAGAGCAAGCGAAAAAGCAAACGCTAGAAGTGTCTCCTGAGAGTAATAAAGCCATGCCAGTTAGCGGACGTATTACACGTAAGTTCCGTGAAGAAGATGCTCTAGGCCTGCACGCAGATGGTATTGATATCCAAACAAACTCAGGCGCTGAAGTGATGCCAACACAAAATGGTAAAGTGGTTTATAGCGGACCGTTTAAAGACTACGGTACTGTTGTTATTCTTGAGCATGGACTCGATGTTTACAGCGTTTACGGAAACCTAGAGACATCCTACGTAAAAGAAGGCGATGTTCTTACAGAAAAAACACCTGTAGGTATTCTTCCAAAACAAGGCAAGCCAAACCTGTATTTTGAAATTCGTAAAAAAGGCCGCTCTATTGACCCTGTTGCATGGCTGAAAAGTAGCACATGATCTAGTCTTTTAACGCTGTGCTCATGCTTGCGAAAAAACATGGTTTTTCTTGGCATTAACACGCGGCTGCGCCAATACGTGTCGCAGCATAGCCGTACAACTCTTAAGTTACACGGCTATACACACAAAACCTTTGCAGTTCGTGCATAAATCTTTTATCGTTATGCACAGATTATAAAAATAAAAAATTAGGTCATTCTCATGCGTTTACTTGCCACCATTGGTTTTGCATCCCTGCTTACACTTTCTGCACATGCAGTTGATAACAAAGAGCTCTATGAAAAGCTCGATATTATGACGCATGTCATTGACCGAATTAAAACAAGCTACGTGGATGAAATCTCAGACACAACTCTTGTAGAAGATGCCATTGAAGGCATGCTAACAGCCCTCGATCCACACTCTTCTTACCTCCCAGAAGACGCGATGAAATCTATGACTGAGCAAACTAAAGGTGAGTTTGGTGGTCTTGGTATTGAGGTCACAATGGACCGTGGTGTTGTTAAAGTGGTTTCGCCAATTGAAGGCACACCTGCCTATGAAGCTGGCGTTGAAGCTGGTGACCTCATCATCCAAATTGATGGTAAAGACGTACAAGGCCAAACTCTTTCAGAAGCTGTTGACCAAATGCGCGGTAAAGTCGGTAGCGACATTAAGCTTAAAGTTTTCCGTGAGTCTGAGCGTAAAGCGATGGACATCACAATCACACGTGACATCATCAAAATTATTCCTGTGAAGTCTCGCCTAGAACGTGATGGTGTTGGCTACCTACGTATCACAACGTTTAACGAGCATGTTGGTAAGCAAATTAAAAAACACCTAAATGACCTGAAAAAAGAGAACGAAGGCGAGCCACTACAAGGCCTTGTTCTTGACCTACGTAACAACCCTGGTGGACTTCTGTCACAAGCTGTTGCTGCCTCTGATGCGTTCCTAGAGCAAGGTGAAATTGTTTCAACACGTGGCCGCATTGAAAACCAAAACCAGCGTTATAACGCACGCTCTGGCGATGTTATGGAAGGCGCTCCAATTGTTGTTCTGATCAACGGCGGTAGCGCATCTGCTTCAGAGATTGTTGCAGGCGCCCTACAAGACCATAACCGTGCACTTGTTCTTGGAACAAAGTCTTTTGGTAAAGGGTCTGTACAAACAATTATGCAGCTCCCAGGTAACTCTGGTATGCGCCTCACAACGGCACTTTACTACACACCATCTGGCCGTTCTATCCAAGCCAAAGGTATTGAGCCAGACATCGAAGTGAAACCTCTAAAAGTTGAAGACGTTGATGTATCTGACCGCCCATCTGAAGCCTCTCTTAAAGGCCACATTGAGCTTGAGAAGATGCTGGAAGAAGCTGGTGAAAAACTATCTTCTAAAGATAAGAAAGACAAAAAAGACGAACGCCCTTACGACTACCAACTTGAACGTGCCATTGATATGGTGAAAGCACTGGAACTATGGTCGAAGAAGTCGTAAACCCTGCACCCAAACAACCGCACACCCTGAGACTTGTTATTGCAAGCACTCTGGGTGTGCTTCTCTTTGTAGCATGCGTTGCTTCTGCCTTTTACTTCGGACAAAAAGAACAAGCAACTGCACAGGCTGAGAACAACCCATCTGTACAAACGCTACAGAGGATCCCTTTCTACAGCCCTCCTCTTTCAAAAGAAACACTCTCACAAGTTTCGGCAACGGCACTGCCAAGCCTCAACACTTTAATTGAAGGCAACATGCTCCCGTTTGAACCTGCAAAGGAATCACAAGCGCGCTATGAAGCAAATATGGCTGATGTCAAAGTGCTAAACGGCCCTAAAATTGCCATTGTTATTGATGATATGGGCGTCAATGTTTCTGAAAGTCAACGCGTTCTAGATGAACTTCCGAAAGAAGTGACTCTTGCCTTCCTGCCATACGGTAATGGCAGCATGAAGCAAGCAGACTTTGCCCATAAGCGCGGCCAAGAAATTATGGTTCATATTCCAATGGAAGCACGTACCAATGCAGAAGGCTACACACCTAACCCAGGCGAAAATGCACTTTACGTAGAGCTACCAGAAGACGAACTCTACAAGAGAACTGTTGAGAACATTACCCCGTTCCTCTCAATTGCTGTTGGCGCGAATAACCACATGGGCTCTAAAATGACCTCTAGTGAAAAAGCCATGCGCCCTGCACTGCGTGCCATTTCAGATCACAAGCTCTTCTTCCTAGATAGTCTCACAACAGCTCAGAGTCGCGTCAAAGCTGCAGCAAAAGATCTTCCTCTTCCTCTGCTCACACGTGATGTCTTTCTTGATCACTACCAAGACAGTGTACGCATCAACCAAGCTCTTGCAGAAACGCTTAAGCAAGCACAACAAAACGGTTCAGCAATTGCGATTGGGCACCCATACCCAGAAACAACTGCTGCCATTGCAGCATGGGTAAAAACACTCCCGGCGGGCGTACAGCTTGTTCCAATCACAACTCTTTTAAAGGAGTAAGTCATGAATCAACCACACGACCTTATGGAAGCTTACAGACCAGGTGCTATTGTTGTCCTCATGGATGAGCGTGCCAATGTATTTGTTGCAGAGCGTTCTGATGTCGCAGATGCATGGCAACTACCACAAGGCGGCATTGATGAAGGTGAGGAACCTCTTGCAGGTGCCATTCGTGAACTGTTTGAAGAAACGGCCATTGAAGAGGCAGATATCACTCTTCTCACACAAACCCCATTTTGGACATGGTATGATTGGCCTGCTGAAAACAGACCTGATCGTGACCAACGCAAACCACAGTATGCCCACCTTAAAGGCGCTCGCCATCTTTGGTTCTTCTTCAAGTTTAATGGTAGTAAAGAGGACATTGATCTTTCAAAAGCCCAAGATAAAGAGTTCTCTAACTTTAAATGGGTCAAACCAGAATGGATTCAGGAAAACACTGTAGAGATGCGTAAGGCTGGCTACAAACAAGCGTTTGATTACTTCTTTACCAAAGGCGTTTTAGGCCTTTAGCCTACATTCTTTTCGGTAAAACAGATTTTATCACAAATTTAAATACCAAAATAAACCACGCCAGAGCAATAAGAGAGGTGTGAAAGATAAGAGCCATAGTTCCTGCAATTGTAGCACCACCAGTTAGCGTACCAATACCTGCACCAATCATAGCACCCAATTTTGTACACCATGACCAGTCACATATAGCGTTACCAGCAGCAGCACCTGCAGCTGTTGCTGCAAGCCCAATAATAATTATAGGCCAAGCAATCGCAGCCTCTCCTCCCCCTGCAAACAAGGCGAGCACCATTTTTATAATTTTAATTTCCTTACTAATAGAAGGAATAATTTGGTTGGAAATAATAGCCACAGGGAACGGAATTGCAATAATCGCCTGCACAATCGGGTTGGCAAAAAAGCTTAAGACGCGCGATAAAATACCACGCTTCACTTTATTTTTAGCAGCTTTTCCAGCTTTTTTAGCTGCACCTTTCGCAACTCTTCCAGCACCTTTCGCAGCAAAACCGCCCGCCTTACCAGCGGCTGCCCCTGCCTTTGCTGCAGCGCCTGCAATTGCTGTAATAGCCAAATGCCTATCCCTTTTTATATTTAAACCCTAGATACTTATAGGGTTCCACATAAATTAAACCGCTTGACGCCCCTGCAAGGCAAGAGAAATCGTCCCTTCATCAAGGTAGTCCACATCTGCACCCATTGGCATACCCCGTGCCAGAACAGTCAGATTTACCTCTGCATCTTTAAGGCGACCTTTAATAATATGTGCTGTCGTTTGGCCTGCAACGCTGGCACCAAGAGCCAAAATAACCTCAGAAACACCCTCAAAAGACGCACGAGACACAAGATTATCCATATTTAGATCGTTAGGGCCAACACCCTGCATTGCATCCACAACACCACCAAGAACATGATACATACCCGTAAAAGCACCACTGCGTTCAATCGCCCAAAGGTCATCTACCCCCTCAACCACACAGATACGGCTATTATCACGCGTCTGAGACGTGCAAATATGACAGGGATCATCTAAGGAGATATTTGCGCATGTTGTGCATGTTTTCACGTCCTGTGCCACAGCCTTCATCTTCCCTTCAAGGCTACTCATACACTCAGGATTTTGCAGCATATGCAGTGCCACACGCTGTGCACTACGCTTCCCAACACCTGGAAGGCTTGCAAGTTCTTTAATGAGCTGTTCTAAAGGCTGTGGAATCAAGGTAAGGTCTTTCTTTACATGCCAAACATGCCGAGGCCAGCACCACCAGTCATTTTGTTCATTTCTTCTTGAACATGTGACTGGATTTTACCGTGCACATCGTTAAATGCCACAACAAGCAGGTCTTCCAAAGTTTCTTTATCGTCCATTACGTCTGGAGAGATCACAACTTTTGTCACGTCAACTTTACCTGTCATAGAAACCTGTACAAGGCCGCCACCAGCTTCGCCAGTCATTTCTACTTTATCCAGCTCAGCTTGCAGCGCTTTCATATTCTTCTGCATTTGCTGTGCTTGCTTCATCATTTTACCGATATCTTTCATCATAAGATTTACCCTTTATTTCTTAGATTCATTTTAAACCTGAACCACATCCACAACTTCACTGTCTGGATAGAGCTCAATTAAACTTTTAACGTTGTCATCTTGAAGCGCTTGTCTGACACGCTCTTTACGTGCCTCTTCTCGCTCCTCAGCAAGTGTAAGTGCTCCTGCTTCTTTTGCATCTCTTTCAAGAGTCACCTCCCAAGCTTTACCCGTTTTCTCTGAGAGAATCTGGCGAACCTTATTTACAAGGTCCTCACCCTTAGCAAGTTTCTCATCACACTGCATGCGCAATGTGCCATCTTTGACCATAAGCGGTCTCACATGGTGCACAAGCTCACCTGCAACAACAGGTGCAGCCTGCTTCACAAGTTCTACAATATCTTCCCAGGCATCAGGTGTTTTTGGAAGTTGAGGTGTTTGCTCCTCAGCTGGTGGCGTCTCTTTAGGATGCGACTTTCCCGGCAGGTCTTCAGCTGACGCTGCCTCCGCTACCACAGGCGCCTCTGTGCCTGCCATACGTCCAAGGATCTTATCAATTGCTGGAAGTGGTGCAAGGTGCGCGACACGCACAAGTCCCATTTCAACAACCTCATGCACACGGCCAGCTTGGCTTGCTTCCACAAAAATGTTGTGCAGCATTTGATACGCGCGGCCCATACCTTCAAGAGAAAGCTTTGCAACCAAAGGAGACAAACGTGTTTTCTCAAGTTCACTCAGACCCGCAGAGTCTGCCAGTGTTGGCACAAGCTTCATGCGTGTCATTGTGTAGAGAGAGTCTTGTAGATCTTTTACAACCTGTAATGCATCGTAACCATCCATGTACATTGCTGCAAACCCTTCAAGAGCCTTTTCTGGCTGACCACTCAAAATATTTTCAAGAAGATCATAGACACGCTCCTTGCTGGCACCGCCAAGCATGGCGCGCACAGATTCTTCTGTAATCTTTTCACCGGCACTCAGTGCAATGGCTTGATCAAGAATAGATAGACCATCACGCGCTGACCCATCTGCAGCACGGGCAACCATGTGGATGGCATCCTTGTCAGCCTCTACACCCTCTTTCTCAAGAAGTGTCATAAAGTAATCTGCAAGCGTGCCTGATGTAATACGTTTCAGGTCAAAACGCTGACAACGAGACAGAACCGTAATTGGTACTTTGTTCACCTCAGTTGTCGCAAAAATAAATTTTACATTTGCTGGTGGTTCTTCCAGCGTCTTTAGAATGGCGTTGAACGCCTGTTTAGATAGCATGTGTACCTCATCAATGATGTACACTTTGTAGCGACCAGATACAGGCTGATAAGCGACACCTTCAAAGAGTTGCTGAATCTCATCTACACCACGGTGAGAGGCGGCATCAAACTCAAGCACGTCAGGGTGACGCCCTTCCATAATCAGCTTCACTTGTTCGTCGTTTTCTTCCCAACTGCTAGATGGACCATTTTCACAGTTTAGCGCCATCGCCATAATACGGGCAGTGGTTGTTTTACCTGTTCCACGAATACCGTTGAAAACAAAGGCGTGGTGGATACGTCCACTTGCAAGTGCGTTAGAGAGAGTTTGAACCAAAGCTTCCTGCCCAACCATGCTCGAAAAAGTATTCGGGCGGTACTTACGGGCAAGAACCAAATAATCGTTTTTGTGTGTAGAATCAGTCATAGCTCAAACTATAGCGTTTTTTGAGTTTTTTGCACAGGGGAAAGAGGTGTTTTAGAAACAAAAAAGCCCCCTTCTAGGGGCTTTTTATAAATCGATTTATTCTTAGGCTTTTTGCGCCACCATAAAGGAGCGTAACACATCCTCCATGCGACGTTCACGACCACGGCCAGGCTGCTGATAAAACTCCACCACATCCAATTCCAGGCGTACTCCCACATATGTTCTCTGAGCAGGAGAACGAAAAGAAACCGCGCGAATGGTTCGGCGCCTGCCCTCACTAAAAGCTCTGGCATACGTTGTCAGAACTGCAGCCATTTGACTTGTGTGTTGGTCATAACCTTGCTTATAGAAGTTAAAAATTTCAGGCTCAAGCCCCATGTTAATGAGTTTCTTAATGGGCTTGTTAGGCTTTACATCTACCCCGCACCAAAAATCACTCGGCACACTCTCCGTGAGTTGCTGTGGCATGTGACACTCCTTGTCATAGAAGAAAAAGATAAAAGATTCCGAAAGGAGTGCATGTATACAATACCTTTTTGAAAGGTGCAACCCCTTAGAAACAAAAAACCGCCCCGAAGGGCGGCTTTTTTATGCTTAAAGCAGCAAATTACATCATGCTAGCAATAGTCTTACCTAGATCAGATGGCGTTGGAGCGATTTTCGCACCTGCATCAGTTAGAGCTTCAACCTTACTTTCAGCAGTACCTTGACCACCAGAAACGATCGCACCAGCGTGGCCCATGCGCTTACCTTTAGGTGCGCTAGAACCGGCGATAAATGCAGCAACAGGTTTGGTTACGTTTGCTTTAATGAAAGCAGCCGCTTCTTCTTCTGCTGTACCACCAATTTCACCAATCATCACAATACCTTCAGTTTGAGGATCATTTTGAAACTCTTTAAGGACATCGATGAAGTTTGTGCCGTTCACAGGGTCACCACCGATACCTACACAAGTCGACTGGCCAAGACCTTCAGCTGTTGTTTGTGCAACCGCTTCATAAGTCAGTGTACCAGAGCGTGATACGATACCGATTTTACCTTTTTTGTGAATGTGTGCTGGCATAATACCAATCTTACAGCCTGCATCGTCTTCTGGTGTAATCACACCTGGGCAGTTCGGGCCAATGAGGCGTGTTTTACAGTCGCTACGCTGAAGACGCGCTTTTACTTTAATCATATCTTTTACAGGGATACCCTCAGTAATACAGATCGCAAGCTCAATACCTGCGTCAATCGCTTCAAGGATTGCATCCGCTGCAAATGGAGGTGGTACGTAGATTACAGATGCTGTTGCTTCTGTTGCTGTTACCGCTTCCTTCACTGTGTTAAATACTGGCAGACCAAGGTGCGTTGTGCCGCCCTTACCTGGTGTTACACCACCAACCATTTTTGTACCGTACTTAACCGCCTGCTCACTGTGGAACGTACCGTTCTGACCAGTGAAACCTTGGCAAATTACTTTTGTATCTTTATCAATGTAGATAGACATAGTCTTTCCCTTTTATTATTAGGCCGCTTTAACAGCAGCTTCCGTTAAAAATGTTAAAATTTCATTATAGTCATCCATCACCCAGTCTGCGCCAGCTGCTTTCATCAGCTCAGTACGCTCTGCTTTATCTGGATATACCCCTGTGTAAGCTATTACCTGCATGCCTGCCGCTTTACCAGCCTTCACACCTGTTGGACTGTCTTCAATCACCACAGTTTCGTGTGCCTCAAAGCCAGCTTCTCTCAAGGCCATCAAGTAAAGATCTGGCGCAGGTTTTGGATTCTCAATCAAATCCACACCCACAACTGTTTCAAATACATCATCCCAACCATGGTTAGAGATGTGCTCTTTAACTGTTGGCGTTCTCGAGTTAGATGCACAAGCTTTCTTAAGAGATGGTTCACGCAGAAGCTTTTCTACATCCGTGCATGCTTCCAGGCCCACCGTATGGTCATATTCAAGCATTGCATCACGCAGATCATTATAAACCGTTTCAGGAAGTGTGACACCAAAGCGTTCTTCAAGAACAGGGAAGAACGACGTCCACATCGCCCCGCTAAACTCAGCGACAATCTCAGCAGCCGTCATAGTAATGCCGTGCCCCGTCAGATACTCAGACATAATCTGATAGTGCGGCGTTACGGTATCCACCAAAACCCCATCACAATCAAAAATGATATTTTTAATCATCGCTATATCCCCCTATTTCAATATGAAAGTCTCTAATTTCTTGAGCTATATTCGCAACATCTAACAATGATGAAATAACAACTATAACCGCAAGAATAACTCCAAAGACAAGAACCGCGCCAGAGAACTTAAACTCCTCAGGAAGAAGCTCATCCTCCTTGTTTAACACACGTAATGGTTTAAAGTTTGTCACAACTGCCACCACAGCATAAAACACACTTAATGCTAGCATAATAACAAGCAGTAAATATATAGATTCCGTATATTCAAAAGCATCTGATTCCCAATAAACCATCCCCCCAACAACTCCACTTACAAACAAAATAGAACCGTAATACAATAAAGTAAGAAGCCCTGGCCTTTTAATATTAAAGTTTTTAAATCTAAAATAGAGAAACCTAATACTTCCCAAGACAGCAATAGCAAATCGGTAAATAAAATATGACGAAAATATAATCGCAAGAATTGTTGTTTGCAGCCCAGACAAAGTCCACCCTAGATCAACATGGTCATGCGTCAATGTAATCAAAACTCCACTTACAACACCTGATACAAATCCGGGTGCAAAGTAAGCCGCAACGACACATACAGACATAGCAAACGCTAAAAACAACATGTGCATTACGTTACAAAACGCAAGGTTACGATAAACCTGCGAACCAATGCTCACCTGATCTTTAAAAGACGATTCGTTTAAGAACTGTAAATAAGTCTTCATTATATTTTCTTTAATAGAGGCGGAGAGCTTTCACCCTCCGCCAACACATATTCTACTTACGCAGCTTTCGCGTTACGCACTTCTGCGATGATCTTCTTGGCAGCGTCGTCTAGACTATCCGCTGGTGTAATTGGCAGACCTGATTCAGATAGAATCTTCTTACCAGCATCAACGTTTGTACCTTCTAGTCGCACAACAAGTGGTACAGAAATCTGTACTTCTTTCGCTGCAGCGACCACACCTTTTGCGATCACATCACACTTCATGATGCCACCGAAGATGTTCACAAGAATACCGTTTACGTTTGGATCAGATAGAATGATCTTAAACGCAGCTGTTACTTTTTCTTCTGTTGCGCCACCACCAACGTCTAGGAAGTTCGCTGGAGATTCACCGTAGTGCTTAATAATGTCCATTGTCGCCATCGCAAGGCCAGCACCGTTTACCATGCAACCAATTGTACCGTCTAGAGCCACGTAGTTTAGGTCGTATTTGTGTGCTTCAACTTCTTTAGAGTCTTGCTGTGTGTGATCATCCATGTCAGCAAGATCAGGGTGACGGAATAGTGCGTTCCCATCAATAGCAAGCTTTGTATCAAGGACAAGAACCTTGTTATCGCCCGTCACAACAAGTGGGTTAATTTCAAGCATGTCTGCATCTAGGGCATCAAACGCTTTCCATAGGCCCATTGCCACTTTAGAAAAGTTCTTAATTTGCTCACCTTCTAGACCCATACCAAACGCAAGATCACGTGCTTGGTAAGGCATAAGGCCAACCATAGGATCGATATCTACGTTTAGGATTTTCTCAGGTGTTTCTTCAGCCACTTCTTCAATGTCCATACCACCTTCAGAAGATGCCATAATGAATGGGCGAGAAGTTTCGCGGTCTAGCATGATTGAGAAGTAAAGCTCGTTTGCAATGTCGCTACCTTCTTCAACGTATACTTTATGAATAGGCAAGCCTTGTGGGCCTGTTTGCTTTGTCACAAGAATTTCGCCAAGCATTGCTTTAGCAGCTTCTTTTGCTTCAGCTGGTGATTTACACACCTTCACACCACCCGCTTTACCACGGCCACCCGTGTGCACTTGAGCTTTAACAACAGTGATTGCTGTTCCTAGCTCTTTTGCAGCAGCTTCCGCAGCTTCTGGGCTGTCAGCCATAATACCATTCGGTACGGCTACGCCAAATTTCTTCATGAGTTCTTTTGATTGATACTCGTGTAGGTTCATAATATTTATTCCCTAAAGTTTAGTTTTATTAAAATTTAAATTTTTATGCCGCAGACTTGTTCAGGTCGATACTATCTACAAGCCCCTTCACAGCGCTTACAGAATGATCAAACATCGCTTGCTCTTCGTCTGTTAGGTCAATTTCAACAACCTTCTCAATACCACCGGCACCAATCACTGCTGGTACACCCACGTAAAGATCTTTCACGCCGTACTCACCTGTTAGGTGTGCTGCACATGGAAGGATACGTTTTTTATCTAGTAGGTAGCTTTCAGCCATTGCAATCGCACTTGCAGCTGGCGCGTAAAACGCACTACCAGTTTTGAGAAGACCAACAATTTCAGCACCGCCATCACGTGTACGCTGAACAATCTCATCTAGCTTCGCCTGTGTCATCCAACCTTTAGCGACAAGGTCTGTTACTGGAATACCTGCAACTGTGCTGTAGCGAGTCAGTGGCACCATCGTGTCACCGTGGCCACCAAGTACAAATGTGCGCACATCTTCAATTGATACGCCAAGTTCTTCAGATAGGAAGTAAGAGAAACGAGAGCTATCAAGCACACCCGCCATACCCACAACTTTACTGTGGTCAAAGCCAGTTGCTTCACGCATCACCCACACCATTGCGTCAAGTGGGTTTGTAATTACGATCACAAATGCGTTTGGTGCGTATGTTTTAATGCCTTCACCCACGCTCTTCATCACGTTTGTGTTAATTTCAATTAGGTCATCACGGCTCATGCCTGGCTTACGCGCCACACCTGCCGTCACGATGCAAACGTCTGCATCTTTAATATCTTCGTATGAGTTTGTCCCTGACATAGATGAAGCAAAACCATCCACACTGCTGCTTTGTGCAAGATCAAGTGCTTTACCTTGTGGTAGACCTTCTGCGATATCAAACATTACAACATCACCAAGATTTTTAAGGCCAGCAAGATGCGCTAGCGTACCACCAATATTACCTGCACCAATAAGAGCAATTTTTTTACGTGCCATGAAGGTTCCCTTCCCTTTTTATTCTTTAAAGACGCACATAGGATACGCCCTTAAAGGAACAATTGCAAAGAAAAGAGGGCGCTTTTTACGCCCTCTTTATTCATCGATTATTTCTTGTTCTTTGACATGAAAAGATACACAAGGCAAACCCAAGGGAATACAGGGATCAGACACAAAGCCAGAACCAAACGAAACGGCCAAAACCTAAAAATTCGACCTGCAACTTCCCAAAGAATAAGCCAGAATATAGCCAACAGAGCAAGAAAAGCAACAAAAGCAAGAATGCTGCTATCCATTCAATTCTCCATAAAAACGGAACAAATAGAGTTAATATACTTATTGGTTATAGGGATTTTGTAGGATATTTCAAGATTTTTACTGTATCTCACGCCTAAAACCAGTAAACTAAGCCTATCAACTACCTTTCCTTCCCGTTTTCAAAGGATACGCCATGTCGTGGTCTCAAAGACCCCTTAACCCCAATAGCAAACGCTACAAACTGGCCTGCTTTATCTCTTCTCTTCTCACTGGACATAGCATTCAGCACATGAACCAATGGGGCGGATTTAACGCAGCCACCATTAATGTACTGATTCATGACGGTAAAGTTCTCATGGGCAAACGCGCTCCCTTTCTTGAACGCCACGGGCTTTACTCTCTCATGGGTGGTTATATCGAGCCTGAAGTTGCCGAAAGCTTTGCCGAAGGCGCTGCACGTGAAATTCTTGAAGAGTGTCACATTGCCATTGACCCTGACGCCCTCATGCTTCTAGAAGAAAAGAAAGCACCCAAGATTCATCACCATGTCAAAACCAAACACCACGCAGAAACCCATAATATTATCTGTGTTTTTGTATATGTGCTCAGTGATGAAGAAGCCGCAATGGCCGCCCCTTCTGATGAAATGGATCCACTTGAGTGGCTCACTTTCTCTGAAGTTGTGCAATATGCCAAAGATGACAAGCTCGCTTTTCGTGAAGATCTGCGCATCCTCAAAAAAGCGCGTACCCTTGGGTATTTTTAAACGATCCCCAAAGCCTCCGAAAGGGGGCTTTTTTTTGTGCTTAGAGACAGTGCCTTGCACACGAAAGCCCTAACTGCCACAACCTGCTTTACTTATATTTAGCTTGCCCGCCTCGCTCTCGCTCGAGCGTAGCATTACCTTGCGGACCAGCAACAAAAGGCCTGAGCCTTTTGGGTCGCACTTGCTCCCACTCGCACAGGCTTAATTTAAAAAATTTTAGGAGAGGTTTTTGTGCCTTTAACGAACGCAGAGCACAAAACGTGCTTAAGTGAGGCAAAGTGCAAAAAGCACCCTAAAGAAAAAGGCCAAGGACGACCCACCCGCTTTTGCTACCGTTGCTCCCTTTCGGGCCTGGCGGGGTTTACAGTGCGCTGCGTCCGTCCTTGGTGAGCTGCACCTTACACCAAAAGTCCCAGTTTGGAAAGCGTTAGTGCACTGTCATATTCAAAGCCTTGTGGACGCTCTGTATAAACGGTTTTATTTACGCTAAATGGCAGAGCTGGAAACTCACTGTGCCACAGCCCTTTCACTTGCAGAGACAGACAATCACTCCTAGCAAGGTTCACTACAATACGGTGGTCTGATAACTGCGCTGTCACAACCTTTCTGCCAGACCCATGCAACACGCCCATGCCTAAACCTTGCAAAGCTGAAATTGGAAATGGTGTAAACGAGACATTGGGTGTTTGGTACCAAAACTTCGGCCCCACACGAGAATCAGCCTCTAAACAAATGAGACCCTTATAAATTTTCGCCTTGTTAGATTCTTGCTCCATATGTAGGCTTATTGTGCAAAAAATAACCATAAAAAGGCAAGACCTTGGCACCAAAAAATTTATTTCGAGGTAAAATCCCACTTTTTATCAGTGTATTTCTACCCATTGCCCTATTAATGGGTCTTTTTTACAGTGTCAGTGTTGCGACTTTTTATAAACAAGCTGAGCACCAGTACCAGCTTGACACAAACAAAACGCTTTCAAGTGCCCTGCAATACGGTCGAAGCCTCCTTTCTGCACGTTGGAAAACAGAAGAGCGTCCAACAGGGTCTGCCTATAAAGACAAAAAAGAGTACATCAATAGAGCTCTATCAAATGAGCTCTCCCTTCTCTCTCTTTCGCCGACAAGCGGACTCATGCTTATTGATACAAAAGCAAAGCGCGTTCTGGCAACTTACCCTGAAAAAAGCCGCACCCTAAAGTATGCCAACATTCAAGAACACCTGCTTCATAAAAACAGCAGCATTGAGCCTTTTAAATTAATAGGTGAGCAAGGCGGTTACGCCCTTATTACATACTACGCACCTCTAGATATCCACTTTATTGCTTATGAGCGCCTCTCTTTTGAATCTTCCCCTCTCTATGAAGGTGTAAAAAACTGGGGCTACATGACTTTACCATCTGTCATTTTTTTTATTGGAATTGTTCTCGTCCTCATTTGTTTAAAAGCTTTCATTCAGCCCGTTCAGAGGCTTACAAGAACACTTGCTGAAGCCATTCAAAAAGATGACTTTAAGACCAAAATCCCAGCCTCTGGCTCATCAGAAATGCAATCTCTTTCAGATCAGATTAACACGCTGTTCTCTTTCATTAATAGGCGTGATGAAAAACTCGCCAAGCATGCAGATTATCTTGAAGAGCTTGTAGACGAACGTACAACTGATTTACAAGCCGCACAAAAACAGCTGGTTCAACATGAAAGACTTGCTGCTGTAGGTGAGTTTGCCTCCAGCATTGCACACGAACTCAGAAACCCTCTTGCCTCCATTAAAATTGGTGTAGAAAAACTTGAAAAACTGGCCTCTTTACCAAACGATCAAAAGCGCGCTCGGCTTGTTAAAAAGGAAATCCTTCGCCTAGAAAACATGCTCACAGGGATTCTTTCCTTCACAGCGAACCGCCCAAACACGATTGAACACGTTGAAGCACAAGAAATTATAGATCAAGCCATACCATCCATTGAATCTTTCGGTTCAAACAAAGATGTATTTGTGAATATTATTGGTAAAGAGAGCCACCAAAGAGTTGCTATCGATCGCAATAAAACCATGCAAGCCATCCTAAACATTACCAAAAATGCCTTTGATGCAGCACCACCAGAAAGCATGATTACAATTACGCTACACCAAACAGATAAAGACTTCTGTATTGATGTCCATAACGAAGGTGATCCAATTCCGGGCGATATTGTAGAGCGCCTGTTTGAACCATTTTACACAACTAAGTCAGGTGGTACAGGTCTCGGTCTACCAACAACTAAGCGTATTCTTGAAGAAATGGGCGGAAATATCACATTACGTACCGAGCATAACTACGGAACATGCTTTACTATCCACCTGCCCCTTGCATAACCTTTATGACACCCCTATATTTTAAAGGGATGAAACAAGGGGTTATAAAAGAATATGCCAGCTCTTAAAGAAGCAAAGGTACCTTTCTATAAGAATATGATGCTGATCACAGACTTTAACTGTGGTGTGGCAAACGCTCAAATCGAACTGCGCTTTCAAAACGTTTTTCTCTATACAACACAAGAGCTAGCTAAAGGCAAACTCACCAACATTGATAGACGTCTTAAACCTGCAGATTGGATTGAAGACTACATCTACAGAGAGCGCCCATTTGTTCCAACATCTATTCACAACGTGCCATTTGGTAATATTGATTTTGCAGCTTATGCAAACTACACATGTTACCGCGCTCTAGGCAGCAACACGCGCCCTAACATTTTCATTCACGTGACTGACCCGGGCGTTGGATTCGGGAAAGACAGAACCATTCTTGTAACAGATGAGCACAATGTGTTCATTGGCCCAAACAACGGATCACTCGGTCTAATGGCACGCTACTTTGAGTCTCGCGGCATTGGCTACACCATTTACAAAATTGATATTCCATTTATTGAACATTTAGAGCGCACACGTACAGGCAGCCCAACATATATTCTGCCGCACACCTTCCATGGTCGTGACCTGTTTGCCGTTGTCGCAGGCCTCATTGCAGGTGGTGTTCACCCAGAAAGCCTTGCACTGGATGAGCCAGATACAATTCTAGAACCTGCTTACGCACAAAACATTTCTCGCTTGCCTTCTAAGGTTGGCCAAGTTGCAAGATTCCAAGTCTTTAGAGACAACACGGCTGGTAACATCAAAACCAGCTTCTCTATTGACCAGAAGAGCTTTGACCGCATTGTTGCTGAAGGCGCAAGGTACCGCATCAGCAAGCCCAATACGGCAAAATTCCAGATTCCATTTTTAAAACGCCAAATGACGTTCCCTGCTAAAAATGTCTTCGCAGACATGAAAGCTGGCGAACCTCTTCTCTATCTCGGTAGCACCTTTGCTGTAAACTGGGATGAGCGTTTTGTAGAACTTGCCATTAACATGGGGAACGCAGGCCAAAGCCTTGATGTTTCTCCACTGCATGGCGCAGAGATGCTCATTGAGCGCATCCAATAAAATTAAAGTAAGAAACTGACAAAGAAAGAAGTAAAAAATGGCTAAAGCGTATCACATGTTTAATGTTCGCCAGTACGCACTGATCTTTAACGATGAGAACAAAGTACTGGCTCTTCAAATCCCTAAGCGTTACTCAGAGAGTGGCGGTAAGTGGGCATTCCCAGGTGGACGCATGGAAGCACATGACCAGCCTAAAGGCGGTCTCCTGCGTGAAGTGAAAGAAGAAACTGGCCTAGATATTCAGCCAGACGGTATCTGCCATGCAGGTGTATGGAGCAGTGAAGCTGTTTCTAAATACGCTGTCTTTTACACAGCAACACTGAGCGGTGATATTGCCCCCGTTCTAAGTGAAGAGCATGAAGATATGACTTGGATTGGTGAAGATGAAATTGCAGAACACACATTCATCTACCCAACATTTACGCAAGCGATCAAAAAGGCGTTTGAATCACGTAAATAAGCTTGAGTCCCTACAAAAAAATCCCCGCATCTAGCGGGGATTTTTAATGCATCAAACTTATGCAGCTGCCGTTGGCGAGCTTTCGTTTTTCGCAAGGTAAGCACCAGTGCTTTCACGGTCAGCAGTAATCGCTTCTTCACCGTTCTTCCAGTTTGCTGGGCAAACTTCACCGTGCTGCTCGTGGAATGCAAGCGCATCAACCATACGAAGCATTTCGTTTACGCTACGACCAAGTGGAAGATCGTTGATCACCATGTGACGCACAACACCATCTTTATCAAGTAGGTAAGATGCACGGTACGTTACGCCACCAGGAGCAAGAATACCAAGCTCGCTTGATAGTTTACGCTCAATGTCACTTACCATTGGGAAGTCAACTTCACCAATACCACCATCGTTGAGTGGTGTACGGCGCCATGCAGCGTGTGAGAATGTGCTATCTACACTTGCAGCAACAACTTTACAGCCACGCTCTTCAAATTGCTTAACAGCTTTGTGGAACGCAACAATTTCAGTTGGGCACACAAATGTGAAGTCTAGTGGGTAAAAGAAAACAACCGTGTAGCCGCCCTTACCGTATTCAGTTACAGAAAAATCATTATCGATGTTACCATCTGGGTTCACCGCGCCAACGCGTACAGATGGGAATTTATGGCCAATCATAAAGCTCATTTTTGACACCCTTTTATTGCAAATTTAGTTTCGTAACGCTAATGTGACTGAACTCTTTTTAGGCGTCAAGCATTAAAATAGGATTTTTGTAGTACCATTTCTTTGACAAAGATTTTTTTTGGCGATAGATTGAGAAAATATTCGATAGAGCTGTTTGGATTCTTATCCAACAGTTATGCTGGAACACTGTTGTTCCAGCCACGCACGAGCACCAAGTAAAACCGCGTTTTTACGCCGGTGAGAGGGCAGTGCTAAAATATATAGAGAAGCGAGAAGGAAAATAAAGCCCATGAGCACACAACATCACAAAATGATTATTCTTGGTAGTGGCCCTGCTGGATGTACAGCAGCAATTTACGCAGCGCGCGCCGGCCACAACCCAGCCCTTATTCACGGCATGCAGCCAGGTGGTCAGCTGACCATTACAACTGAGGTAGAAAACTACCCTGGTTTTGCAGATGTGATTCAAGGCCCATGGCTCATGGAACAAATGCACAAACAAGCTGAACACTGTGGCACTCAAATGATTACAGATTACATCACTGAAGTGAAACTGACTGATGGCGGCATTCAAACACTGATTGGTGACAGCGGTACAACTTACACAACAGACGCCCTTATCATCTCAACAGGCGCCAGCGCAAAATGGCTTGGCCTTGAAAGTGAGCAAAAGTTCATGGGTAAAGGTGTAAGTGCCTGCGCGACATGTGATGGCTCATTCTTCCGTAACCAAGACGTTGCCGTTGTTGGTGGTGGTAACACAGCAATGGAAGAAGCGCTTTACCTTGCTGGCTTCTGTAAGAGCGTGACAATGATTCACCGTCGTGATGATTTCCGTGGTGAAAAGATTCTACGTGAGCGCGTAAAAGCACACGAAAAAATTAACATCCTTTGGGATAGCACAACTGAAGAAATCCTTGGCAGCGATGGCCCAATGGGCGGTGTTGAAGCAGTGCGTGTGAAAAACGTGAAGACTGGCGACACAACAGATGTTGCCATTCAAGGTATCTTTATTGCCATTGGCCACAAGCCAAACACAGACCTATTTGTTGGCAAACTAGACATGGATGAGTACGGCTACCTTACTGTTCCAGCTGGTAAAGTTGAAACAAACCTTAAAGGTGTTTACGCGTCAGGTGATGTATGTGATGACACATACCGTCAAGCTGTCACAGCTGCTGGCCTTGGTTGCATGGCCGCTCTTGATGCTGGTCGCTACCTTGAGAACAAGGAAGCTGAGCACATGCTTAAGGCGGGCTAAATCGTCACATAACCCTTTGAAAGCGGCGCTAAATGCGTCGCTTTTTTCTTGAGTTCAAAGCAAATCTCCGTATGATAAATACACAGAACGACGTTCAATAATAAGAATATATTCAGGATCTAACCGATGAAAAAGATTTTACTTGCCCTCATTCTTCTTGTGGCTGCTGCCGCTGGCGGAAGCTATTTCATGTGGGACTCATACGTAACAAGCAACAAAGATAAACTTGATAAAGCTCTTAAAGAGCAACTGGTTCAAATGCCAGAACTCAACGTCACTTATGACGTTGAAACATCAGGTTTCCCACTTGCTGCAAAATTGACTTACAGCAACATTCGCTCAGAGTTTAAAGACCCTGAAACAGGCATGGTTTTCACAGCAATCATGAATACACCTGTGGTTGCCTCAGCGTCTCTGTTTAGCCCAAATGAAGTTGCCATCACATCTGATAACGCCCTTATCACGGTTGATTTTCCTGAAAACTTCATGGAAGAACTTGGCGAAGAGCCAATGCCAATCACATTCTCTATGGGTTGGGACAGCCTTGTGAGCAAACACAAGATTGACAACATGAACTCTGGTGAAACTGTGATCAAAAATATGAACTTTAAAGCTGGCGCCGAAGCTATGCCAATGACAGCAACAATTGCTAAAGTTCTTTCACGTCGTGACATTACAGAAACGAATGGCCTTGTAAGTGGTAAAGCATACGCACGCATGGATGATATGGAAGTTCGTGTAGCTGTTATCAGTGTTCCAATTGCTCTTTACGAAGTAGATGCTTCATTCACAAACTTCCCTGTTGCCAAAGAACTGCAAAACTTGTCTCGTAAACTTCAACTGAAGTCAGGTGAAAACGTAACAGAAGAAGAATTTAATCAACTCATTGCTGTGGCAAAAGACATGGTACAAAAGATGGTTGATAACGGCTCTAATCTAACACTTAACAAGCTTCGTGTAGAATCTGATGCGCTACAGTTTAACCTTGGTGGTGGCGTAACAGTAACGCCAGAAGCTCTCCTTGATGGCGGCTTTGACGTGAAGGTTTCAGGCATTCAAAAATTTATTGAAATGCTTCCAGCAGACCACCCAAGCAAGCAAATGGCTGGCATGGCAACAATGATGGGTGATGGTGAAAACCTTGAACTCTCTCTTGCCTTTAAAGATGGCATGGTTGTTTTCAACGGTGCGCCAGTTCTCCCAATTCCACCAATCAACACGCTACTGGATAACGTAACATACCCAGAAGGTGGCACCCTCGGCATGAGAGAACCAAACGTGAATTCTCCAATGGATCTTCCTATTCCAGATATGCACGATCACGCACATGAAGGTATGGACGACATGCCTATGGAACACCTGTCTATTGAAATTAACCCCATGGAAGGTGGCGCCACCTTTGAAGGCATGAAAATGGATGAAATCATTTCTAATGTTGAAACAGTAGAAGAAGTTGAAGCTGCTGCACAGGAAGCCATGGACATAATGGAAACAACAATGGAAGAAGCGCCTCAAGTAGAAGAAGTTGTTACTGAAGTAGAAGTGGACCTTCCGCCACAATCAGAAGCAGACTTTGAAGTAACTGAACAAGACCTTCAAAAAATGCTCATGGAGATTGATGAAACCTTGAAGGAGACAAACCTTCCATAAGCTTGAAAGCACATAAAAGAAAGCCCCCAGTTGGGGGCTTTCTCATTTCGTTTATTTACCGTACTTTTCGGCAACCAGATCGTTCAAGGCACCAAAGTCAACCTTACCAGAACCCAGCAGCGGAATTTCTTCCACCACCAAAAACTTAGCAGGAACATTCAAAGGGCTAAGATCTTCAGCCTTAGCCATTTCCTGCAAAGTCTTTTTATCGGCATCCGGATTTTCGGTCACCAGCAAAATTTGCTGACCTTTGCTTTCATGATCAACAGCCACACTTGCATGGTTGAAGTCAGGCCACGCACGCGCAGCCAGATCATCCACCACAGGCAGAGCAACCATTTCACCAGCAACCTTTGCAAAACGCTTGGCACGCCCCTTGATGGTCAAGAAGCCCTGCTCGTCACATGCAACAATATCACCAGTGTCATGCCAACCATCTTCAAAAGGCTCCAGAACACCAGGGTTGGTATCACGGAAATAACCCAACATCACGTTAGGGCCCCTTACAAAGAGACGGCCACCATCTTCAATACCTGGAACAGGATCAAAACGAGCCTCAAGACCAGCAACCAGCCGGCCAACAGAGCCATTTTTATTGTACATAGGCGTATTCACCGCAATCACCGGTGAACATTCCGTTGCACCATAACCCTCGAAAACACCACACATAGGGAATTTTTCACCATAAGTGCGACGAGTTTCGTCTTTCACCTTTTCAGCACCTGCGAAGATCATCCGTACCGAACCAAAGTCCGCCGAGTGAGCTTGTTTAGCATAGCCTTGCAAGAAGGCGTCGGTACCAAACATGATGGTTGCGTTAATATCATACGCAATCATCGGGATCACCTTGTAGTCCAGTGGGTTCGGATACATGAAGGTTTTGACACCCTCCATCACAGGAAGGATCATACCTGCAAGCAGACCAAATGAGTGGAATAGCGGCATAGCGTTCAGCACGGTGTCCTGATGGGTAAAGCCGATCATGGTTTTCATCTGTGCCCGGTTGGACAGCAGGTTTTCATGGCTCAGCACAACGCCTTTCGGCACACCTTCAGACCCAGAGGTAAACAGAACCACAGCAGGGTCTGTCGACTTACGAATCCGGCTGTCCCAGTTTTCATAGGTCAGCGCAGCAGACAGTTTATCAACCGTCGTCACCGTTTCACGGATGTCATCCAGATAGACGATTTTACGACCGGATTCCTCCAGCGTCTTCACGATCTCACCCGGAAGCGTGTTCTTCTTTTCTGCCGCCAACTCAATGAACGTGCGCGAAGTCAGAACCGTTTGAACACCCGCTGTATCACAGCACGACACAACCGTTGCCGGCCCCATTGTAAAGTTCAACATCGCAGGAACAGCACCCATACGGTGCATTGCAAAAAAAGCAACAGCACTACCGGCAGCGTTCGGAAGCATCAGCCCCGTCACTTCACCAGCATTTACAATGCCTTTCAGCTTTTTCTCCAATACACGCGTACCAATCAAAACTGTTTTAAAGTCCAGGGTGATACGCTCTTCCGTCACCGGGTCAATGTTTTCCAGCACAGGATGGTCATAACCATGAAGCTGCGCACTGCGGAACAGTTCACCAAGAAGCGTCTGACCTTTCCAGCCAAAAGTTTCAAACATGGTGCTACGCATTGCGTCATACAGTTGAATGTCTTCACGGGCTGCACGACCGGTTTTCTTTTCCAGTTCAACGGGGTCCGTAAAGGACACGCGAACCTTCGGGAAAGCACGACGACGCAACTTGCCAGACATACGGTTTGCAAACGAGAACTGCAGACCATCCACATGAATCGGGATAATCACAGCATCCGCGTTGTTCACAATCATGGTGGAACCATTTTGAACCTTCATCAGGCTGCCCGTAAAGGCAATACGGCCCTCAGGGAAGATACAAATGGTCCGGCCAGCTTTTACATCAGCCACCATACCTTTCAGCGCCATCGCATTCATCATGTCTACTTTATAGATATCAGCAAACGGTGCGCCAAGGCGCGTGATGAACTTGAAGTGTGGCATCTCCGCTGTTGCGGCATGCATGGCAAAACTGATTTTATCAGGCACGGCTGCAATAATGAAAAACGGGTCAAGGAATGAAGGGTGCGTTGGGCAAAGCAAACGGCGCGGGCCAGCAGCCTTATAGTGCTCAATGCCTTCATACTCAAACCCGAAAGCCATTTTTTGAAAAGCCACAATCGGCGGCTTCACAACGGCACGGATCCAAGAATGAGGCGCAAACGCAAGGAAACTATAAGCTGCAAACAAAATGCCCCAAAGCCACACAGACCCATAAGCATATGTATTTGCAACCCAGCCAACATCTGCGGCCAAGTTATAGAATGCCATACCACCCAAGAAAACCAGCATAACCGGCTTCACAAAGATGACAGACAATGCGCCAAAAGTGATACGCCCAGGCAATAGCTTGAACGCAGCAGCAACAGCGACAATTGCAACAAACCAGTTGCTGGCAACATCCCCAAACAGGGTATTAATACCAACACCAGTCAGCACAAGTCCTGCCAATATGAGCAGTTTGTTAAACATGGAGGGGTTCTCCTCTAGAAGTGAGAGATAGGAAAAAGAGAGACAGATTTACAAATCCGTGCAAATTTATCGTATACAAAGAACCCTGTCAAACGCTTAATAACATTTCATTTTTTTTCATTTTCCGTTAAAGTCGCTGCCATGAAATTATATAAAAGACTCGTGCGCGCCGCACATAAAACCAGTACAAGAGTGACTCTTGTTCATAGTAAATTCCGTAGAGTGACACGCCGCTCTGGGCATTCTATTTTTATTGCAGCGATGCCGAAGTCAGCTTCAACCTATTTAGTACGCTTGATTGAAGAAGCAACAGGCTTTATTCCGCACTCTTACACATACAATCCGCATCAAGAGCAAGACCTCTACCTACCAAGGCTGACAGACGGCTACGGCATGAATACAGTGTCTCACCAACATACAAGACCTTCTCCTAAAAACTTAGATCTGATGGAAAAATTCAATATTAAGCCTGTGATCCTGACACGCAATCTTCCTGATGTGATCATCTCTCACAAGGACCTCCTTCTGAAAGATTCTCTCAACCAGCCTTCTATTCATGCTCCTGAAGAGTTTAAGAGCTGGCACGAAGACAAACAGCTCGATTTTATCGTTGACTTTGCAGGCAGCTGGTGCACGCAGTTTTTAGGGCAATGGCATGAGCATAGAAAAGATGCACTCTGGCTTACCTATGAAGATGTAACCGCATCCCCAGAAAAAGCCCTTGCCCAAGTCCTTGATTACTACAACATCTCATATAAAGATGAAGATATTCAAAAAGCGGTTAAAATCGTTGTAAATTCAGATAAGGAAGGGCATGGCAAAAAGCTCTCAAAAGCACAACTTGACCGCCTCAATCAATTTGCTTCTCACTATCCAGACGCACCCTTAGACCTAAAAACATCGTCTTAAGTCTTACAAAACACTTGCATTTTGTATTCATCTCTCTTATAAAGCATCCAAACCTCTTCTGTATGGCCCCTGTAAAAGTGTTTTAGATGGTCTAAAACCGCCAGCAGAGAGACGAGAAAGGGACAGTAATATGGGTTACAAACTCAAGACTAAAAAATCTGCCGTTCGTCGTTTTTGGAAATCAACAGCGCGCGGTAAAATCCGTCGTGGTATTAAAGGCCACGGTCACTTCCTAAGTAAAAAAGGTCAGGATGCTCACAAGCTTCAAGGTACTGCTATCGTTGACGATAACAACTTTGCAGTAGTTGATAAGCTACTTCCATACCGTAACGCAAAACGTAAGCGTACTAAGGCTCTTAAGCGTGCAATGCGCCGCGAAGCTGCAGCAAACGCTACGGCCAAATAAATTTTGTGCTAGCAAGTAATTTTTAGGAAAGGACACATATTATGACACGTGTTAAGACTGGTATTGTAAGACGCCAACGTCACAAGAAAATTTTGAAAATGGCTAAAGGCTACCGCGGACGTTCAAAGAGCTGTTTCCGCGTTGCTATTGAGCGCGTTGAGAAAGGTTTGCAGTACGCATACCGTGACCGCCGCGCCAAGAAGCGTGACTTCCGTCGCCTATGGATCGTTCGTATTAACGCTGCTGCTCGCCTAAACGGCATGAGCTACAGCCGCTTCATGAACGGCCTTAAGAAAGCAAACATTGAAATGGACCGTAAGGTTCTTGCATGGGTTGCTATGAACGACGAGAAAGCCTTTACAACTCTTGTTGAAAAAGCTAAGTCGGCGCTATAAGCGTAAGCGATTCAAAAGGCCGGCAGAAATGTCGGCCTTTTTTGTATAAAAAACATAGGAAATTGGGTGCGTTTCACCTCATTTTCATATAGGATGTGAAGCTGTTCAAATGGTTTACTAGATGGCTCGCGAAAATTGAGTTTTAGCGAGAACCAGAGCGCAGTGTACTTCATGATACATGAGCACGGGAAGCGCAGATAAAACCAATTTGCAGCACCATATAGAAAACTAGAAACAGCTTTAAAAAAGTATAGGATCATGAACACAGTGAATCTCAGCGCACTTAAAGAACAAAGCTTAGAGAGCATTAATGCCCTTAGCACACCAGCTGACCTCGAGGGTCTGCGTGTCAAACTGCTTGGTAAAAACGGTGAAATTACAGGGCTTCTTAAAACCCTTGGTACACTTCCGCCAGAAGAACGTAAAAGCTTTGGTGGTGAAGTCAACGCTGTACGTGACACTGTTACAAAAGCCCTTGCTGCGCGTAAAGAAAAACTTGATGCCATCGCTCTTGAAGAAAAGCTAAAGAGCGAAACATTGGATATCACACTACCAGCAACACCAACAACGACTGGTAAAATTCACCCTATTTCATACGTGATGGAAGAACTTGAAACAGTGATGGAGCGCATTGGCTTTACAACAGTTCAAGGCCCAGAGATGGAAACAGACTTCTTTAACTTCACTGCGCTTAATATTCCAGAAAACCACCCTGCCCGTCAGGATCATGATACGTTTTACCTAAAGAAAAAAGATGAAAACGGTGAGCGTATGGTTCTGCGCACACAAACATCTAACGCACAAATTCACTCTATGATGGAGCATGGCGCACCACTACGCGTGATGTCTGTGGGTCGTGTGTATCGCTGCGATAGCGACATGACACACACACCTCAGTTCCACCAAATGGAAGCTCTGTGTGTAGATAAAAACATTACTTTTGCAAACATGAAAGGTGTGCTGCACCGCTTCCTCACTGAGTTCTTTGAGCGTGACATTAAGATGCGCATGCGCCCAGCTTACTTCCCATTTGTCGAGCCTGGTGCTGAAATTGATATTGAATGGACATACACAGCTGCAGACGGCACAGAGAAAACACGCTGGCTTGAAATTCTTGGCTGCGGCATGGTGCACCGTAACGTGCTTAAAAATGCTGGTGTAGACCCTGAAGAGTACCAAGGTTTTGCCTTTGGTGTAGGTGTAGACCGCCTCACAATGCTGAAGTACGGTGTGAACGATCTTCGCACAATGTTTGAAGGTAACATTCCATTTACACAGCACTTCGGTATGGACGCCGCTAAGGTGAGAAAATAATTCATGCTTAAAAAACTTGCCCTTATGTTTGGTCTTATAACGTCTGGTTGCTCAGGCGTACAGCCGAGCGCAGACCCACAGCCCGAAATGGACTTTCTTTCATACTTTGAAGGTAAAGTTGATGGATGGGGTGTCATGTACGACTGGCGTGGCCGCGTGACGGATAAGTTCCATATCCTTATGGATGGCAAGATTACAAACCGCGAAAATGGTGACACTCACCTACGCCTTGATGAAACATTTAGTTATTCAGATGGCCGCACAATGGAGCGATACTGGGAAGTCACAAAGAAAGCAGATGGCACATACGAAGCTTTTGCTCCTGAAGTACCAGACGGCGTAAAAGCTGTAGAGATGGGAGATACCATTTCATTTCATTACACATTTAACGCACCAGTTGGAGAGCGTATCATCGCCCTTAAGATGGATGACCGCATGTGGATGATTGACGAAGACACGGTTATGAACAAAAACGTATTTAAAAAGTTCGGCATTAAAGTTGGCGAGCTCAACATTTTATTTAGAAAAAGAATTGAGGGATAAACGCAATGAAATTCACTTACTCATGGCTTAAAGAACTCTTAGATACAGATGTATCTGTAGAACAGCTTTGCTCCGACCTCACACAGCTTGGGCATGAAGTTGAAGAAGTAGAAGACCATGCAGAAAGCCTGAAAAAGGTTGTGATTGGTCATGTACTTGAGCGCACACAGCACCCAGATGCTGATAAGCTTGGCATTTGCAAAGTTGAGGTCGGTGAAGACTCTCCACGCCAAATTGTATGTGGTGCACCAAACGTACGCGCAGGCCTTACTGTTGCGGTAGCTCTAGACGGCGCTGTTCTTCCTGGTGATTTTAAGATTAAACCAACTAAAATCCGTGGCGTTGAATCTAACGGTATGATCTGCTCAGCACGTGAGCTTGAGCTTGGTGAAGACCATGACGGTATTATGGAACTTGAGTGCGATGCAAAACCAGGTAGCGATTTTGCAAGCGCCATGGGCTATGACGATACAACCATTGAAGTGGCCATTACACCAAACCGTGGTGACGCACTCAGCGTTCTTGGTTTGGCTCGTGACCTCGCAGCCCTTGGCACAGGCACACTGAAAGCCCTTCCAACAGCAGAAGGCATGGCCAAGGCTGGTGATGTTTCAGTCAACACAGACACTGAAAACTGCGCCCTCTTCTCAACAGTGAAAATTGAAGGCCTCAAAAACACATCTAGCCCAGACTGGATGCAACAGCGCCTGAAAGCAGCAGGTCAGCGCCCGATTGATGCGATTGTAGATGTAACAAACTATATTGCACTTACATACGGACAACCTCTGCACGCTTACGATATTTCTAAAATGAACGGCCTTACGCTTACGGCTCGTATGGCAACAGAAGGCGATAGCTTTGAAGCCCTTGATGAAAAAACATACACACTGAAAAGCACAGATATTGGTATCTATAATGGTGATACGCTTGTTGGCCTTGGTGGCATCATGGGTGGTGAAACAACAGCTGTTGATGAAAACACGACAGATATTCTGCTAGAAGCCGCGCACTTTGATAAAGACATCATTGCAAGCACTGGCCAACGCCTGATGATTCTGAGTGAAGCACGCCACCGCTTTGAGCGTGGTGTAGACGCCCATGGTTCAGTCAACTTTGGTGCTGTTGCAGCGGGGCTTATTACTGATATCTGTGGTGGTGGTATTAAAGGCCAAGCCGTTGCTGGTGAGGCGCCTGCTGAATCACGTAAGGTAACATTTGATACTTCGCGCATGGAAACATTTGCAGGTCTTGCGGTAAAAACATCTGAGTGTGAATCTATCCTAACGAAGCTTGGCTTCACGGTGAAAGCAACTGGTGGCTCAGTGCTCGAAGTGACTCCGCCAACATTCCGCACAATGATGGACACAGACGCAGACCTGATTGAAGAAGTTCTACGTGTGAAAGGCTACGACCAGATCCCAACGGTTCTGCCTGAACTTCCAGAAGAGAAAACAAAAGCCTCTGCGCCAATGCTCAGCTACGAGCGCCACATGCGCCGCAAGCTGGCAACGCTTGGCTACACAGAAGCCCTGACATACAGCTTCATTAGCCGTGAGCATGCTCGAGCCTTCACAAGCTCTCCTGATACATTGGTTGAACTTGAAAACCCAATTGACCAAGCAACCATGTCAACGCTTCGCCCGTCTCTTGTACCAGGCCTACTGGCTGCACTTAAAGCCGGTATTAGCCGCGGTGAGCAGCATGTAAAGCTTGCTGAAGTGGGTAAAGCTTACGATGAAAAATCTGGTGAAACATGGATGGCCTGCGGCCTTATGTATGGCGCTGGACATGACGCACACTGGCACAACGCCAGCACACCTGCTGATATCTTTGATGTGAAAGCAGATGCCCTTGCTTGTCTTGAAGCCATGCAAGTGCGTGCAGACCGCATGCAGATCTCACGTGACGCGGGTACAAGCTACCACCCTGGCCGTTCAGGCTCTCTGCGTCTTGGTAAAAATGCTTACGCAACATTTGGTGAGATTCACCCAAGCATCCTTAAGAGCTTTGGCATTAAAGGCCGTGTTTGCGTATTTGAAATTAACATTTCCGCATGTGCAAAAACACCAATGAAAGGCGGCGCATACGCCCCTTCTAGCTTCCAAGCTTCTAGCCGTGACTTCGCCTTTGTACTCGATAAAGGCGTAGATGCAGAACAGCTTCTCCGTGCCTTTAACGGTGCAGATAAAACGCTTGTGAAGTCAGTCAGCATCTTTGATGTCTACGAAGGTGACAAACTGCCAGAAGGTAAAAAGTCAGTCGCACTCCGTGTGGTTCTACAATCTGGTGAGAAGACACTCACAGATGAAGAGATCAACACAATCTGTGACAAAGCTGTAAAAACTGTAGAAACAAAACTGGGTGGAGAGCTCCGCGCGTAATGACTGAGAAAACGCTAAAAAACATTCGTAACTTTAGTATTATTGCCCACATTGACCATGGGAAATCAACGCTTGCCGATCGCCTGATTCAGGAATGTAACGCTGTTGATGCTCGTGAGATGCAAGACCAGCTTCTTGATACAATGGACATTGAGCGTGAACGCGGTATTACCATTAAAGCTAACGCTATCCGCCTCTACTACCAAGCCAAAGACGGTGAAACATACCAGCTAAACCTAATTGATACACCAGGACACGTAGACTTCACATACGAAGTCTCTCGCTCTCTTGCCGCTTGTGAAGGTGCACTGCTTGTTGTTGATGCCTCTCAAGGTGTAGAAGCCCAAACGCTTGCAAATGTTTACCTCGCCCTAGATAACGACCTTGAGATTTTCCCTGTTCTGAACAAGATTGATCTACCAGCAGCTGAACCTGAGCGCATTAAAACGCAAATTGAAGAGATTGTTGGTCTTGATACATCTGAAGCTGTTGAAGCCTCAGCAAAGTCAGGCATTGGTATTACAGATATCCTAGAACAAATTGTTGAGAAGGTGCCTGCACCTGTCGGTCAGCCTGATGCTTCACTGAAAGCACTCCTTGTTGATGCTTGGTATGATAACTACCTTGGTGTCGTTCTACTTGTGCGCCTAGAAGACGGCTCTATTAAGAAAGGCCAAAAGGTTCAATTGATGTCTAATGGCCGCAACTACACGGTTGAGCGCGTGGGTGTACTTACACCTCAACTGAGTGTGGTTGAAGAACTGAAAGCGGGTGAAGTAGGTGTCCTCACGGCTGCCATTAAATCGGTTGCCGATGTATCTATTGGTGACACAATTACTGACAGTTACAATCCAACTGAAAAGCCCCTTGACGGTTTTAAGGAAGTTCACCCTCTTGTCTTCTGTGGTCTATACCCAACAGATGGCGCAGACTATGAAAAGTTGAAAGAAGCCTTTGGTAAACTACGTATTAATGATACCTCATTCACATACCAAGGTGAATCTTCTCCAGCCCTTGGACATGGTTTCCGTTGTGGTTTCCTTGGCCTTCTGCACATGGAGATTATTCAAGAGCGCCTTGAGCGTGAGTTTGACCTCGATCTTGTAACAACAGCGCCAAACGTTGTGTACCGCGTGGTACAAAACAACGGTGAAACGATTGAGGTTGAAAACCCAGCAGACCTGCCTGAACCAAACTTTATCTCCCACATTGAAGAGCCGATTATTAAGGCAACAATGCTGATGCCTGAAGAGTTTGTCGGTGGTGTGATTAACTTATGTATTGAAAAGCGCGGTGTTCAGGAGTCTATGACATACCACGGTTCACGTGTGATGTTGGTTTACAAACTGCCTCTTAACGAAGTGGTTCTAGACTTCTATGACCGCCTCAAGAGTATCTCTCGCGGTTACGCCTCATTTGACTATGAGATTGAAAGTTTTGAAGAGAGCCCACTGGTAAAAGTAGCCATTATGGTGAACGGTGAAAACGTAGATGCGCTCTCTATGATCGTACACCGCGACAACGCTGAATTCCGTGGTCGCCAACTGCTTGTGAAGCTCAAAGAGCTCATCCCACAGCAAATGTTTGAAGTTGCTCTTCAAGCTGCCATTGGCGGTAAGATTATTGCCCGTGAAAACGTGCGCGCACTCCGTAAAAACGTAACAGCTAAATGTTACGGTGGTGATATTACCCGTAAGAAGAAACTGCTTGAAAAGCAGAAGAAGGGTAAAAAGCGTATGAAAGCGATTGGTAACGTGGAAATTCCACAAGAAGCTTTCCTTGCAGCCCTTAAGCTGAACGACTAACAAGCTTGCCATTCTACGTAAGATGCCGTACACATACCGTATACGGCATCTTTTTTAATGTTTACAAGGAGAAGAACTATGCAAATTGTGTACGTCCCTGAAACGATTATGGATGAAACTCTACGTCCTGTTCCGACAACACCAAACAGCATCTTTCTTGCAGGCCCTACGCCTCGTGACGAAAAGAACGTGGCTTCTTGGCGCCCTGAAGCGCTAAAGATTCTAAAAGAGCTTGGATTTACTGGCACTGTTTTCATTCCTGAAGCCCGTGGCGGTGGCTGGGCCAATGACTATGACACTCAGGTCAAATGGGAATGGACTGCCCTTGCAGCCTCAGCCTGCGTTGTTGTTTGGGTTCCGCGTGAACTTGAAACCATGCCAGCCTTTACAACCAATGTAGAGCATGGCTTTATCTCAGCATTGCGCCCTGACCGCCTGGCCTTTGGTTACCCTGAAGGCACCCCCAAAAACCGCTACCTTGAGAGCATGGTTACAGATATGGAAGAGTTCCATTCCATTTTTGGAGGCACGCATCATAAGGCCTCTTTTAACTTATCGCGCTCAAGCACACTAGAGGACACCCTTAAAGGTGCAATGCAAAAAGCATCACGCTTCCACTAGTTTAATAACCGATTAAAAAAGGCCGCAACTGCGGCCTTTTTCTTTTAAGCATAGCAAGCTCAAAGAAGAGAGATTTAGGATGTGTTTTTATATTGTGATCAGCCGCAGAGTAGTAAACCTACTTCAGGCTGGAGGAATATAAAAAACCGCCTATAGATCCTTCTTAAAGAGAGACGCCAAACAGGTAACCTATCCCTGCCGTCAATGCCATGGCAAGAATACCCCAGCCAACAACACGACCAATGGCACGCGCCATTGGTGCGCCACCAGCTCTCGCACCAAGTGCACCCAGCACCACCAAAGCAAAGATAGTAGAAACGCCGACACTAAATAGGGCATACTTATGCGCAAAGACAAGCACTGCCAGAAGCGGCACCCCTGCTCCAACAGCAAAGGTAAAGGCTGATGTCACAGCCGCTTGCATAGGCTTTGCTTCACCATGTTCTGTAATACCCAGTTCGTCACGCAGGTGCGCTTCCAGTGCGTTAGACTCACTCAGCTCCTGCGCTGCTTTAAGGGCTGTTTCCTTACTCATACCCCACCCTTCATAAATAAAGGCAAGCTCTCGTAGCTCTGCTTCTGGGTTATGTTCAAGCTCATGCAGTTCACGCTTAATATCCGCATCTTCTAAATCTGATTGAGAACTGACTGAAACATATTCTCCGGCTGCCATAGACATCGCACCCGCCATAAGACCTGCTACACCAGCAAGAAGCACTTCAGGCTTATCTGCGCCTGCTGCAGCAACTCCCATAAGAAGACTGGCCACTGACACAATCCCATCATTCGCGCCCATAACAGCAGCACGAAGCCAGCCTGTACGGTGAATTAAGTGATGTGGTTCAATATGTGTCATAGCATCGTCCTCTTTTATTTTGGCGCTACTATAACACGCCTCTCCCTAAAGAAGAATCTGGAAAACGAAAAGAGAATTTGCATATCTATACAACTCTTGCTAAATTAAATGCATACAAAATCTTTTCCTCCGTTTTCCTGAAGGAAGAATTCCTATGAAATCTTACCTCTTTATCTTAGCAGCAGCGGCTGGCTTGCTATTTTTAGCAGGCGTCCCTTTTGCGACGATTCTTCTGTTTCTGGGCCTTATTGTCTTTGTCTGGTTTGGTGTCACCAAGCTTGGCAACCTTGAACAAAGGCCAATACATGACACATTTGGTGGTCAAACCATTGAACAGCACATCGAACGCTGGGATGATCATATTCGTCGTTGTTTGCCCAATCACCCTAAAACTTACGTCCAAACCTATGGTGTGTATGGCAATGCCCTCTACCCCATTATGGATAAAGACGAAGAAGACAAAGTGATTGGCTATCAGGTTGATTTCCTGATCTTCAATGTGCGCAACCATGCTCATACTCACCGTGAAGGGCGCCTCTCATTTCTCGACGCAGAGCTCAATGATACGCTGAATACGGCTTACCAATTTTGGGAAGAAGTAGACCGCCTGACTGAAGAGCTCAGTAAAGCGAACAGTGACCTTGTTCATGATGAAGTTCTGGAACAACTCAAAGATACCTTCTTTGAGATGTATTACAATATTTATCCAGATGAGCGTCCAACCGAGGACGAAACTCCTGAATAATTCGAAAAAGAAACCTCCCCTATTTGGGGAGGTTTTGCTATATCACAGGCTTTTCATAAAGAAGCTTATCACAGCCCTTTTCCCCTTCAGGAATAAGTGTCCAGCCATCGGCAGGGAGAAACTTCAACATAGAGGTATGTCTCGGCGTTGTTTTAAGCTTGAGAGACGTATAGCCGTTCTCTTTTGCATAAGACATGGTTTCATCCATAATATGGCTCATAACACCCTTACGGCGCCCCTCAGGCACCACACCACCCATCCAGCAGTAAAGAGACCCATCCTCATAACGATCATAGCGCAGAGCGTACCCTACAGGCGCGCCCTCTATGTAAGCAACAAAACAAACATAGCTTTTACCTTTTAAACGCTCTTCAAAGAATGAAAGATTCACGTCCTTCATTTCAGGAATAGCCTTATGAACGAGAACAGCCTCACTAAGTGAGGCTGTTTGAATGTTAGTGGTGCGCTGGTTCACTTGCGCCTTCTCCATGAATTGGAAGCTTGAGACCTTCATACTCAATCTCAACGCGGTCACCAAATTGCTCAACAAATGGCTCGTACTTTGTGTGCCATGAGCCGCCAAGGAATGTCACCATAATAAAGAAGTAACCCACACCCAGAAGAATGATTGCACCTACTGCTTTCATAGAAAGGTTGTACACTTCTGTGTAATCTTTATGAAGGGCCTCTTTATCGTAGTGAAGCTTATCTTCTTTTTTTGCTTTTGTTGCCATAATCTTTTCTCCGTTTCAAACCTTAAGTGAGCCAAATGCCTGCTGTTGCTACAAGAACAACCATCACACCCAGTACAAGAGCAATCCATACATTCATGCTCTTGCGCTGCGCTGCAAATTCATCAAGCCCAGGGCCTTTATCTTTAGAAACTTTTGTTTTAACTGAAGACATACTTAGTAGGCCTCCTTATCCGCTGCAATGACTGGGATTGTTTCAAAGTTATGCTCTGGTGGAGGGCTAGATACCTGCCACTCAAGCGTATGACCTTCCCATGGGTTATCGCCAGCTTTCTTACCTTTTTTCGCAGTATGGAATAGGTTCCACACAAGGAAAAGCTGAGCCAGACCAAAGCCAATCGCACCGATTGTCGCAATCATGTTGATATCCGCGTAAGCTGGGTTGTAATCAGCAATACGACGCGGCATACCCATCATACCAAGGAAGTGCATTGGGAAGAATGTTAGGTTCAATGTAATAAACGTTGTCCAGAAGTGCCAGTTACCAAGGCGCTCGCTCAAGTACTTACCTGTCATTTTAGGGAACCAGTAGTACACACCCGCCATGATAGACATCAGTGAACCTGCCACAAATACGTAGTGAATGTGTGCCACAACAAAGTATGTATCGTGCATCATGTAGTCCACAGGAACACTTGATAGCATCACACCAGACAGGCCACCAATTGTGAACAGGAAGATGAACGCAGTCGCAAACTTCATCGCCACGTTAAAGTGGATTGAACCACCCCACATTGTTGCGATCCAAGAGAAGATTTTTACACCTGTTGGAACGGCAATCAGCATTGTCATAAACATGAAGATCGATTTCGCCATCACGTCCATACCAACCGTGTACATGTGGTGTGCCCATACAAGCAGACCAAGTACCGCAATTGTAGCTGTCGCTGTTACCATGGCTTTGTAACCAAACAGTGGCTTCTTAGACATTGTCGCAATGACTTCAGACACAATACCAAAGCCTGGGAGGATCATAATGTAAACCGCTGGGTGAGAGTAGAACCAGAAAATGTGTTGGAACAGAACTGGGTCACCACCACCTGCAGGGTTAAAGAAAGCTGTACCAAAGTTACGGTCAGTTAGAAGCATTGTAATTGCACCTGCAAGTACTGGTGTACCAAGAAGCATCAACCATGCAGTAATCAGCCATGCCCATACAAATAGAGGCATCTTAAACAGTGTCATACCAGGGGCGCGCATGTTTAGAATTGTTACGATAAAGTTAATCGCACCAAGAATAGAACTTGCACCAGCAAGGTGAACCCCAAGGATCCACATATCAATACCAGGTCCTGGTGAGTAGAGGGCATTTGTAAGAGGTGGATAAATGGTCCAACCTGCTGCGTTTGCACCACCTGGCGCAAAGAGGCTAAGAACCATAAGAAGTGCCGCAAATGGCACAATCCAGAACGTCCAGTTGTTAAGACGTGGAAACGCCATATCTGGCGAACCAATCATGATTGGTACAAAGTAGTTACCAAGACCAACAAACGCAGGAATAATTGCAAAGAAGATCATGAATGTGGCATGCATTGCCGTCATTTGGTTGAACACGTCACCTGTTACGAATTGCACGCCAGGTTTCATAAGTTCAAGACGAATCACTTCTGCCATGATCCCACCAACGAAGAAGAACGTTAGTGCGCTAAGCAGGTACATGATACCGATATCTTTATGGTTTACCGTTGTTAGGTAATACATAAGTCCTTTTTTTACAGGAGCTGTAGATGCCATTTTCATATTCTCTTTCTTTTTTATGCTCGTCATTTATAGCATTAATTTTCGGTCTGTTCAAACAAGGTATAGCCAAAAACAAGCGTGTGAACTTCTTTTGGTAAATCCTCTGTGATGAAAAACTGTAACGGGAGGTTTACATCCTCTCCTGCAGGGTAAATTTGCTCCTCAAAACAGAAGCATTGTTGCAGGTCAATGTAAGCACTCATATCTTCCCCACCTGTTACCCCTTGGCCATTTACAGTATGCACAGCAACACCATTCATACTTTCAGGTGAAAGGTTCTTTGCCTCATACGCTGTGAGGAAGTTTTGGCCAATTTTAAGGCGCGTTACACGTTCCACTGGCGCAAACTCAATCGGAAGGCCTGCTTCAGTATTGGCCATAAAGCGCACAACCACTGTTCTATCTTGTGGCTCTTTTGGCATCGGCTTTGGTTCACCAGCTTTACCAACCATGACACTTGGTGTTGGGATGCCAACAAAATCACAGAAAATTTTATAGAGCGGTACAAATGCGTAACCAAGGCCTAGCATACCCAGCGCTACAAAAAATAAAATAATAAAAAGTCTTACATTTTTACTCATATGAATGTATCCAGTACCATTGCCGCAAAGAGGTATGCGAGGTAATAAAGTGAAAAGCGAAACACATCTGCAGCTTCATCAAACTGCCCCGGCGTTGCCTTTGTTGTTGAACGCATAAGCACCATCGCTTTTTTCAGCCAGATTGCACCCAATACACACGCTGTTGCAAGGTAAATCCAGCTAATTGACTTCCCTGTTGCCATAAGTAGCGTTACAGGAATCAGAATCAACATGTAATACACAATTTGAGATTTGGTTTCATCTTCACCTTTCACAACAGGCATCATCGGCACACCAGCTTTGGTATAGTCACCGCATTTTTTAAGAGCAAGCGCCCAAAAGTGAGGCGGTGTCCAAAGGAAGATAATTGCAAACATCAACCACGGCTCAAGCGCCATCACATCACCGCGCACAGCTGCCCACCCCACAAGCGGAGGAAACGCACCAGCCGCGCCACCAATCACAATGTTTTGCACCGTACGACGCTTCAGCCAAAACGTATAAATAAACACATAAAACAGGTAACCTGCTAACGCCATAAGTGCTGTCATTGGGTTCACAAGAATCCAAAGAAAAGCGGTTGAAAACACACCCAGAAAGATACCGAGAGCCAGAACAGTAGACGGCTTCATACGACCAGATGGAAGCGGGCGGTTCTTGGTGCGATTCATCACCTTATCAATATCGCGATCATACCACATATTCACCATGTTTGCGCCAGATGCACTCATCGCAAGGCCAAAGCATGCAAAAAAAGCAAGAGACCAGCTCATCAGGTCTGTATTTCCACGCGTTGCTACTCCCATAGCACCTGCACATGTAATCACTAAAAGTAGAATAATACGCGGTTTACAAAGCATAATAAGGTCGCGGTAAAGTCCCTTACGCATGGTCTGCCTCCTTGTAGTGGCTACCGCCAGCTGCGCCGTAGTAAATTTTACCAAGCGTACCAATCGTTGCCATGAAGAACAGTGTGCCCCAAGCAAGGTGCGCCACGCTCAAGTGCATGTAGTAATCCGCATAATGAGAGAAGCTGTAAAGCGTCAATACACCCAGTAGAATTTGGCCAAGCAGGAACACTTTAAATGCAATGGCACTCTTTTTCAGTTCAGGGTGAACCTTCTTCACTTTAATAAAGTAAAAGACTGTAAGAAGTGTTGTAAAGAGAGCCAAGTAACGGTGCTTCATATGTAGAAGCTGTTGGAAGTCTTCTGATGGCATCCAATCGCCCATGCAACTCAACAGACCACCACAGCTACCGCCTGCATGTGCACTGCTCACCATTGCGCCCATAACCATTGTAAGGAAAACAGATACAGCGACCAACCATGTAAGAACCTTGGCACCAAACGGCGTTTCAAACTCACCTCTGTTTGGGTTTTCACCTTGGGCAACAAGGCGCTTAATCATAATTAAAGTACTAAAGAAGATCATGGCATTTCCAAGGTGCAAAGCCACACTCCAGTGAATGTTAGACAACCACACAGTAATACCACCCAGTTTCACTTGCACAGCAAGCACAACAAATGACGCCACCGTCCACCAGAAAATAGCAGGACGCACTTTACGCACTTTAACAGCCATCACACCAATACCAATGAGGAAAAATCCAATAATAGAAGCAAGAAGCCTATGTCCCCATTCCATAAAGACTTGGAAGTTTGAGTAACCAGAGCCTTCAGGCGCTGGGAAAGGAATCCACTGACCATAACAAAGCGGCCAATCTGGGCATGCCATGCCACTATCTGTCACACGTACAGTGGCTCCCATAACAATAAGAGCATATGTTAAAAACAATGTTAATTTAACCCATGGCAACATGATTTTTGGCATGTAGATCATCCTATTTTTTATACTTGGCTTCTGTTTTACCTGACGGATACGCAGAGGTCAAAAAAAACTGGACGAAAATCGTCCAGTTTTTGCAACTTCGTTACGTTGAAACTTATTGAGCCGATGCCATTGTTGGAGACGGCATCGTATCAAAATCAACAGGTGCCTCACCATTTTCAGAACGCATCTTGTTGACCCAAGCGCGGTACTCAGCCTTGCTCACAACTTTTACGTTGAAGAACATTTCACCGTGCGCTGAACCACAAAGCTCTGCACATTGGCCAATGTAGTCACCTTCTTTAGGTGCATTAAACCATGCGTAGTTAATACGGCCAGGTACAGCATCAATCTTAAGACCCAGATCAGGCGCATAGAACGCGTGGATCACATCACGGGCTGTAATATGTAAAACGATATCTGTATCTACAGGAACAATGATGTCTTTTACGTAACGATCCACACCAGCTGATGAAAGCTGTTTGTGTGCCTGCGTTGCTTCTTCAGAAGAAATACCGTAATCAGGGTAATCAAACTCCCAACCAAACTGGTAAGCAATCACTTCAACTGTCTCGCCTGCTTCAGGCATTGTACGGATATGCTTCATCGCATCGAAAGATGCCCAAGCAATCACAGCACAAATCAGAACAGGTACAGCTGTCCAAATGACTTCAATCAAGTTGTTATGTGAAAACGTTGCAGGAGTCGGGTTTTTGCTACGTCTGAACTTGTAAACAGCGTAAAGAATAAGAATTTGCACAAACGCGAAAATAACAAGGCAAATCCAGAAAATAAGGTTGTATGTCAGCGTAATTTTTTCAGCAACTGAACCAATTGCAGTCGGGAAACCGAGTGGGTGAGCGGTGTTAACTTCCGCAAAACCAGTTGAAGCTAAAACCAGAGTACATAGTGCTGTTAGCAAAATACGATGCATGAATCTTTTCTCTTATACAGTTTTTATTACCCCCTCTTTGTACCGTATTTTTTGCAAAAAGAAAACCGCCTTTATAGGGCATACCTTTTTGAAACCAAACTGCGTGCTTGACAGAACACACAAAGCTTAGGTATACAACAGCTGATCTATATGATCTATCTTCACTTTTCCCACATCTATCTGGAGGTCTGTTATGGACTTTATTACTGGGTTTTTCATCGGCGCCTTTGCACCGTTTTTTGCCTTGGGCTGGATCTGGATGGCAGCTATTGTTGCTTTCATTATTGCTGAAACAGTTTGTGTTCGCAATGACAACTGGTTCTTTTCCACGGCACTTCTGATCGGTGGTGTTCTTGGCATCTTTTTCCTTGGAACTCCGCCTGACGGCCAAACATGGCTGAGCTTCACTTCTGCCCTGCTGTCTGTTATGTGGCTGGTTATTTATGCTGGCTCTGGCATTGTCTGGTCTTTGTTCTTTGGTGTTTTTGTCAAAGGTGGCAAAGCCAACAAAGAGTTTGACCGCCGCAAAGCCAAGATTCTGGAACAGCACCCTGCAGGTGACCAGCGCGACAAAGAACTGAAGCGCCTGAAAGAATGGCTGCGTGAACGAGCACCGAACAAAAGCAAGTTCCTTGGCTATTTCTTCTTTTGGCCGTTCTCTGTTCTTGGCTGGATCATTGGTGACTTCCTGGGCGACATCTTGGAAGGTCTGTGGAACGTCATGAAGCGTTTCGGTACCGCTGTTTGGAACGCTCTGTCTGGCTTTTTTGCAGCTGCATGGAAGCGTCGCATCGGCAACCGCCTGGACGACTAAGTTCTAAATCGAAGTAATCTATCTTTAGATTCAACAGGAAAGCTCCCATCACGGGGGCTTTTTTGTGTCATGTATGCAACAACATGTGTCAATTTGGTCGGACAAAAATCTTTCTTCCCTTGCAAAAGCATTTCACATTGCGCCACAATGAGGATGTTAAGCCTCTGGGCTTGGCCTGCTTGCCTCTATCACCAATGGACTTCGCGAGCGAAAGGGGCCAAGGCCAGGGGTTTAAAATATTTGCCCCCCTCTTCCCCATTTGCTACATTCCTCATGCCTTAAGATGAATGTGAAAGGGACACACATGCAAAAAGCAACATTTATGGGAAACTCTCCTATCGACATCCTTCAAGAATCACCTCTCGAAAAAATTTCTGAGTACGGCCTTAAGCTTGGTGATTTTCAAGGGACAGATGCAGATACAATTCACCGCATACAAAACGAATGTGGCGAAGAAACCCTGTGCCCAGGTGGCGCCGTTGCAAACACAACATGGTCTCTTGGTATGCTCGGCCACAAAGCAAACTTTATTGGCCGCGTGGGTGATGATAAAGCCGGCAACATGTTCTTTAACAGCATGGAGAGCGCTGGCATCACAATGCCAAAGCCTGAAGCTGGCAAAAAATCTATGGAGATTCGTGTACTGGTTACACCGAATGGTGAGCGCACATTCGCAACAACGGGTATCCCTGCCCCAATGACGGCAGATTTTGTTCCACATAATCTGATTACAGAAAGCGACTGGCTCTTTGTTGAAGGCTACCTGCTTCTTGATCCGAACCAAGTTAACGCTGTGAAAGAATCAATTCAAACAGCCCGTAATGCAGGCCTTAAAATTGCGATGACACTGGCCACTGTTGCGGTTATGGATGTGGCTTTTGACCACCTTGCTGAAGAAGTGATTGGTCACGTCGATCTTATTATTGGTAACGAAGATGAATACCGCGCCCTTATTCATGCTGCGGAAAACTACAAACATGAAGCCGCAGATCTACTGGCACAAAAACTTCAAAAAACACCTCGCCTTGTGACACATGGTGAAAAAGGTGCAAGCTTCCTCGATAGCGAAGGCAACAAAACATTTGAACCTTGCCCACCTGTTGCTGAAGTCCTCGACACAACAGGCGCTGGCGATGCTTTCCTTGCAGGCTTTCTAGATGGATTCCTTCAAGACAAACCCATTGCAGAGTGCTTGAAGCAAGGCCACGCCATTGCAAGCATGGTTGTGCAACAATTTGGTGGCCGTTACCCACACGTCGGCGCACACCTTTACGAAAACGTAGCTTAATGGGTCACGCACTTCGCTTTTTTATTGAAGGTGATTATAAGGCCAGGCAGAGTTTTCCTCTGCCTGACCCTTTAAGGCACCGCCTAAAAAAAGTGCTGCGTCTCTCTCGCGGAGATACCATTCACCTGTGGAATGGTAAAGATGGCCTTTGGCTTGCTGAGCTGAACCATGACAATTTAAAGACTGTGGAACTTAAAAAGCAACTTGAGGCACAGACCTTCCAACCTAAAAAGCACCTGTTTATGGGGCTCCCTAAGCGCGATGCATGGGAAACTATTCTTCGTCAGGCCACAGAGCTAGGCGTGACAGATATCCACCCGATTAAAACTGACTTTGCAGACAGAGATAAAACCAAGCCTGAGCGTGCTCAGCTGATTTGTGTTGAAGCTTCAGAACAATGTGAACGCCTTGATGTGCCAACGGTACACGCAGTAACAAACCTGCAAGAGACTATTTCAAATTTTGACAGTACTATTTTCTGGGCAGCTGAGCGCGAAGACAGCGCTAAGGAGCGCCCAACTTACACAGAAGGTCATGGTTTTCTAGTTGGCCCTGAAGGTGGTTTTTCAGATGCTGAAAAAGCCTTCCTTATGGATCAAAAACATATCATTCCAATTTCTCTTGGCCGCCTCATCCTTAAAGCAGATACAGCGGTTCCAACTTTAATTGGTAAAATTTCACTCTAAGCCTTGCATTCCCCGCTTTTCAGGCTTATATCCAGTCCACCAATTCACTCTTTCTTACCGTTTACAGGAGAAAAATATGAAAGATATCCACGCCATTAGCGGCAAACAGGACATCATCACCTTCACCAACACCCTCTGGCAAACAGACATGTTTCGGATTTTTGCAGGCCAGAAAAGCTCACCCTTACATGGCATTCTGGAAAAATTTGCAGAACTCCCTCGCGTATTCTATCGCTATACGGACCCAAGCATTGAACGCTTCCACAATACGCCATGGTTTAGCGCATTAGCTGATCTCAGCGACATCAAATTCAAAAACCCCTATGTTGCAGATATGGCTCTGCTACATGAAATCTGCCACATGGCTTACGCGGAATATGATATCAACCTCTCTTTTGAGGCTTGGCATCAAAAAATGCTAAAGGAAGAAGCCCTTGCTAGGACCATCAGCGATGTAATGGTGTATTTCTGGATGCCTGACCTTCGCCCCCTGACCTTTGAGCAGCCCATTTGGGCGGATCGCTTCCTCAATGAGGATAACTATGCTCTCTTTGCTGAAGATCCCAAAGCACTGAAAGACTACATCATGCGCGCTCGACTGGAGTGCATGAAGGAAACGCACAAAAACAGTGCCGACCCTGAAGTGCGCCGTATTGCACAATACGGCTTCAGCAATTACGAATGGTCCAGTATTTGGCAGGAAAGCTACCGTGAGGTTGAGTTCAAAATGTATTTGCTGATATATGGCTCAATGCGCAACCGCGAGTCAGCTCTCAGTGATCACATCAGCTGGCTTAAAAGTAAAATGCTTCATGGCATCCCGTTCCGCGCTCAAGCCGAAGCCTATGCAGCCCACCTTGACGAGGTATATGGCGACTAATCGAAAATAAGAACAAGGCCCCATTCTGGGGCCTTGTTTGTGTTTAGAATGCATTCACGCGAATGGTATCGACATCACTCAACAAAGTTTCTCCCTCTCGCTTCACCGTAATACTACCACGATACACACCTTGTGGAAGGCCGTAAGTTTCAGCCTTACGACCTACATAAGCAAAGTAGCGTTCCTGATCCTTAGGAAGGATATCCTCATGACGAGAAACCATGGCCCCTTTAGGGTTATAGATAGCAATGGTCACTTTATCGCCCTTCTTAAGGCCAAAGGCATAACTCCAAAACAGAATCTGATCGTCATCCCCTCTAAAGTAGCTACTATCCAGCATAGAACGCTTTACACGCTCAATGTCTGGCACTTCTTTAGAAAAACCTGTCGCAATTAAACCAACATCACGTGTAAAAGCAATTTGCTCAAAGTTTTCTTTCCAAAGCGGCTTACGCTTTAAGTCTGTTGTGAACATACCGTCATACACGCCTACAAACGGATCAATTGGAATACTCTTATGACGTACAACAAAGTGCATTGTTGGGTAGCTTTGGCGCGCAAAGCGTTGCACCTTACCAAGCACATCACCCGCTTTAACTTTGTCCCCTCTTTTCACAGGCACACTGTTTTTTAAGAGGCCGCTGTATTGCGTTTCCCAACCATTACCATGGTCTACAACAACAGAGTTCCCAACAGACTCACGCAAGCGAGACCCTAACACTGTAATCGCATAAGGATCGCTCGGCAGTTGGTCACGAACAGAGACAACCACACCATCAGCTGAAGCCGTGATATCTGCCCCTCTATCTGCAAGGGTTGAATTATAGATTTGGAAACGCGTTCCGTAGTAATCATCTGTCGTACGCTTGTTGCCTGTGTAATCCATCAGAAACGGATGCCCCATTTCATCCAAGTTACGACCATGGTCATATAAATCCACAATAAAACATGTACGCCCTAGAACACAGTTTATAGGCAGTTCTAAAGCAGGTTGCGCATGTGATGTGACTGCTGCAAGCAGGCTTAATCCTAAAAGAAGTTTAGCTTTCATCTTCTGATTCCTCATGCTTAAGCAGACGATTCATGACCACAGTCGCTGTTAAGTCACCTGTTACGTTAATCGTTGTACGACACATATCTAAAATACGGTCCACACCCAAAATTAGCGCAATCCCTTCAGGTGGTACACCCACACTCACAAGAATTGTAGCCAACACAATAATACCAACACCAGGTGTACCCGGCGTACCCACAGAGGCCGCAATGGCGAGAGTCAGAACCATACCCATATCCCACATTGAAAGATCAATCTGGAAGACTTGCGCAAGGAAGATCGTCGCAATGGTTTGGTAAAGCGCAGTACCATCCATGTTAATGGTTGTACCCAGCGGAATTGTAAAGCCAGATACGGATGGCTTCACACCCAGCTTCTCATCTGCCACACGAAGTGTGACTGGCATAGTTGCTGCTGAAGAGGACGTTGAAAACGCAATCAGCTGCGCTTCACGAATCTTCTTAAAGTACTCAAGAGGGTTCATGCCCAGAAGCGTTACAATTAAGCCATAAAACACCACCATCAACACAAGCCCTGTAAAGACTGTCACCACATAAAGCCCCATTGCAAGAATAGAGCTTACGCCGAGTTTCACCATCGCATCCATAATCAAACCAAACACCGCGTACGGCGCAAGTTTAATCATCCAACTTACCAGCACCATACACAAGTCTTGAGTACTCTGCGCCAGCTCTAAAATAGGTTTTGAACGTACAAGGCTCATAGAAGCCAGAGCAAACCCAATAAAGATCGAGAAGATCACAATGCTCAGCATGTCTCCGCTGGCAATAGAAGCAAATGGGTTTTTAGGAATAAGACCCACAATACGCTTTGGAATATTACTGCCATCTGTAAGAGCTTGATTGGTTGGTGGAGGCGTGTAGCCTTGTGTCAACGTACTCGCTTTTTCAATATCCATCATCTGGCCCGGCTCAAACAAGTTACCAAGCGTTAAACCAATGCTCACGGCAATGGTTGTTGTAAACATAAAGTAAAGAATCACACGCCAGCTGAGTTTTTTAATCAGACTTAAACTTTCACCACCTGCAATCCCAAGAATAAGAGAGGCCATAACAAGAGGGATCACCACCATTTGAAGAACACGCAGGAACAAGTACCCTGGGAAAGCGACCCACGTTGAAATCTGTGTTGCATGTTCAGCTTTCATGACAGCCACATCAGGGCTAAGGATATACCCAAATACCCCACCTAAAAACAGGGCGATAAGGATCTTTAGCCAGAGCTTTTCTTGAATATGCTCTGTAATTTGGCGCCTGAATGCTTTTGGAGATGTCTGGTCTTCTGATTTTTTAAACCACATGGGATTCCCTATTCTTAATCTTTTTAGCCTTCATACTTTAACCGCAGGCCACAGGATTCACAAATTATTCTTTAATTTTGAGAGCTGCCCCACTATGATGGGCCTTATGAATTTACAGGACGCACAATCTCTTCATCAAAGTGGCGATTTACAGGGCGCAATTGCGGCTTATGAATCTCTTGTTAAAGCCAATAAAAACGATGCTGCTGCCACACACTTTTTAGGCATGGCAAAGCTCCAAGCTGGCGATGCATCTGGTGACATACACCTACAAAGAGCTATTGAGCTAGAGCCTGAAAATGAACTTTTCCAAACAAACTACGCCAATCTTAAGGCACAAATGGGTGACCTAAAAACAGCGTACGCTTTGTTTGAAGCCACCACACAAAAGTCACCACAAAACCTCCTTGCACAAGAAGGCGCTGGCCAGTGTGCGATGAGACTTGGCAATATGCTCCAAGCTCTTGGACATTTTAAAACCGTTCTCGCACACGATAAAAACCGCCTCAAAAGTTTAGAGCTTGCAGGTGTTGTCTCTTTCCGTATGGGCCGCTACGCAGAAACAAAAGTATACTTTAACAAAGTGCTGGGACACGCCCCAAAACATATTGGTTCACACCTTCACCTTGGCCTTATTGGCCTTGCAGAAGAAAACTTTCCTGTTGCGCTGCACCATTTACAAACAGCTGAAAGCATTCAACCCAACAACCCTTCAGTTCATATGGAACTTGGTCGGGCTTACCTTGCGGCAACGGCCTTTGCTAAAGCAGTAGAACACTTTAATAAAGTTTTGGCGCTACGCCCTGATGCAGAAGAAGCTGTTACATACCTTGCAAAAGCTCACTTTGGTATGAATAACATGGAAGAAGCCACAAAGTGCGCCGATCAGATTCTTACGAAAGATCCAAAGAACGCTGAGATGCTCACCCTTAAGGCCAACATGGCTTCGGCAGAAGGTGACACAGAAAAAGCCTTCAACTTTGCCAGAGACGCGGCTATGAGTACGCCAGACTTTGCATGGGGCTTCCTCAGCGCTACGCATATTGATGCAAAACGTATTGATGAAGATATGTTTAATGCTATGGAAACAGGCCTTAACGAGTGCAAAAGCGATGTTGAAAAATCAAAATGGCACTATGCCATTGCCCGCACACTCGATGCACGTAAAGAACCTGTTGAAGCGTGGGAGCATTTCTCAAAAGGTGCTGATATTATCCATAACAGTATCTCAGAAAAGGCTCATGAAGATGTAGATCTTATGAATCTACTTATGGACACATTTAAAGAACCTCTTCCAAAAGCAGATAATGATGTAGACCTTTCATGGACACCGATCTTTATTGTTGGTATGCCAAGGAGTGGCAGTACGCTTGTTGAACAAATCCTCACAACAAGCCCTGATGTATTTGATGGTGGTGAACTTAGCCTCATGCGCACCATTGCCCTACAAGTTTGTGGCGGAAAGCTTGATAAAGATACACTTCAGACACTGACTTCACAAGACGCCGTTAATGCTGTACGAGAACTCTACGTCAGCTCTGTAAAAACGCTATTCCCTGACATGAAAGCCAAGTTCTTTACAGATAAAATGCCATTTAACGCGCTATGGCTACCACTTATTACTGCCGCTTTCCCTGAAGCAAAGATCATCTATACAGATCGTGACCCTGTTTCTATCTGTGTGTCTTGCTACAAACAAATGTTCAACACTGGTCAGTGGTTTAGCTACAACCAAGAAACTCTTGCGGAAACATACGCCACCTTTAATGACATGATGCAGCAGTACATGCAAAACAGTTCTGTTTACACAGTAAGATATGAAGATATTGTCAGCACTCCTGAAACGCACATTAAAGAGCTGGTTGAACATACAGGCCTTGAATGGTCTGAAGACTTTATGAACTTCCATAAGGCAAAACGTACCGTTCGTACAGCCAGCATGCAGCAAGTAAATAAGCCGCTTTATACGTCTAGCGTAAAGAGTTGGGAACCGATTCAAGAGCAACTTAAACCGCTTATTTCTGCCCTTAAGGCAAAAAATATTGCGTTGTAACATATTGTTTCAAAACACTATGTATACGCATTTTTTGGCTAAGAGTTGCAATTTGTTTGTAGTGGCTCCATAATCCGCACCATGACTACGAAAAAGACACAAGCGCTCAAGCCGCCAAGATTCCCACAAGTAATGGTGGGATGGGTGGAAACAGTCGCACTCCCTAAACTCGGCATTGAGGCTCTCGAAGCCAAAATTGATACAGGCGCAAAGACGTCCTCTCTGCATGCTGAAAAGATTACCCCATTTGAAAAAGATGGTGAGCAGTGGGTTCGCTTTATTACGCACCCTAACCGCAAAAACCGCAAAGAAGAACTCACGTGCGAAGCAAAAATTCTCGATAAACGTGAAATCACCAGCTCCAACGGTAAAACAAACACACGCTACGTGATTCTGACTTGGGTGCATGTTGGCCCGTACCGTTGGCCAATTGATATCACCCTCACATCGCGTAAAGATATGACTTACCGCATGCTCTTTGGCCGCAGCTCACTTGGTAAAGCTTGTCTTGTGAGCCCAACATTTGCCCACCTTATGGGCACGCCACAACTTGAACACTGCATAACGCTTCAATCTAAGCGTTACCAACTGGATGACACACATGTTTGATTTTATTAAAAGCAACCCAACAAAAGCTAAAAAACCGCTTAAAATTGGCGTGCTTTCTGTTGCCCCTAAAATTTACTCAACAAACCGCCTTGTTGATGCAGGCCGCGCTCGTGGACATGATATGCATATCATCAACACGCTCAGCTGTAGCATGAACATTTCAAGCAACAACCCATCTGTTGTGTATAAAGGCGAATCTCTTGAAGGATTTGATGCGATTATTCCGCGCATTGGCGCCTCAATTACATTTTACGGAACAGCCGTACTTCGCCAATTTGAAATGATGGGCGTACACAGTGTAAACCGCTCCATTGCTATTTCTCGTTCACGCGACAAACTACGTGCACTACAACTCCTCTCTCGTGATGGTATTGGCATGCCTGAAACATGGTTTGCCCATAACCCAGATGACCTACCACACATTATGGAGCAAATGCAGCAAGAGCAGTTTGTTGTCAAACTTCTAGAAGGGACACATGGTAACGGTGTCTTCCTCATGGATGACCGTAAAACAGCCATCAGCATGATTGAAGCCTTCATGGACCTTAAGGTAAACCTAATGGTGCAAGAGTTTGTGAAAGAAGCCAACTGTGAAGACATTCGCTGCTTTGTTGTGGGTGATAAAGTCATTGCAGGCATGAAACGTAAAGCCAAAGATGGTGACTTCCGTTCAAATCTCCACCGTGGTGGTAGCGCTGGCAATGTTGAACTCTCTAAAGAAGAGATTCAAACAGCTATACAAGCCACAAAATCACTCGGCCTTAATGTCGCTGGTGTAGATATGCTGCGCTCTAAAAACGGCCCTGTTGTGCTTGAGGTGAACTCTTCTCCAGGCCTAAACGGTATTGAGAAAACAACAGGCATTGATACGGCCACTCCTATTATTGAATTTATCGAAACAATGGTGAAATAACCCCTATGCAAGACGCTGCCCGCCTCCAAGCCGCAATTGATATCATCCAAATTTGGATGGATAACCCACGCCCTGCTGACCGCCTCATGGCAGCTTACTTCCGTGACCGTCGTTACATTGGTGGAAGCGATAAAAAGTTTATCAGCAGCCTTGTTTACACAACATTCCGCCACTGGCGCCGTGCTGAATACATTTGGAAAGCGGGAGACGTAGGCGCAAGAAAGCGCACCTTTGCTGCCGCTATCCTCAGCGACGTGTGCACATACCTTGAACTTAAAGAGGCTTGCACAGGTGAGCGCCACGTACCAGAACCACTGTCTCCAACAGAAGAAAACGTTTTAGACGATACGCCAGAGAACTGGTTTGAAAATGCTCCTGAAGAAGTAATGCTAGAAGTGCCTGACGCGACATATGAACACCTTCTTGGTGTTTTTGGGGACCAACTCCCACGTCAAATGAAAGGCATGCTCACAGAAGCGCCTGTGGACATCCGCGTCAACACACTCAAGTCTGATAAAGACCGCGTGAAAAAGGCTCTTAAAACCAAAGGCCTTGAAGCAGAAGACATGCAAGTCTCGCCAGATGGCGTGCGTGTTCATCAGCGCTTCCCATTCCACACACTCGATGCCTACCGTGAAGGTCAGTTTGAAGTGCAAGATGAAGGCTCACAAATTCTTGCGCAACTCTGCGCGCCAAAGCCGGGCCAAACTGTTGTTGATTTCTGCGCAGGTGCAGGTGGTAAAACGCTCGCCCTTGCCGCACTCATGGAAAACAAAGGTACCATTTACGCCTGTGATATTGTTGAGCGTCGCATGGAAGAACTCTCTAAGCGTTGTAAGCGTAATGGCGTTCATAACGTTCGTCGTCAGCTTCTGAGCGATGAGAATGATAAATGGGTGAAGAAACACAAAGGCAAAGCTGATGTGGTTCTGATTGATGCCCCATGTAGCGGTACTGGCACATGGCGCCGTAACCCAGATGCCAAATGGCGCCTGACTAAAGCAGATATTGCTGAGTACCATCGCATTCAGCTGAGTATTCTAGAAAGCGCCTCTCGCCTTGTAAATAATACAGGCCACGTGGTGTACGCTACATGCTCTCTCCTGCCACAAGAGAACACACACACGGTGCAAAAATTCCTAGAGAAGCATCCAGACTTTGAACTTGTTCAAGCACAGGATATTCTCAAAGATCAGAACTTGGTAAACCTACCATACGCCCAACCATATCTGCGCCTGACTCCAGCAGAACATGGTTGTGACGGATTCTTTGGGGCGGTCTTAAAGAGGGCTGAAAAGATAGCTAATTAATGGCTTTCATTCTTTAAGCGCTTTCTTTTATATGTAAACTTCATAAGAAGTTCGGTTTTGTCTGGTCCGCTGTAACACATACTTCCTGGCTCTTTCATAACACTCAGAGGGTTTACATCTAATTTTTCACAATATTTATGAGCATCACTATCAACATCCCCCTGCTCATTTATAAAGGTAATATTTGGATACCCGCCACACCCACCAAAACTAATTTTAATATCACGACCATCAGCAGCCTTACCGTACTGAGGAGAAACAGGCATTTTCTCTCTCCACTTCCATTCTCCTCCTGTCCCCCCACAGGTGCCATCATGATACGCCTCACACACTACAGTGTGGCTATACTTTTTTTTCGTTACATGCTCATTAACTGTCACATCAGTAATGCGGTCCTTTTCAAAAGAAACACGAGGAATAGTAGCATCTAAACAACCATATGCATAAAGCCCTATCAAAGGAGGAGCAACCATAGCAGCTCCCACCACCTTCATAGGCGCTGTCGCCACAGCCTTTACTGGTTTTTCAACTGATTTACTGCAAGAAATAAGCAGAAGAGCACTCAAGCCTAAGAATATTATTTTTTTCATTTATAACCTCTAAAACTAATGCAACACAAAGTAGCATCAATCATAAGTTCGTACAAATAAAGAAAAGACAGGATTGCCAGTCGCTTTGCTCCTTTGCGCATCGCTCCGCTCGCTTACGGGCGCTCGTTCCTCGCTTTCAAACCTGCTTCGCAGGTTCTTATCTCTGTTTCTCTTAACCCCATATAAAAAGCCCCACAAGGGGGCGTTTTGATATGGCGGAGAAGACAGGATTCGAACCTGCGAGAGGTTGCCCTCAACACGCGTTCCAGGCGTGCGCCTTAAGCCACTCGGCCACTTCTCCATAACAGAGGGGATATAAAAACAAAGTCGTATCTATGAGTCAACTTTAATAAGAAGACCAATTTGCGTCCCACGACGATTCAGAACAATTTCAGCCTCATCAGCATTCTTCAGTTCCATCAGCATCGGGAAGAGACGATCACGGTCTGACACAGGCACATCATCCACCTTCACAAGAATGTCATTCTCTTGAACTGTGAGTTTCGCAAGGAAGCTGTCATGCTTAAGCTTTGTGACACGGAAGCCAACAATCTCTTCACCTTCAATACGAGGCAAGAAACGTGCTTGTGTTGCAAGGCGACCAAGGTTGGAGAACGCATCTTTAATATCAGCTTTTGAAACACGAACTTCTTGACGCTTTACAACTTCCCTGTTTGAAACATAGACGTTAGAAGGCCCAGAGCGCTTCTGAGAAGGTTTCACAGTAGCAGGCTTCTTAGCACTGCCTTCATTCTTAACAAATTGCGAGAAATCGTTTCCAGGAAGGCTTAACTTTTCCAACTTACCTTTGTTACTCAGTACAACCATGCGGCGCTGAATATCTTTTAACACAACCCCCTTAAGCACAGACTCACCCATTTGAATGAGTTTACTTTCACCCGTCATGTTATCCACAATAATAGCGTAAGGTGAAGATCCAGAAATTGTTCCCTTAAGAGTCAAATTCAAAGCTGTTTCTGCTTTTACTGTTTCTACTGGCAGCTCGTTTAATGCCATCTGTGTTGATGCACCAAACCATGCAGCACGCTCAAGAGAGTCATAGCTCTCAAGTGAAACTGCCTGCGCCTTTTTCAAATCACCTGCTTCAAATGCATAAGCTGTCGTTTCTGGATTACTTGTGAGCATCAGGCTTGGCAAGTATGGCATCAGTGCAAAAACAGAAGAGACCAACATAACAGCAACCAAAACACTCAACACAACAAGAGAGAGAAGAGAAGTACGTTTTGAATGCATGTAGCACAGGAGTGTTTGAGCAAAAGACTCAAGCTTTTGCTGAGCAGACCAGAATAAAGAATCAGTTTCAAATTTCATGAAAGCAAGTATAGAGGATTTTTATAAAAACACAAAAGTAAAACCCCCGCACTTGCGGGGGTTTATTAAGTCATCTGTAGAACTTAGGTATTATAGAGTACCTAGGTCAATGATGTCGATGATACCATCAGTGTTTGATGCATCACCATCACCAACGACAACAGTGATCGAACCAGCAACAGGAGCTTCAAGTTCAGCACCAACTGTTAGAGAACCAACTTCTTCAATTGTAAGACCAGTAGCAGTCGTTGTAGGAGTTGTGTCATCAGTTGAGTTTACAGTTACTGAGTACTCACCAGTGTTATCCGCAGATACAGCTGTAATAGCTGTGAATGGGATACCAGAGATCGTTAGAAGCTCAGTACTAGAAACAAATGATACACCTGAAACGTTGTCAGCAGCAGCGTTAGCCATTACGACAAACATTGCTTCACCAGAATCAATTGTTGCATCACTGTTACCAGTTTCTTCACCGTAACCAATCGCTAGGTCAAAGTTACGAGCTACTTGAGTTGTACCATCATCAAAGATGTCGTAAGCAACTTGTAGAAGAGCTGTACCTGAAGTAGAAGCCCAAGTGCTTGTAGCTAGAGGACCAGCACCAGCATCAGTAACCATGATACCAGAAGCGTTGAATGTTGCATCAGCAGGAGCTAGAGCAGCAGTCGCGCCATCAAGGTCACCCATTGGGATCACAAGGTCAAACGTACGGTAACCAAATGGTACAGCAGTTTGAGTTACAGCACTGATTGCACTGTTGTAGTCAAACGCTACAGTAGAGTCAGCTGTTTGAGCTGCATCGATAGCAGTACCAAGTACATCTGAGTTTTCTACTGTGAAGTCAGCCATAGAAACGTACTCACCCTGGTCAAGTTCTTTATCGTTGTCAGCATCGAACCAAGCAACTGGTACAGTGTCAACAGCAGGAACATCGTAGAATGTGATTGTTTCGCTCGCAGAACCGTCCGCTACGTCAGCAGCAGATGGGCGGAACGTTTGGTGGAACATAGGACGAGCATCAGTCATAGACTTAGCAAATAGACCTACAGCAATGTTAGAAGTACCAGCGTTGAAGTCAGTTGCAGCAGCAAAAGCGTTTGCTTTAACAGTGAATTCAAAGTCGATAACGTCAGAGCTATCAACGTTGTTTGCTAGAGTGAATGGCTTTAGAGAACTTACAAGGTTCACGTCAGTACCAATTTCTTCTACGCTTGCAGCTGGGAAGTTCCAGTTGAACTCAGGAACTGAGAAACCGCTAGCAGTCACAACAACAGGCTGCATTGGAATAGCAACAGCACCGGCAATTACGTCTTGAATAGAAGCACCAAGACCGTCACCAATTGAACCAAAGATCATTACGTCACGACCACCGTACTGGTGGAATAGAGCGCCACGGAAACCACCGTTTCCTGGAACGTCTGTTAGGTCAACGTTAGTGATACCAGCAGTAGAACCAGATACTTCAGCAGTTGTGAAGTGAACGATCATAGACTCGTACACGCCAGTTGAAGGCTTAACTAGGTTGTAACGCTCGTTGTCATCAGCAAAGAAGTCAACAGTTGTAGTTGTTGCTGCACCTACACCAACAGATGGCTTGTACACAGTAGCAGCAGATGAGATGTAGTTGTCAGCATCGCTAACAAGCTCAATTTCATCGATCAGGACGTTGAATGATTGCGCGTTCGCGTTAGAAGCGAAGAAAGCGCCCATCACACCGCCGGCGATCAATGTGCTTTTAAGAAGTTTGTTCATTTTGAACTTCCCTATTATTTATTTTATTTTTTATAAGTTTTCCGTTAGCTAACGAAAATGTTGTTTATATCAACGATTAGTTGTTTCTGATTACCAGACCAGTAGCACTGCTATCGTCATCATCACATGCAGATACAGCGAAACCAGCTACAACAATCATAGATACAGCCAACATCATTTTGATCATATCCTTCATTGGATTTATCCTATTTTTGTTTAGTTATAGTTGTTCTCCGAAGAGATTATTTTGCGGCCCCAAATGGACCAGCCCAAAAATAGACTTTGGAGAAAGTCTTATAAGTTTTGCGCTTCTTGTAAACTGTTCATTTAATGAACATGCAATTTAATTCCAAATCAAAAGCCATTCATTAAAGTCTTGTATCATATAAGTAACACTCTACTTTTTCTAAAGTATTTTTGTACGATCTTTACTGGATTTTTGGGATTTTTTGCCGTAAAACTGTAGTTGGAGAAGGAGAACGGGAATGCCAACTAAAGCACAATCTAATTTTGCCAAACATCGCACACAAGAGGCCGTAGCACTCGGTTTATTCTTTACTGCTATTTTTTTATGTTTGGCCTTTTTTACACATAATGCAACAGATCCATCCTTAAGTGTTGCAACTGCGTCCTCGCAGGTCAATAACAGCATGGGCCTTGCAGGATCGTATGTATCTGATCTTGGTATCACATACCTAGGCCTTAGCGTATTCTGGCTCCCTGTTGCCTTTCTGGTTCTTGCGGCTCAGCTTGTAAAGCACCGTGGTTTCCATGAGGCCGGCTTTAGGCTTTGCGCCCTCCTCCCAATGCTCCTTAGTTTTGCAACACTTTGCACACTCCTTAATGTTATGCCAGAATGGCCAGCACCAAACAGTATTGGTAACGGAGGCCTTCTCGGCAAACTCCTTGCTGTAATTTGTAGCCCAATGATTGGCTATGCTGGCACACTGCTACTTATGGCGCTTACATTCTTTACATCATTTGTATGGTGGACTGGCTATGCCTTCTCTGACGTTGCGCGTTTCTCTCGCATTGCTTACAGCTTTGTGAGCATGTTTGCCAAATATGCATACCGCGGCCTGCGTCGCATTAATTTCAACAAGAGCAGTCTACAAATTGACCTACCTCTCTTCTCACCAACAGAGGCTGTAAAGAAAGATATCTCGCACGCTGTGAAAAAGCAGCAAGCTCAAACAGCACAAAGCATTGCTAAACCTGCTATTGAGAAGCCTCAAAAACAAATAAAGCCTGCTGCCAAGGTTGAAAGTGAAAAGCAAACAGCTCTTCCACTGAACTTAAGCGACTCATTTTCACTCCCTGCGCTTAATCTGCTTGATGAGCCGCCAGAAGCAAAAGAAGCAACAGATGATGAAGCCCTTCAACAAAACGCGCGCCGTATTGAGGCTGAGCTTGCAAACTACGGTGTCCAAGGTAAAATCACGCGCATCTGCCCAGGGCCTGTTATTACAATTTACGAGCTTGAACCTGCTGCAGGTGTCAAAAGTTCTCAAGTGATTAACCTTGCTGATGACCTAGCGCGCTCTATGGCAGCCATGTCAATCCGTATCGCCACAGTGCCAGGTCGCAATGCTATTGGTATTGAAATGCCGAACCTGAATCGCGGCATGGTCACGCTACGCGAGCTTCTTGCGACAGAAGAATTTGAGACCCATCCAGGCAAGCTAACAGTTGCCCTTGGCGTGGATACATCTGGTAACCCAGCATACGCAGACATTGCTAAAATGCCTCACGCCCTTATTGCGGGTACAACAGGCTCTGGTAAATCGGTTGCGATGAATGCATTCATCCTTAGCCTGCTCTACCGCATGACACCTGACCAACTAAAGTTTGTGATGATTGATCCAAAGATGCTGGAACTTTCTGTTTACAACGATATTCCACACCTCATTACACCAGTTATCATTGACCCGCAAAAAGCCAACAACGCGCTGAAGTGGGTGGTACGCGAAATGGAACAACGTTACCGTCAAATGACAGACATGGGCGTGAAGAACATCCAAAGCTTTAACCAAAAATTTGCTGAGTTTGAAGCGAAAGGCGAAATCCCGAAGAAGATGGTTCAAACTGGTTTTGACCCTGTAAACGGCCAACCAACATATGAAGAGAAGCCGGTTGCTGAAGCCAACATGCCGTACATTGTTGTGGTGATTGATGAGCTCGCTGACCTGATGATGGTGGCAGGTAAAGAAGTGGAACACAGTATTGCACGTATTGCACAAATGGCTCGTGCTGCTGGTATCCACCTTCTTGTGGCAACGCAGCGTCCAAGTGTTGATGTTGTAACAGGTCTTATTAAGGCCAACATCCCAACACGTTTCTCATTCAACGTAACAAGTAAGATTGACTCACGCACAGTCCTTGATTCTATGGGTGCTGAGCAACTTCTTGGTAAAGGGGACATGCTTTACATGGCGAACGGCTCTAACGGCCTTGATCGCTTGCATGGTGCCTTTGTGAGCGAAGAAGAGTGTCATGCCATCTCAACACACCTCAAAGAACAGTCAGACCCTCAGTTCATCGATATCACCAAGTCTGGTGGCAGCGACGGTGCAGCTGGCGGTACTGGTAATGGCGGTGTCGAAGATGATGACCCTCTCTACCTGCAAGCGGTTGAGGTTGTAGCGCGTGAACAAAAGGCGTCTACGTCCTTCATTCAACGTCACCTGAAAATTGGTTACAACCGTGCGGCCAGCATCATTGATAAAATGGAAAGCGATGGCCTTGTCGGTGAAGCCAACCATGTTGGTAAACGTGAAGTCATCATTAAACAGCCACCACAAGGTGGGTACTAAATACATTGAAAAGGCCGCCTCATTGGGCGGCCTTTTCTTGGTATCGTTTATAAAGCTTTTTGAAGCGTGGGTTCACAGATTTACCAGACAAGGTAATATGCGTAAAAGGAACAACCGGGTCACGCCCGTTTCCCTCATACACATCCTCATACTGAGGTGCTGTAACATCCACTTCACGGCCACAAGGCAGGATATTCCAGTAATGCGCAACACCGGTTGGCATCTTGGCGTAAACAATACGACCACCAAACAACTGCTGCACCACCCAAGAGGCAGCCTTACAGTGCTGAGCGAGTGGACGTGTTTTACAGACCTGCAGATATGTGTCCGCGTCAAAAGCGGTTTCAACTGAAGCTGCTTGTTCAAGCTTTACACGCACAGCATCTAATTCGCTATCCGTCACATCTTGAACTTCTACACGGCTCCGCTTCAACTGAGGCAGCACCTTTTCCAAAGGCACCATCTGAGAAAGCCCTATACGCTGAACAGGCATATCAGAAACATCTGTTTCATCCATCCACCGCACAAGGGAACGCCCTAAGGGCAAAGAAAGTGTCATGGCAAACTCCGCCATATCAAAAGTGCTGAAAGATCAACAATACACTTAATGTATACAAACAAAACTATAGAATCAAGTAAACTTTGATTTAGAAACGATGAAGCTGCGGCGTTGGATATGGCATCAAAGTACAACGACGGTAGTACTGCTGGTCATTCACGCCGTTTACTGTAATCGTACGGCGTTCACTCTCCTGATGTAAACATAAACGCTGATCTAATGCAGCAGAACGCTCTGTATAACTTGGGAACGCATCACTAAACCCAGAAATTTTGCTAAACGTTTTACCATACTCAAACGTCTTCACATCTTGCCATTCAGATTTGGCAAAATGTTCAATCTCAGGCGTACAGGCTGACACTAGCAGGCCAGCCAGCACACCAAATGCTGGAGCATACCTTCTCATAAAGTTAAGTGTGTCTTTTAAGAAAGGCTGAAATCAAGTTCTTTCAAGAAAGGCTTTATTTTTGAATACACATCCTGTGGCGAAATGGACGCAATATCTTCAGCATCTCTCAAGAAAGAAACGCCCTCTGCGCGCGGCGCGCACAAGTTTGGATTACTATCATTGCCAAAAAGGACGAGGCCTTTTAAGCCAGACGCAGCTGCAATATGTGAAGGTCCTGTATCATTCCCAACAAACACACCTGCCTTTTGAAAGAGCCCAACCAACTGCCCAAGTGAGGTTTTACCGCAAAGGTTAACAACTTTGGTCTCATGAGCAATTTTGCCAAGGTCATCTTGCTCTGCTTTTGCCCCAACAAGAACCACTTGATATTTATCTTCTAGCTTCTGAATCAATTCTACATAATGTGGCCAACGCTTATCTGGGCGATGCGGACTTCCACCCGCGACAACACAAACAAACTGGCCAGACTTAAGGCCGTATTCTTTCATAAGCCCCTCAACATCTTCCTGCATATAAGAGAGGTCAGGTTCATGAGTCATATCTACACCGGCAACCGCCAGCTGATCTTTTAAACGATCCAAACTGTGCATTTGGTTACGCAGTGGGTTTTTATGGCAAAGCACATCACGCTTTACAATACCGTTCCACTCTGCCTGACCTGCAAGCTTAGAATAAACAAATGTCGTACGATCATTAGTCTGAAGATCATAGACACGCTCATACCCTCTCAACTGAGAAGCGAGTTTTTTCAAGTAAAATGGATTCCAAACAGACTTGCGCCCGTCAAACTCGATGGCATCCACCCAAGGTAAATTTTTTATGAAAGGCTTCATAGCCTGACTTGTGAGCAGTGTAATGTGCGCATCTGGGTGTGTCGCACGAATAGATTGCAGTGCTGCAGTGGCCTGCACAAAATCTCCAAGAGCACCCAGTTTAATAACGAGTATACGTGCCACTTTTTAATCACATCCCCTTAGTTACAAATCACTCAACTTTTCCCACGCTAGACGGTTTTTAAGGCACTGGCAAGGTTTTTGCTTTAGACTTCTTACTATGATGTTTAAGTTTATGAAATACGCAGTCCTCAGCACGACACTTCTTAGCAGTGTCCCAGCTTTCGCATCTGAGGGATCTTTTAAAGAATTCGAGCCTGTTGTGGATTACAACACTAAGCTTGGTAACAACCGTAACATCTACTCTATGGATTTCATGATCCCTCTCAACCAACGTGCGGATGCTATGACGTTTGCAGATATTCGTGGAGTTGTGACAGATCAAAACACAACAGAGGGTAACTTTGGTCTTGGGTATCGTAAAATTAAAGACAATAAAGTTATTGGCGTTTACGGCTTCTACGATGTAAGGCGTTCGTTCACAAACTTTACTTACAAACAAATGACTTTTGGTGGAGAAGTTCTCACAAAGAACTGGGATTTCCGTGCCAACATGTACCACCCTCTCTCGCGTCCAAACCTCATTTCAGATACAGGACTACAAATCCGTATTGCAAATGACGGGCGACTGATTGCAGATAGCGGCCAAACCTATGAATCCAGTTTAAAGGGATATGACTTTGAAATTGGTCGACGCATCCCTCTTGGTAAAGAGCGAGACCTTTGGGTCAACGCTGCTTACTACCGTTTCTATAAAGGGAACTATACAGATATTGAAGGCACACGCCTGCGTGCGCATACCAACCTAACGCCATGGCTTAGAATGGGTTATGAAACCCTATATGATGAAGCAAGAGGTCATAACCACTATGCAGATTTGCGCATACGTATCCCACTTGGAAAAAGCAAAAAGCTTGTTGATCATAAAGGCATTCGCGCCCGCATGATGGAGCCCATTGAGCGTGATATTGATATCGTTGTCGCTGATGTCCCTGGCCTTATTAGTGCTGCTTACGACCCTGGTTCTGGTGCAGACGAATCACGTATTTATTTTGTTGATAACACAGCTGGTGGCGGTGGTGATGGTTCACCAGGCAACCCTTACAACACACTTTCTGCAGGTATTTCAGCCGCAGGTAATAACGACTTTATTTATGTATATGAAGGTGATGGAACCAGCACAGGTTACACAGGCAACTTTGTTCTCCGAGATACAAACCAAAAGCTTTATGGTGAAGGTGTAGACTTTTACATTGATGGTGATACTGTAACCTTCCCAGGTTTTCCACCTGAAGATGTCAATGGTTTTGTAGTTCTTCCTGCTGGCGGGTTTCCAATTTTGACATCTAATTCAGGTGATACCATCACAATCCGTAGTAATAGCGGCATTGAAGTGGCGGGTATCCGTATTGATAATGCAGCCGATGAAGCTATTTACGTACGCGATGATAATGCAGATAATGCTATTATCCGCGATGTCATCATTAACAACCCTGGCGACGAAGGTATTTTCTCTAACAGTGGTGACAACCTCATTATCTCAAACGTACAAATTAACAACGCTGGGCAAGATGCGATTTATCTAAATAACTCTGCCGATACACTTGTTCATAACACAACAATCACAAGCCCAGGCCGCTACGGTATTCGTTACAGAAATGCAGACAATAACGTGGCTCAACTTGTAACTGTGAACAACAGTGGTAACCACGCTTTTTATGCTGAAAATGGTACATTCTCTCTAGAGCTTGACCAAGTAACCGTTAATACAACAGCTGCTGGTGATGGTATTTACTTCTCTTCTGATAATGAAGATAACTACGCTGTCACAAACTCTAATATTACTGGTACGTTTAGACATGGTATCCATATTAATGGTGCTGATAACGGAACAATTACAGGTACAAACATTACCAATACAGGTACTGATGGCATCCACTTTAGCAATTCAGGCGCTAACACTGGAAATACCATTTCAAACATTCTCGTGACTAATGCTGGTGATGATGGTCTATACGCATACTACATTGATAATACGTCCGTAAACACATTTGAGGTCAACGGAAGCGGTGGATACGGCCTTCATTATGAATATACGTGGGATACAACACTTGCCAACATTACCGTAACAGGATCTGGTGATGATGGTATCCGCATGACCGACTCACGCAGAAACCCAATTACAGGTGCAACAATTACAAATGCAGGTGCTCATGGTTACAACCTTGTTTCAGGAAGCAACGGAACACCGAATTCTCCTAACAGTACGCTTACCAACGCAACGATTGTTAACGCAACACGTAATGGTGTAAACATTGATGGCGACGGACAAGATTCATTTACCCTCACAAACGTAGATATTACAGGTGCAGGCGAGAGTGGCATTTACATTAACGGTGCTGACAATGGATTTATTACTGGGTCAGATGTAACAGGAAGTACAGACAGTGGTATTTACCTAACAAACAATGCTGATGGCACAACGATTAGAGATCTCACTGTAGACACATCAGCTGGTAACGGTATTGAACTGCTAGACCGTTCATCTGGAAACACAATTAATAATGTCAACATTACAGGTACAACAGGCACAGGTCTCTTCAACCACAATGCCGATAATAACCAATTTACAGACCTCACCATTACAGGCTCTGGTAGCCATGGTATGCTGGGACTCTTTACAGATAATGCTACGGTTTATAACATGAACTTTAGTGGTACAAACGCCTTTAACAATAATGGCGGATACGGTTTTGTAACGCTTACAAATGGCACAACACAATCCCTGCTCACACTAGATGGTGCGACAGCGAACAATAACGCCCTTACAGGCTTTAGCTTCCAATATGCGGATAGCGCTCAAACATCTGGTGTAGGCCTTGACCTCAGCAACCTTACAGCAGGTGGAAATACCGTAAATGGTATTGAAATCCTTGCAGGCACAAGCGCAAACATTCGCAACTACGATATTGCAACAGCTAACACAAGCGGTAACACAAACCATGGCCTTAACATTACGGGTATCAACAACTCACAAATTGGTAGCACAACAGGGACAGTCAGCAACCTTACATCCAACACCAACGGCAATGAAGGCCTGTTTGTAAATGCACAAAACGGCTCTACGGTAAACATGGCTCTTACAACAGGGACCATTGAGGATAGCGGCGATAATGGTGTGATTATTCAATCTGAATCAACATCCAACATGACAATTGCTCTTAACAGCCTCACAATTAGAGACAGCATGGGTCAAGATGGTCTCTTTATGCAGGCCAACAACAGTTCAACAATGAATGCAACTCTTAACCAAGTAAACTCACGCAACAATGCTGATGACGGTATGGATATTCGCAGCAACCAATCTGGTAACCTCACGTGGTCTCTTACAGGTTCTAGCGGCGTAAGCGGTAACGCAGATGCTGGTATTGAGTTTAATGCCTATGACACATCAAACTTTAGTGGTGAGTTCCAAAACGTTTCAGCGTTTGATAACACCAACTGGGGCGCATACATTAATGATGACTCAACAGGTACCGTAACAATGGACCTTGGTGGCGGCGCGCTTTCTACGACAGGTAACAACCGTATCTTTAACAATACCAACAACGACATCTTTGTTGATGTAGATGGCGGCACACTTCGCGCCGAAAACAACTGGTGGGGACAAGCTGGTGGCCCACTGGGCGGTGACGTCCTCCTAGATAGCGGTACGCTTGATTCAACCCCTGCTCTAGGCTCAGACCCTGGTCCGTGATGAACAAATAAAAAGGCGCCTCTCTCAGGCGCCTTTTTTGATAGCTAACGTCAACTTTAAATGAAGACGATCCATACATAGATGCTTGCAATCACGATGCTCATCAACATGAGCGGGAATGCCATCAGCATGAATTTTAGGAAGGGGATACGGTGGCCTGCTTTTTCAGCAAAACCAGCAACCACAAGGTTGGCACTCGCACCAATCAAAGAACCGTTACCACCAAGGCAAGCACCAAGAGATAGCGCCCACCATAGAGGCTTCACAGCTTCTTCACCACCCATAGCAGGTGTCATTTCCTGAATCATTGGAATCATTGTCGCAACAAAAGGAATGTTATCAACAAGAGCAGACAGGATTGCAGAACCCCAAAGGATCACAAAGATTGTTGTCGTCTTATCACCACCAGTCATCGCCATCATGTGGTCAGCCATCCAGCCAATCACACCCACGTTTTGAATACCGTGCACAAGAACAAATAGACCACCAAAGAAGAAGAGCGTTACCCACTCGGCTTCACCAATTGCATGGTGAACCTTCTCGTGCTGCTCTTCACTACCATGGTGAATGTTATCAAGAAGCAGAAGAACTGCTGCACCTGTTAGGGCGATCGTTGCTGGCATAATGTGGTAGCTGTGACCAACTACAAAACCAACAAGAACAGCAAACATCACAATAAGAGATTTGATCAAAAGCTCTTTATCTTGAATCGCTTCTTTCTCATTCATGCGCATAATACGCTGTTTTGCGTTTTCTTCAGCGTGCAGAGAGTTTCTCCAGAAGAAGATAATTGGAATCAGCGTTGCAGCCATAATGAATACTGAAGCCGGCGCAACATTTACAATAAAGTCAGAGAACCCAAGGTGAGCGGCAGAACCAATCATAATGTTTGGCGGGTCACCAATAAGCGTTGCTGCACCACCAATGTTAGATGCAAGAATACTTGTGAACAGGTACGGGTAAGGCTTAACATTCAGCTCACGCGTAATCAGCAGAATTACAGGCGTTGTTAGAAGAACTGTTGTCACGTTATCCAACAGGGCACTAAACACGGCTGTTACAAGTGCAAATACCACAAGCATCTTCACCGGTTCAGCTTTCACCACTTTAGCGGACTTAATGGCAACGTACTGGAAAACACCAGACTCTTTCATCACAGCGACAAGGATCATCATACCCAGTAGAAGACCAATTGTGTTGGCATCTACAGAGTGGACAGCTTGCTCTTGTGTCATCACGCCAAGAAGGACCATAAGGCCCGCACCAATAACCGCAACAATAGCACGGTTAATGCGCTCAGATAGGATTACGCCATAAGTGGCAATAAAGATCGCAACAGCCGTCCACATTTGGACTGCTGAAACGCCAGAAAGATGGCCAGCATTGGCCGCATGTTCAATCATCATTTTCGGATTTCTCTTTTCAAAGTCGTATTTACTGTGTAATAGTGATGGTTGAAATACGCCTGTTTGAAACATACGTCAAGATTTTTTCGGCAGGTTTCTTAATTTTTTTACATAGGGGAATAAGAAAAATGATAGCACTTTTATGTGTTGATTTAATGAATGAATACCTTGATCCAAAAGGTCTTCTCAGTGAAGAAACTTCACAGTACGTGAAAAAACACGATACGCTTCAACGTATCGCGCGTATTCAAGAGCACTTCAGAGAGCAAGGTGGCCTTGTCATTCACGTACGTACAGGCTTTAGCGATGGTTACGCGGAACTTCCTGAGACGAACTCTAAAATTTTTAAAGGTATTAAAGATAAGGGCGCTCTTCTTCTTGACCAATGGGGTACTCAAATCCCTGAAGAAATCGCTGCACAAAAAGGCGAACCAGTAATCCGTAAACACCGCGTAGGCCCATTTGACCGTACACGCCTAGAGATCATCCTGCGCACAAAAGGCGTCACTGACCTTTACATTGTTGGTGGTCTGTCACTTGGTACAGTCTCTATGAGTGCTTACGAAGCCCATGACATGGACTTCAACGTATGCGTCATTGAAGACGGCTGTTACGACCGCACAGACGAGCGCCATGACCTAGGTATGCAGGTTGCTGCACAAGTGGGTGAAGTGAAGAACTTCTCTGACATTGCCCCTCGTCTTATCCGATAGGTTATGCACAAACGTAAGAAGCGCCCCGTGGGGCGCTTCTTTTTGCTTCAAGCTTTTAGTTAAGATCTACAATCTGAGACGAAATTAACGGAGCCTGATCGTCATCTGTTTCGTAAAGGTCAAACTTCACCTTAGCTCCCGGAGGAATAACCTCAGGAAGCTTGACGTTCACTTTACGAACAATTTGATCAACTTCACGGTACACACGCACCCAAACAACTTGAGAACTAATCGCTTCACCACTTGCGTCTTGAATGTAAACTTTTAGGAATCCTGAAGCCTCTGAGTTACCCGAACGGATAAATGGCACGCTCGCAAACAACACTTTACCATCGCTACGTGGCGCAACTTCAATCTGGCCCATTTCAATACCAGACTCAATCTCACCCTTTTGTACAATAATTGGAATCGCAACACCAAAGTATGTACCAATGTTAAATGAAAGTGTTTTTGCAGCAGCGCCTGTCTTGACTTGTACATCAGATTGTTTACCTGCAAGCTCTGCAGTTTCATCCTTGTTCGGTACTTCTCTAAATAGAAGGTGCGAGTGGTAATCACCATCATCTAAATCCGCAGGACGACGCGCCATAATACGAACAATCTGGCGCTCACCAGGCTTAAGCGTTACGCGCTGTGGAACAAAACGAAGCATACGCTTAGCTGAATACTGGAATGTATCTTTACGCTGCGTCACACCGTTCTCATTCATGACCTGATCTACCGCAATCATCTCATATTTACGCTCACGATCAGATTGGTTTGCAATACTCACAACATCTGTACGCTCTTTAGGCTCAATAACAACACGGTGTGGAGACACAAAAAGGATAGCTCCCTCTGCGTATGAAGCCGTTGCACTACATAGCGTTACAAGCGCTAAAGCAACTAAAGTTATTTTTTTCAACATAATACGTTAATTTCCTTATTCAGCTTTTATATTTTACGGGATAACAGCTTCTATCACAAGGGGCGTACCGCAAGCATTAGCACTACTAAATGCCCCAAAAGCAGGAGGACCGGCCGCCCCAACAGAGAGCACACCACCAACGTAGTATGTTC
>JAYZXF010000001.1 GCA_036141575.1 Pseudomonadota bacterium | reverse complement strand
ACTACAAGAAGGCGTTATTGAAGATAGTGCCCTTCAATCCTTTGTAACTCTTGAAGATGGTCGTATGGCCCTGCAAGTTGCTAAAGATAAAAACCTTAAACCAGAAACAAAAACAATTGATGGCCTGCTTCTTACATTTGATAAGGGCATCGTTGTACAAAGCGAACGCATTACACGCGCCCTCCCAACCCCTCAGCAGGAAGAAATTGTGATTGGCATTCAAAATGGCGTTGGCTCATCATCTTTTTTTAACACTGCCACTCAGGATCTAACCTTTAAGCTTGCGCTTATTTTTGCATTCCTTGGTGGTTTAATTCTAAATCTTATGCCATGCGTACTCCCTGTTCTTGCACTTAAAGTGTTCTCACTTATTAAGCATGCAGGCTCGGGTAAAGCATTCCTTCATGGATTTACATTTAGCCTTGGTGCCGTTGCAACAATGGTTGCACTTGGCGGGGTTATGGTCTTCCTAACGCAAGCAGGTGAAGCGATTGGTTGGGGCTTCCAACTACAAAACCCATACTTTGTACTCTCGCTTTCTCTGTTAATTTTCCTACTGAGCATGAGCCTCTTCGGCCTATTTTCTGTTGGTGATAAACTCACACAAATCGGAGAAGCACCACAAACAAAACATAAACTTAGACATACTTTTTCAAGTGGTATCCTCATGGTTATTGTGGCAACACCTTGCACAGCGCCATTTATGGGTACCGCAATGGGTTACGCCTTCACACTGACACCAGAAAAAACACTGGCCATCTTTGCAATGCTAGGTCTGGGTCTGTCATTCCCTTACCTCTTCCTCACATTGTTCCCGCCACTTATTAAGGCCCTACCAAAGCCTGGCGCTTGGATGATCACATTCAAACAATTCCTCGCTTTCCCAATGCTTGCAACAGCACTATGGCTACTGTGGGTCTTCACAAGCCTTGTTGGTACTGAAGCGTCATTTATGACACTGCTTATCCTACTTACATCATTCTTCTGTGCATGGTGCTACGGCAAACTCATGACACTTGGAGCCGGCCTTATGCGTAAGCTCTTTGCCTTCCTCTTCATGCTTGCTTCTATTGGTGCCTTCATGGGGTATGGTATGAATGATATTGAAGGGTCTCCTCTTTACCAAAAGCTATGGCCTACAGAAAAAACTGTAGAGGTTGAAGTCCCTCACACAACAAATGGCAAAGAAGTGACATGGCGCACTTGGACAGAAAAAGATTTCTACGCAAGCCTAAGCGCTGGTGAAGCTGTCTTTGTGAACATGACAGCAGACTGGTGCATAACATGTAAAGTGAACGAGCGTACGACGCTTAAAAGCAAACGCGTTATGGACCTATTTGCCAAGCATGACATTACCCTCTACAAAGGTGACTGGACACGCTTTAACGCAGATATCACAAAAATCCTAGAGACTTACGGCCGTAAGGGTGTTCCACTTTACCTTTATTTCCCTAAGGGTCAAAAAGATGCAATTGTTTTGCCTCAACTTTTGACACCTGCTATCATCAGCGAAATTTTTGAATAGGATAAAAGCTGCCTCAAATAAGCAGGCCCGACTTAAGGAGAGTTAAATATGTCCCAAACGCAAGCTTTGGATTTTTTCAATTACGTTAATGATGTACTTTGGGGCTGGCCGATGCTGATCATCCTAGTGGTGACAGCTCTTATCCTTACAATCGGCTTACGCGGCCTACAAATCACGCAGTTCAAATATGCGTGGGAGCTGATCTTCTGTAAAAAAGAGCGCCCTGACAGCAGTGGCGATATCACGCACCTTCAAGCCCTTATGACAGCACTTAGCGCAACGGTAGGTACAGGTAACATTGCTGGTGTAGCAACAGCCATTGCTATGGGTGGTCCAGGCGCAATTTTCTGGATGTGGATGACGGGGCTCCTCGGTATGGCAACAAAATTCAGTGAAGCCATTCTTGGTATTCACTACCGTATTCAAAATGAAAATGGCACAATGAGTGGTGGTCCGATGTACTACATCCGATACGGACTTGGTAGCCCTCTTCTTGCGAGTATCTTTGCAGCCTTCATGGCCATTGCAGCCCTAAACCTTGGTAACATGATCCAAAGTAACAGTGTGGCTGACATCATGGAATCTACATTTAATGTACCATTTGGCGTGACAGGTACAATCCTAGCTGTCACAACAGGCCTCGTTATCCTTGGCGGTATTACACGTATTGCAGCCGTAGCAAGTGCTATTGTTCCTGTTATGATTGCTGTTTATGTCCTTGCAGCTCTGTACGTAGTTGCAATGAATGCTTCAGCTATCCCCGGCGCCTTCGGCCTTATCTTTGAGGGTGCATTTAGTGGTACAGCTGCTGTAGGTGGCTTTATGGGCGCTGCAGTTAAAACAGCCATGCAACTCGGCCTTGCACGTGGTGTGTTCTCTAATGAATCTGGCCTTGGTAGTGCGCCTATTGCCGCTGCTGCTGCCAAAACAACGCACCCAACAGAGCAAGCTCTTGTCTCTATGCTGCAAACATTTATTGATACACTGGTTGTTTGTACCCTTACCGCACTGGTAATTCTCACAACTGGTATTTGGACAGGCGGAGAAAACGGAGCCTCTCTTACAGGGCAAGCATTCTCAAGTGTCTTCCCTTCTATTGCCGGCTTTAACATTGGTTCTGTTATTGTATCTCTTAGCCTTATGTTCTTTGCTTACTCAACACTACTTGGCTGGTGTTACTACGGTGAAAAAGCGACAGAGTACCTGATGGGTGTAAAATCTATTATTTGGTACCGCCTACTCTTTATCGCCTGCATCTTTGCTGGTGCAGTTCTGAAGCTAGAGCTTGTATGGGCAATGGCGACAACATTCACAGGCATGATGATTCTGCCAAACTTGTACGCTCTGGTACGCCTAAGAGGTAAGGTGTATGACCTTACAAAAGACTACCTGAGATACAAACACGTGGAAGATAAACCTTACGAAAATCCATTCCACTTTGAGAAAAATTAATTAGGTTTATTCACCATACGAGATTGTATGGCCAACCTGAATCCCGAGAGCTTCCACGCGTCCTGCTGGGAGCTCTAATACTTTATCAACAGATACAACACCACCAAGCTCTTCCAAAGAGTGTGGCACTGTACCAAGCGCCATATCTAAAATCGTATCATGTTTAATGAACAACATATCGAGAGAAATCTCTGTGTTCTTCATCCACATTTTATAAAAGTGAGGGCGTTCCCAAATAAAGAGCATGCCGCGGTCATTGGCCATAGATGTTCGATACATGAGGCCTTGGGCACGCTCTTCATATGTATCGGCAACCTCAACCTGAAAAGCTCCAATAACTTCATTATCAAAGCCATGAATCTCTAAAGGTGTCAGATCGCCAGAGTGAACCGTATCCACCTTATCTTCACTTGCAGGGGCACATGCTGTTAAACTTACAGCTAGAAGTGCACTCACGATAAAGTTCTTATGCATTCCCATCACCTATTTTTTATTTTTCTTAGTATTTCTCTTTTCGAGATACTTTTTCAAGTCATTTTGAACAGATTCAACAGATTCTCCATCGTCGCCCATAAGGCCTGAGAAGAAATCTTTAACTAAACCAGGTGTCAGAAGTGAGAGCGGGTTCACACTTACACTCGGGTCTTTCATGCTTCCGATAATTGAAAAGTTTGCAACGCTCACCCCTTCTTGTGAGCCTGTTAGAATTGTACCAATAAGTGGAATATTACTCACAGCCTTATTTAAGCCCTCAGCAGGAATCATCTGCCCGCGTGCAGCAAGCACATTTTCTTTCACATGAACACTTGCAAGAGCACGAAGCCCAATTGATGGGCCACTCATCTTAATGCGGTTTATATTTAAAAAGTGGTCTTTATAAACAAACTCACCATACGCCTCACCAAACTTAATGCCAGACTGAGAACTCAAAAGCTCTTCCAGTGAGAAGAAAGAAATCAGCTTAACAAGTAAAGGGGCTTTTACAATGCGGACATCGTTCAGGTTTACGTGCCCCTGACCTTCTGTAAAACTTTCATTAAAGTGAGCATTAAGAGACAAGCGTCCCCCACGCATTTTGTCATATATCCCAAGCGACCTCAAAAACATCCCTGCATGCTCAGTATCTACTTTAATATGCTTTGCCTGCTTCACTTGAGGGTTTTCAGTGTCTTTTAGGCTCATTTGAACAGGTGTCCCGTTAATTTGCGCAGAGACATCAGCACGATCCCAGTTTTCACCTTTTTTCTTCACGGTACCACGCACAAAATTCCAAAGCTGACCTTCTGCCAGAAAGGCATCATCTACATGTATATCTGCTGTAAAGTCCACAATATCCTCCAAAGGAGATTTTTCTTTGTTCTCAGACTTCTTAAGAAGATTTCTTACATCCAAGCTTCGGCCTTTAACCACAAGGTTCTGCCCATCAAAAGAGAAATTCTTTAAGTGATTCCGCTCACCCACATGAAATACAGATGCATTAAAGTGAGGAATACCTTCTTTATCTCTTAGGTCTTTACTGACAGTTCCCTGCACATCAACACCGTCACCCGTTACTTGAAGTGAGCTTAGCTTTACGCTCTTACCTTGCTCAAAGACACCTTTAGCTTTTGCAAAGAGAGGAACGCCTGCTTCCTTCTTCCAGTTAAAGAGCTTTAGGTCCACAACATTATTATTGAGAGTGCTTTCAACCCAAATGTTCTGCGGCTCTTTATTCTTCTGCATCATTTTAAGTGTAAATGGCACAACGCCCTCAATGCCGGCAATAGTTTCAGGGACATCCTTTAATAAAACTTCTGGCGTTTCTTCGCCTTTTAGCTCAAGAACTTGATGTTCATCCTCACCTTTTTTCTCGAGTGACCACACCAGAGAAACAGGCATATCTTCTAGAACTGCTGCCTCAGACTTAAAGTATGAATAGCCGTTGCGCCCATTAAACTCAGCCTTTTCTGTTTTAAGAGATCTTTTACCTTCAGGGATAACTAACTTTAAATCGGTCAGCGTGCTTGAAACATCATAACGAATATCATCCTGCTTTTCTTTACGCGTCGACATCTTTAATTTCACATGAGACGTATGATTCCCTTCAAGTGGAGGAATTTTACTATCAGGCACCATCTCTTTAATATGGCGCACAACCTCAGCTGCAGGGCCAGTCGCTTCTGTATCAATATAAACAAATGTCTCGCCCGTTGAGAACAGCTCATCCAACCTTACTTTAATATTGCTCGCAGATTGATTACTTAAAGAGCCGTACTTAGAGCTCACACGAATTTCGTTTTGGCCGAGGAAGAATTTACCCGCAAGGCCTGTCGCAGGAGGAAGTGTTTTAATACCTGAAACATTGAGACCCGAATAGTTAAACTGAATCTCAAATCCACAATCTACGCCACAAAACGGCATCGGTGCGGCTGGCTTAAACGTGAGAAGGAAATCTTTAACCTTCGCATCCATATTCAGGTGTTCATTCACCCACTTAATACCATTGGGAGAAACATTATCTGGCACATATTCAAGCACAGTTCCAAGATCAGCATCTGAAACACGCAGCGCAATATCCAACTGAGGGTCCTCTGAAAGAACCTTGCTCACATCACCTGTTGCAGTAAATGTCACACCTTCTGGGTCAACAGCGGTAAGCTTATTCAATGTTAAACGCCCAAAGCGATTTACTGAAAACTCACCATCAAGGTCAATTGAATTAAACATAAGAGACTGCGAAAAAACTTTAGGAATTGTCACCACAGTTTCAGGCGCCTGCAATTTAACCTTAAGGCCGTCAAATAAAGTAATATCATTCCAATCCGTTTCAACCTGACCAGACAGGCGACTCTTCACCATATCAGTCAGGTGGTTTGGAATATAACCTTTCACAATATCGCCAGAGAGTTCAGAAAACTCAGCTTTCACATTCAGGTTCTTCTCACCCCAGTTATGACTCAGATTAAGTGAGAGAGGAAGCTCTTCTGTAATACCAGAACGCTTCACAAGTCCTGCAAGCCTTGCAGAAATATTATCAAAGTCACTATCAAGGAAGATTGAAAGATCCGTAAACGCCCAAGATACGCCCTTCACAGAATCTTTAAACTGAATTTGCGCATCCTCAATTTCAAACTTTTGCCAGCCGGAAAGCGAGACATCCTTATGCATACTCTCAAGCATGGCAACAAGCGGTAGGTTCACCTGCACATCCCCTTGCCCTTTCTGGAGCGGGAAAGAATGCTTATCGCCAATTTTAACTTCTGTTTCTGTAAGCTCTGTTGCGACCTTCAACCCCTTTGCATGCACCTCACGTGGCACAAACTTTAAACGCAAAAGGTTTGAGTTAGAAAAACGCAGCGTTGCTGATTCAAGGTTCACGAGCCCTTCACGGCTCTTTTTGTCCACAAGCTTTACATTGTTCCCTGAAATCACCAAACGGCCATCATAGCTCATGGTCAGGTCTTGCATCTCAACAGCGTACTTGTAAAACTCTAAACGTTTTTCAACATACGGCAAAAGATGTGTGAGTGTAATTGGTGCCATCTGTAAACGAATGGCCACAATAGCAGACACAGCAATAAAAAGCCCAAGTGCACATAGACAGAGCATAAGAGTGTACTTAGAGAGCTTTTTAATCACGAATCAGCATTTCCTTTTGAAGCACTTTGTGACAGCATCTCTTGGATAAATGGATCAAGATCCCCATCCAACACGCCGTCTGTGTTACTTGTTTCATGAGATGTACGCAAGTCTTTGACCATTTTGTATGGATGCAGCACGTATGAGCGAATTTGGTTCCCCCATGCGTTATCTGTTTTAGAGGCTTCCATAGCATTTTTCTCAGCTTCTTTTCTTTGCATTTCAGCTTCAAATAGACGTGCCTTTAACATCTTCATTGCAGCATCTTTGTTTTGGTGTTGGGAACGCTGGTTTTGACATTGCACCACAATACCTGTTGGCAAGTGCGTAATACGAATAGCACTATCAGTCGTGTTTACGTGCTGGCCACCAGCACCACTGGCACGGAAAGTATCAATACGAAGATCTTTTTCTTCAACCGTAATTTCAATAGAGTCATCCACTTCAGGGTAAGCAAATACACTTGCAAATGACGTATGACGGCGCTGATTTGAATCAAACGGTGAAATACGAACTAGGCGGTGTACGCCTGACTCATTCTTGGAGTAACCATAAGCAAACATGCCAGAGACTTTAACGGTTGCTGACTTAATCCCAGCTTCATCGCCACGAGATTCATCTACGATCTCAACATTATAGCCACGACGTTCAGCCCAGCGCAGGTACATACGCAGCAGCATACTCGCCCAATCTTGAGACTCTGTGCCCCCTGCTCCTGCATGGATTTCAATAAAGGCATTGTTCCCGTCAGCTTCACCAGAAAGCAGACGTTCAATCTTCATTTCAGAGACTTTTTTCTCGAGCTTTTCAAGCTCTTTTGTTGCTTCCGAGGTTGTATCATCATCCTGCTCTGCTTCAGCGAGCTCAAATAGAACTTCTACATCACTCATACGCTCATCGAGCGAGTTCATACTGCCAAGGACAGATTCAAGGTACGATTTTTTCTGGAGAACAGTTTTGGCCTTATCCTGATCATTCCAAAGGTCTGGATCAGCCGCTTTTTCTTCTAGGTCTGCAAGGTCACTTTTTAACTGACCGAGGTCAAAGATACCCCCTCAGTAGCTCAACCTCTTTCTGGAGGGCTACTAAATTTTCTTTATAATCAAATGACATTTCTTCTTTTCCCCTCTTAGTAAATGCCTAGGTCTTCAAAATCTTCAACAGGTTCAGCTGTACCACCAAACGTATTTGGAATAGTCTTAAGTTCAGGCTCTGTGCCCGGTACAAAGGCTTCCATAATGGTGCGCTCACTTAGAGCTGTAGGACGCTCACCTGTATCGGCATCAATACGCACAAATGAGATGCCCTTTGGTACAACCATTTCACGACGCTCCACATGTGTCAGGGCTTGCCCCATAAAGTCGACCCAAATTGGTAGAGCCGCACGTGAACCACTTTCACCATGGCCGAGTGTTACAGGGTTATCAAAGCCAATCCAAACCCCAACAGCAAGCTCTGGCGAGAAGCCCATAAACCATGCATCAATGTAGTCGTTTGTTGTGCCTGTTTTCCCACCAACAAAGCCTGGAAGCTTTTTGGCACGGCGCGCAGTACCGCGTTCAACCACACCACGCAACATGTTTGCTGTCTGGTATGCTGCTGTTGCTGGCATGACCTGTACTTTTTCGTGGAAAGGCTCTGGGATATCAGTAACATCCGAGCAGTTACGGCAAAGCGAATCATGGCTTTGTAGTGTTTGGCCATGGCCAGACATCACACGCTCAACCATGTAAGGCTTCACAATAAAGCCACCATTTACAAAGCTTGCATAAGCTGATGTAAGGCTTGCAAGAGAAACGTTACCGGAACCAAGAGCCGTGGACAGGTCTGGCTGAAAATCACCATCAAGTCCAAAGCTTTCCGCAAAACGAATAATGCGACGAATACCAAGATCTTGAGCAAGACGAATCGTCATCAGGTTACGAGACTTTTCAAGTCCGACACGCAGTGGCGTATCACCGTAAAAACGCTTGTTGTAGTTCTGTGGTTTCCAAGCCTTACCAAACTCACCTTCACGTACAACAACGGGTGCATCTAGTACTGTTGTCGCAGGCGTGTAACCATTCATAAGGGCATAGCCATATACAAACGGCTTAAATGATGAACCAACCTGACGCTTACCTTGCAGCGCACGGTTAAAGCCTTTGGTATCACCAAAACCACCAACCAAAGCACGAATAGCGCCTGTTAATGGATCAATCGCAACAAGAGCCACTTGCACCTTTGGCATAAAACTGAGGGCATACGTGCCTTCAGGTCCAGAAGGCTTCACAGCAATCAAATCACCTACAGTCATAAACTCAGCAAAGCTCTTAGGCTCAGCACCAAGCTTTGGTTTTTCAAGAAGTTCACCATTCTCATCCATTGTGGTTACTTCTTTAGCCCACTCAACATCTTTAAAAGGCATAAACCCAATATCACCATCGCCAAGATAAAGCTCAACAACACTGTCAGAAACAGATGTTACAACAGCAAATGTACCGAAGGCTTGGTACTCTTTGTACTTCTCTTCGTACTTCATAATCAGCGCATCTGCCGCCTCTTCTTCAAACTCTTCCATCTGTTGGTAAGGTCCTTGGTAGCCGTGGCGCTTATGGTAATCTACAGCACCACGCATTGCAGCGTCTTCAGCTGCTTTTTGCAGAACAGGGTCAAGCGTTGTGAAAACGCTGTAGCCTTTTTCATAAAGGGCATCTGTTCCAAAATCATCTTCGACTTGGCGGCGTACAGCTTCACGGTAAAATCCACCAACTGGGAAGCTTGATCCTGCACGTGGCGCAAGGTTCAAATCTGATGCTTTAACGGTTTCGTATTCTTCTTGAGTAATCACATTTTCATCCAGCATACGCATCAACACTACATTACGACGAGAGATCGCACGCTCATAACGGCGGTACGGATTATAGCTAGAAGGTGCCTTTGGCAGACCTGCCAGCATGGCACGCTCACCAATATCAAGTTCATCAAGGCGCTTACCAAAGTAACCTTTAGCTGCTGCAGCAACGCCGTAAGTTCCGTTACCAAGGTAAATTTGGTTCAGGTACAGCTCTAAAATTTGGTTCTTTGTAAAATGACTCTCAATACGGCGCGCAAGGATAAGTTCTTTAATTTTACGTGTGTATGTACGTTCACTACTCAGAAGGAAGGTTTTTGCGACCTGTTGAGTAATGGTACTCGCCCCTTGTAGCTTGTTTGTCATAATGTTCACAAGCATGGCACGCACAATACCTTTAATATCAAACCCGCCGTGCGTATAGAAACTTGTATCCTCAGCCGCAAGGTATGCCGCAATCACATCTTTTGGAATTTCAGAGATTGGCGTATAAATACGCTTCTCTTTTGCAAACTCATCAATCAAAGTACCGTCTTCAGCGTACACTTTGGTAATTTGTAGAGGGCGGTAATCTTCTAGTCCTGTGAAGTCTGGCAGATCTTTAGAAAAGTGGATGTAAACACCCAGCACAAGTAGTACAGATGAAACCGTTCCAAACAGGAACAGGTAAAACATTTTCTTCCAAAAATTTCTAAAAATAAAACCCATCACTCTTACTCTTTTATCTGCTATTTGCGCATGTGGTTATTAATGTAATCTTCTATACCTTTTGCCACTGCTTTCGCAATTTTTTTCTGGCCTGCAGTCGATTTTAGAACACGCGCATCTGTTGGGTTAGATAAGTAACTTGTCTCTACAAGAGTACTTGGCACCACATGAGATTTAAGAACCTTAAACCCAGCAAACAGAACCTCCTTACGACGAAGCCTCACAACACCATTGAGCTTATCTAGCACAGAGCGTGCCAGTAGAGATGACTTATTCTTTGTTTGGCGACGGGTAAGATCAGCTAAAATATTACGAACAGCAGGCACTTCATTAGAGAAATCTACACCGGCCATAATATCACCTTTGTTGGCATCTCTTGCAAGGCGCGCTGCTTCTCTATCTGATGACTTTTCACTCAACACGTAAATAGAGCCACCCTTGGCGCGCGGATCATTGTGAGAGTCCGCATGAATACTCACAAATACGTCGGCTTGTTTGCGCTGCGCAAAGTTTACACGATCTGCCAGAGGTACAAAGATATCCTTCTCACGTGTTAGGTATACTTTCACATTCTTATTACGAGACAGCTCTTTCCTAATGTACTTGGCAATTTTAAGAACAATATGCTTTTCATAAGCACCATTCGCAACCGCACCAGGGTCAACACCTCCATGTCCAGGGTCAATTACCACAATAACAGGCGCTTCTTTTGGTTTAGGCGCTACCTTAGGCTGAATTGTTCTCACAGACTCAAGAGTTGGTGTTTTACGTTTAATCTTTGTGATTTTGCCCTTACGCGGCTTTAGATCAATCACCATACGGAAACCAAATTCTCCATTCGCAGGAATCGCAAATACAGTTGGCTCAACAGGACTGTTTAAATCCAAGACCATACGCACCACGCCCGGCTTAAATAAACCTTGGCGCATGCCCTTTAAAACAGATTTTTCAGGGATTTTAACTTTAGATAGACTGGTCTTGAATGAAATATTTTCAAAATCCATCACAAAGCGGTCAGGACTTGGGAGTACAAAGAAGTTTGATTTAATAGGCTGGTTTGCCTCTAGAACAACTCGGGTTGTTGTTCCGTTTTGCCCAACACGAATTTTTTCAACATTTGCAGCGGCAACAGCCTGCACAGAAAACATGCAAAACAAAAACAAAATAAGAGACTTATGAAACATTTCTAAACAATCAGTTCAACTTTGTTATTTTTATTAAACAGGTACAAATTCCTTAATCAAAATAAATTTAAACCTGTGTTTTAAGATGAATTTTTGGCTGCTTTATTTGTGTAAAGTATAGCTTCATACTTAAACCAATTAAAGAGACAAAAAGTCGCTTAAATAAATTATTTTGAAGCGCAGTGTAGCATGTAACAGCCTATCTGCTAACCCTTAATTTCAGCCTTTCGCCAGTCCAAGAAAAGGCTAGCAATAAAATCGCAAGCCCTGCACCTGAGCACACCACAATATGAGGCGCAATCATAATGGCACTTGCCCCCTCTTTTAGAAGGCTTCCAAGGCTTGGTGTTGGAGGCGCAAGCCCCACCCCAAGAAAAGAGAGTCCAGCCTCAGCCATCATAGCCCCTACAGCTGTAAATAGCCCCTCAACAAAAAGTACTGTTGAAATATTTGGCAAGATATGACGCATCAAAATACCAAATGAAGATACGCCTAGCAGACTTGACGCTGTAACAAAGTCAGCCTTTTTAATAATCTGCGTTTGCACACGTGCAAGCCTAGCAAAACCAACCCACCCTGTTAAGGAAAGCGCCAGAATAATATTAAAGATACTCGGTTCACTCAGAGCCACAAACATTACAGCCACTAAAATACCCGGCAAGCTTAAAACAATATCAGCAAAGCGCATCAGCAAAGTATCAACCTTACCGCCGCACCAGCCTGCAATAAGGCCAACGGCAATTCCAATAAGGCCAGTAAAGGCAACAACACCTACAGCAACAATAAGGGATGTGCCCATTCCATACACGATACGAGAAAGCAGGTCACGGCCAAGGCTATCATACCCAAGAAAAGCTGACCCTTGTGGCCCACTATAGGCAAGCTCAATCTCCATTGTATATGGGTCATACGGATAAAACAGAGCTATCACACAAAGACAAGCTAAAGGAATCGCGTAACGTAATTTCATTGTTACTCTCCCTTCAAAATTCTTGGATCTAAACATGCAGCCACAATATCGCTCAGCACATTCATAAGCATGTAAACAACACCAATAAACAGCACACACCCTTGAAGCACTGGATAATCACGGCTATGAATTGCCTCAATAAGCAAGCTCCCCACACCAGGCCACTGGAAAATTGCTTCAGTAAGAATTGCCCCTGTAAGCAGCGCACCCATTTGTAGAAACACCATTGTAAACACAGGAATACGCACATTAGGCCAAACATGCTCAGACAAAATAGCATCTTCCGTCAGCCCTTTTGCACGGGCAAGTTTCACATATTGCGTTTCTCCTGCTCCTAAAATTGAATCACGCACAAGCTTTGTCAGCACAGCACTCATTGGAAGACCTAGCGTTACACTTGGCAAAATCAAAGAGGAAAACCCATCTTGTCCGCCCAATGGAAACAATGGCCACCATACAGAAAACAGAAGAATTAAAATGGGTCCAAACCAAAAGCTTGGCATGCAGAATGCTGCTGTTATGTAGAATTTTGCAAACTTATCTAGCGCGCCTGACTTGTGTGCAGCTGCAAGGAACCCAAAAGAAAGCCCAACAGGTAAAGCAAATGAAAGCGCGCCAAAACCAAGAAGAATAGTACTCGGCAACCTCTCCCAAATCATCGACCAAACTGGCGCATCTGTTTTAAAAGATGTGCCCAAATCACCCGCCAAAACACCTGTTAAGGAATTGTAAAGCTGGACATGTACAGGCTTTGTTAGCCCCATAGCTTCACGCATCTTTTCTTTATCGGCAGGAAGAGCAAAATCACCAAGAAGTGCATCCACAGGATCACCCGGTGTAAAGTAAATCAACATAAAGGTTAGAACAAACAAACCAAGCAGTGCCGGCAACAATGAAAAAAGCTTTTTCATAACAAAGCCTAACATGGCTCCCTCCCCCGTAGTTTCCTTGTCTTTATCCCGTATCGAATTCAGACGTAGCCTAGCACATTTTTATTGCTTTTGTTTTTTAAAAGGAGTAAAAATATAAGAAGGCTTTTAAAAGCAAGCCCCATACAAGATTTTTTGGTAACCGCACCGTAAATAATGTGAACGAGTTACCGATTAAATATAAGACACAAATACATAACCCATTTGTGCACTAGATTTTATAAGCGAGATACAAGAATTTTCGTCCAGCATAATTTAGGCCTATCTGAGCAAAACAGCAGACGCCACCCAGTACTGGACACCAATAAGCAAAACAATAAGAACAAAAATACAGATACAATTTGACACTGTAATTTGTCTTAGAAGTGAAAAGCTTAAGGACCGTCATAAACGTAGACCTCCCTTCTCTAAAATCTCTGCACAAGGCACGTAAAGGCACAGGCAAATGGCAAAGAAAATGCTAATTGATGCGGCTCACTCGGAAGAGATCCGCGTTGTTGTTGCAGATGAAAATCAACGCATCCAAGAATTTGAAGTAGAAACCAGCGGTAAAGAAATGACAAAAGGCAATGTTTATATTGCTGAGATCAACCGTGTAGAACCTTCCCTTCAAGCCGCGTTTGTAAGCTATGGCGCAAACCGTAATGGCTTCCTTGCATTTGGTGAAATTCATCCAGAATACTTTGATCTTCCAAAGGCTGAAAAAAAAGCTCTCATGGAAGAACTTGATGAGATTGCTGATAAGCGTCGTCAACGCATGGAAGAGCGTGAGCAAGAGCACGAACGCCGTCGCGAAGAGCGTGAAGCACGCAAGAAGGCTAAAAAAGCTGCTGCAAGCAAAGCAAATACAAGCATTGATGACGACTCTACAGATGACGATGACGTGACAGATGCACAACCGAACAGTGCTCCTGATACACTCAACCTTTCTGCTGAAGAGCTTGAAGAAGACGCACGCGCCCTTGCCCTTGCTAACGCAATGGCTGATGACATTGGTGACGAAGGCAAGCCTACTGCTAAGCCAAAGCGTTCTCCTCGTAAAGCGCAAACACGTCGTCCACGTCGTCACTCTGATAAGAAGGCTCCTTCAACATCAGAAGACAATGACACAAAGAAAGATGCATCTTCTAACGAAGAAAAGCCTAAGCGTCAAACACGTGCACGCAAAAAGCCTGTAACAGAGGCAACTGAAGGCACATCTGAAGAGCAGAAGAAAAAGCCAACACGCGCTCGTAAAACAACAACTAAAGCCAAAGAGATTGTTGAAGACGAAAGCGACAAGACAAAAGAGCGTACAGTTCCAATTCACCGTCGCTACGCGATTGAAGACGTTCTTAAAGAAGGCCAAAAGATTCTTGTACAAGTCCGTAAAGAAGAGCGCGGTACAAAAGGCGCTGCCCTCACAACATACATCAGTATGCCGGGTCGTTTTACAGTTCTTATGCCAAACACACCATACGCTGGTGGTATCTCTCGTAAGATTAATGATGCTGAAGAGCGCTCTAGCCTGAAGAAGATTTACGACGGTCTAAAAATCCCTAAAGGTATGGGATTGATTATGCGTACTGCAGGTGGCGGACACGATGAAGACCTCATCAAACGTGATTTTAAAAACCTGACGTCTCGCTGGAAGAACATCCAAAAAGACTTTAAGGATAAAGAGAAGCAGCTCCCTGCTCTTGTACATGAAGATGGTAGCCTGATTGTTCGTGCTGTACGTGACATGTTTACAGACGACATTGAAGCCATCCATGTGAGTGGTAGTCGTGCATATGAAACAACCAAAGACTACATGAAGTTCCTAATGCCTGAGAGCGCAAAGGTTGTGAAAGAGTACAAAGGTACAACACCTATCTTTACTGAGCATGGTGTTGAGCAGGCGCTCAACAGACTTCACCATTCAAAAGTTGAGCTTCCAAGTGGTGGCTACCTGATTATCAACCCAACTGAAGCCCTTATTTCAATTGATGTAAACTCTGGTCGTAACACAACAGAAAAGAACATTGAAGAAACAGCCTACAAAACAAATCTAGAAGCAGCAGATGAAGTGGCGCGTCAACTTCGTATGCGCGACCTTGCAGGTCTGGTTGTTGTGGACTTCATTGATATGGAAGATCGCCGCAATGAGCGCAATGTTGAGCGTGCTATGAAGAAAGCTGTCCGCAAAGACCGTGCCCGTATCCAAGTGGGCGGTATTAGCGACTTTGGCCTGCTTGAAATGTCTCGTCAGCGCCTGCGCCCTTCTATGGAAGAATCAACATACGAAAGCTGCCCGCACTGTAACGGTACCGGCGTGGTACCAACGCATGCAACAGGTGCTCTTATGCTTCTACGCAACCTTGAAGATAAGAATGTACGTGGTAAGGCTGACCGTATTGTGATGACCATGCATACAGATCTTGCGATTTACATCCTAAACCACAAGCGTGAGCAAATTAAAGAGATGGAATCTCGTCTAAAAATTCAGATTCAACTGAAGACTGATGACAAGTACGATATTCCTGACCACCGCCTAGAGCTGATTGTTCTAAGTGCAGACGGTAAAGAGTCATCTCAGACAAAAGAAGTTAAACTTCGTGAGCAGGCTGAAAAAGGCCCAGAAGCGCGTTACCGCGGTAAGCCGAACAAGCGCAAATCAAACAAAGATAAGCGTAACAGCAAAAACGCAAGCGATAAAAAGCCTGACGATAAGAAAGACGTAAAAGGTAAACCTCAAAAGAACTCTGATAAAGATTCTAAATCTTCTCGCCGCACACCTGCTAATAAAAAAGCAGATAGCAAAAAGCCAGAAGAGAAAAAGGATCAGACGAAAGATAAAGCGGAAGCTAAATCTGATGACAAGCCGAAGAGAACACGTAAAGCCCCTGCTAAAAAAGCTGAAAGCAAAGAGCAGGATAAAAAGGCTGAAGTAAAGAGCACAGAGGCAAAAGAAGCAAAAGCTGAAAAAGCGCCTAAGGCTGAAAAACCAAAACCACCAGCAAAAGGCATTGTTGTTGAAACAATTGATGCTGAAGGCAATGCAGCCGTTTCTCAAAACAAAGAGAAAAAGTCTGTTGTAAAAAGTTGGTGGAGCCGCTCGTAATTCGAGCGCAGGGATTTATCCTATGAGAGCTAACTTCCTCACTAAATTGGCACTAGGACTCATCTTTATGAGTCCTTCTGCTTTTTCTGTAAACGTACCAGAGCGTTTATGGGATAGTGAGATTGATAGTTATCTCACCGAACTTGCCCTCCCCTTATGGCAGAGTGCTGGCTTTGAAAAAAAACCTCAATTTGACCTAATTTTAAGCCCAGATGTAAACGCCTATGTAACAAGTGACCGTACCATTCATATTTATAGCGGCCTTATTATGAACGCTGAATCTGATGCAGAAGTGCAAGGCGTTCTCGCTCACGAAATTGGCCACCTTATGGGTCGTCACCACATTCGTATTGCAACAACAGCTCAAGATGCCCGTGTACCAACTTTAATTGGTAGCGTCATTGGTGTAGGTGCTGCTCTTGCTGGCGCTCCTCAAGCAGGCGTTGCCATTGCCGCAGGCTCACAAGCTGCTGGCATCAGCAATATTCTCTCTTACTCTCGCACACAAGAACGTGAAGCAGACCAACTTGGCCTCACTCTTCTGAGAAAAAACGAGCTGCCTGTTGCCCCACTCCTCAACTTCCTTGACGGTATGCGCGGCAACCAATTGCTTTACTCACAAGTTGTACCTGCTTACCTTACAACGCACCCTGCCCTATCAGAACGCGTCACTCTACTAAGGCAAAACCTTTCAGAAGCAGACAGAAAAAAAAGCAGCGTTCAAACTCAAGATTTTAAGTTTGTGAAAGCAAAACTTACTGTTTTCCAGAATGGCCCATCTAGTGCACTCAGAACCTTAAAAGGCTCTGAAGCGCATGTTCTTTACGGTCGTGCATGGGCATACATGTTGCAAGGAAAAGAGCAGGAAACCCTTGCCTTGATTGAAAAACTCAAAAACACAACTGAGCCCCATCTCTTTCTCAAAGACCTAGAAGCACAGCTTGCCCTTATGCAAGGCCGCTACAATGACGCTGCCGATAAAATGCTTGCTGTCCTGAAAGAAGAGCCAGAACTTCCGGTGACATGGTTAGAAATTGCTGATATTTACTTAAAATCAGACCAGCCAACAAAGGCTCTACCCTATATTGAAAAACTGTCTCACCGCTGGCCGCAAACACCATTTATTCTTGGCCTTTACGGTCAAGCTTACGGTAAGCAAGGCAAACTTGCTAAAAGCCACAGGTACCTTGCAGAAGAGCAGTTGATTCGCGGTAACTACAAGCAAGGTTTGCAACACGTAGCTTACGCAAAAACGCAGCAACCTACGGAAAAACTTGCATCCGAGCTGAAGGAATTAGAAAATACACTCAACGAACTAAAAAAAGAGGCGAAATAAGCGGTTATGCCAAGAGGACGTCGTAAAAAAGTTGTTCAAGAAGAACCTGTTATTCCACAGTCTAAATACCCAGACCTAACAGGCGCTATTGAGAAGCTTAACACCGAAAAACCATTAGCAGATGGTGAAACGAGCGAAATTATTGAAAAATGGTGTAAAAGCTTGATGGACATTGAAGCCGAAATGAGGCATCTTGAGCGAATTGAGAAATTGAGTACAGCGCTAAAGAACGTAAACTCAGTTGAGACACAAGGAGAGTAAAGAGAATGACTGCTAAAAAACCAACGTTTGATTTTGATTATCTGCGCGAGCTAACAGACCTGATGAAAGAAACAGGCCTCAGCGAAGTAGAGATGACAGTTGATAGTTCAACAGTGCGTCTACAACTTGGCGGCACGCAAACAGTTGCACCACAAGTTATTCCTGCACCAATTGCAGCGCCTGCCGCTGTAACAGAAGCCGCTGCTGCAGAAGAACCAAAGCTTTCTGGTAAGGTACAAAAAGCACCAATGGTTGGTACGTTCTACCGTGCCCCTTCTCCAGAGAAGCCTGCATTTGTAAACATTGGCGACACAGTAAAAGCTGGCCAGCCTCTTTGCATCATCGAAGCGATGAAAACGATGAACCAAATCGAAGCAGAACACGATGGCGTTGTGAAGGACATCCTTCTTGAAAACGCATCGCCTGTTGAGTTTGGCGAACCTCTATTTGTTATTTCATAAAACGTAAGAGTTCTCTCATGTTTAAAAAAGTCTTAATTGCTAACCGCGGTGAAATTGCAGTCCGCGTTCATAGATCATGCCGTGAAATGGGCATCTCAACAGTTGCCGTACATAGTGAAGCTGACGCTGATGCTCTTCACGTTAAGATGGCGAATGAAACTGTTTGTATTGGCCCAGCACCAGCAACAGACTCATACCTCAACATGACAGCCATTCTCTCTGCTGCAGAGGTGACAGATGCAGAAGCTATTCACCCTGGTTACGGGTTCCTTTCAGAAAACTCTAAGTTTGCAGAAATGTGTGAAGACCTAGGCTTTGCCTTTATTGGCCCTAAAGCTGAGCATATCGATCTAATGGGTGATAAAACAAGTGCCATTGCTTACGCTAAGGAACTTGGCCTTCCAACAGTACCAGGCTCTGATGGCGTTCTACGTGATGAAAAGCACGCTGAAGAAACAGCTGAGCGTATTGGCTACCCAGTTCTTATTAAAGCCTCATCTGGTGGCGGTGGCCGTGGTATGAAAGTGATCCACGAAAAGAGCGAACTGGTAAACAACTACAACATGGCCATGACCGAAGCAAAGGCTGCTTTTGGTGATGACCGTGTGTATATGGAAAAATACCTCATTACCCCTCGTCACATTGAAGTACAAGTTATGTGCGACAAACACGGCGGTGTTTGGGTGCTCGGCGAGCGTGACTGCTCTATGCAGCGTCGCTACCAAAAAGTTATTGAAGAAACACCTAGCCCTGCCCTAACAGACGTACAGCGCAAAAAGCTATTTGAACTCTGTGAAGACGTATGCCGTAAAATGAAATACGTTGGCGCAGGTACATTTGAGTTCCTATACGAAAATGGTGAGTTCTACTTTATTGAAATGAATACAAGACTACAAGTAGAGCACCCAGTAACTGAAATGGTAACAGGCCTTGACCTTGTGAGCTGGCAAATTAAAGTTGCTGCCGGTGAAAAGCTTCCTCAAGTAGATGGTGGTTACAGCCCACGCGGACACAGCATTGAGTGCCGCATTAACGCAGAACACTCTGAAACATTCCGCCCTAGCCCAGGTAAAGTGACAGAATACTTTACACCTGGTGGCCCAAATGTACGTGTAGATAGCAGCCTGTATGCTGACTGCGTGGTTCAACCTTACTATGACTCAATGGTTGCAAAGCTAATTGTGCATGGAAAAGATAGAACAGACGCCGTGGCACGCATGAAAAGATCACTCGAAGAATTCATCGTTGGCGGGATTGACACAAACCTTGACCTACATAAGCGATTGATTGCAAATAATGCTTTCTTGTCAGGTGATTATAATATACATTCATTACAGAAAATGATCGATGGAGAATAAGAAGTCATGATGACCAGCCTTTACAGTGCAAGCGCAATTGATGAACGCGTGAAGGACATTGCAGAAGACATTAACAAAGAATTTGCAGGCCAAGACAGCATTCATGCAGTGGTAACACTAAACGGTGCTTTTGTATTTGCAGCTGACCTCATCAGACACCTTAAAGTTCCTCTTGTGATGCACTTCGCTGGTGCAACAAGCTACTTCGGCACAAACCAAAAAGACCTCCGTATTAACGCAGACGCACTTCCACCTTCTTTTGGTGGTAAGCCTGTTCTTCTTATTGAAGATATCGTAGATAGTGGTAACACAATCGCCATGCTTCGCCAGATTATGGCTGACCGTAGCGCTGGTACCATCCGCGTTGCGACACTGCTGAAGCGTCAAGGCAGCAGCGGCGTTGCTGACTTCTACGGCTTTACAGTTCCAGAAGGTCTATTTGTGATTGGTTACGGTATGGATATTGATGGCCGTTACCGTGAACTTCCAGAGATTCAGACTCTTGGTACAGCAACATCTTCTGGCGCTTGCTAAGAAACGATAGATTCAAAAAAACGCTGCATGAGCAGCGTTTTTTTATTTAGAAAGACTTACTTCTGCCCGACAGGCTTTGTCTTCGCTTCTACCATTGGAATTTTTTCCGCTGGATTAATCAAGAAATCTGTTTGCCATGCAAAATCGTTTAAAGGACCAAAGCCACGCATTGGAATACGAATCCAGTCCAGTGTATCTGCAATCTTCTGAGCATCAGCTTCAAACCAGTCCGCATTATCAAACACAACCAATTTGGCACCATGTGCTTTCACCTGCTCAATGACAGCTTCTGCACATTCAGGACGCTTAATCGCATCAATCACAATCACATCAAAGCGCTGCTTTTGTTCTGCTAGTGTTTCAACATATGCCGCCTCTTCTGCATGAATGAGGTTCACAGATTCTGGCAGCACTTCATCTTTACATTTTTTAAACCAGTGCGTATTATGCTCAACAGCTGTCACAGCCTTTGCCCGTTCTGCATAATAAAGTGTTGAGTAACCAGAGCCGTACTCGAACACCGAACATTCAGAGAGATCTAAACGCGCTAAATAATCCAGTGCAGGGAACGTGTACCATGGGCAAATTTCACCGTTTGCATCTAGGCAAGTGCCCTTCATAAGGCCTTTGTAATGGCTATATCCTGAAGCAAGGTTTTTAAATGCTTTCAATTGCTTGCGCTGTGCATTTAACACATTAAACAAACCTGAAGGCATTACGCTTTTAATTTGTTCTTTCATGAAACCACCTCACAAGACAGGAGGCTAATATCGTAGTTTGGATGCTCAGGCGCATGGAAGCCCGGTGCATCTGCATAAGTCCATCCACTAAAGAAATGCGCGCCATCTGCGTCAACAATATCAAGGAAAGCGCGGTCCTTCATAATACGACCAACAGATGTTTTCTCGTACGCGCGCTTACAACCGCGCAGGTAAAATGTGATGCCATGCTTTTCAACAGGTCGACCTACCGGCAAAAAGAAAGGCTCAGAGGTATCCATAACCTTCTCAATCAAACGGACACGTGCAGCCATGAGTTCACCATGCGGACGAGGGAGCGATGCAAAGTCTGGCATCTCTTTTTTCACCTGTGGCACAAGTTTTTGTACAGCGCGCGTTGTTGAAGGCTCTACCACCTCTTCCACTGTCACCTGTGGGCGAACCACTGACGATTCATATGTGCTTTCAGGCTCAAGTGAGCGCTCCGAAGCGGCTTTAATGTCATCCATCAAGGCACCAAGAGGGTCTGCACCCTCCATAAAGTCACCTTGTGCCCATAAAGAGACGAAGGGGCTCAAAGCCCCTACAGTCAAAATTATTTTAAAAGTATTACGCATGAAGTGCGTCTCGCATATCCTTTAGCTCAGCCAGCACATCACGTAGCGTGTTCTCCATATCTGTGCGCGCACCACGCTCTTCAGATACTACAGATGCCGTTCCGCCCTTTTCAAAGAACGTCTGAAGGCCTTTAATTGTGTAGCCTTCATCATGCAGCATTGTTTTAATTTTAAAGAGAACAGCCATTGTGTCTTGATCGTAGTAACGACGACCGCCACCACGTTTCATAGGCTGAATTTGAGTGAACTTAGATTCCCAGAATCTTAAAACGTGTGTTGCAACACCAAGTTCCTTGGCTGCTTCACTAATTGTTCTATACGCCTTACGAGACTTTTCAGAAGAGGCTGAATCAGCAGCCTCTCCGAAAAGGTTCAAAGGCGTTTTATCAATCATTTACGTGTTCCGTTTACACGGTCTTTAAGAACGTGAGAAGACTTAAACACAACAACTTTACGTGCTGTAATCGGAACTTCCTCACCAGTCTTAGGGTTACGGCCAATACGCTCGTTCTTGCTACGTAGTGAGAAGTTTCCGAATGAAGAAAGCTTAACAGTCTCCCCTTTTTCAAGAGTTGTAAGTACCTCTTCCATCACATCTTCAACCATTTGAGCTGCTTGCTTACGAGACAAGCCAAGTTCTTGGTAGACAGCTTCAGAAAGATCCGCACGAGTCACTGTTTGAGACATATGTTTTTTCCATTCTTCTTTTAATGAATTAATTTTATTGTAAAACTTTTCTGTTGAAAAGTAAATTCTCAGCTTTTCAAGGCTCAGTCAAGCTTTCGGGATAAAATTTTTCGCAAAAAACATCTTGACAGCAACAAGCTCAACCATAGGTTACCAGCGGAAAAGCGCCCCACCCCACGTAAAACCAGCACCAAATGCAGCACTCAAAATAAGGTCACCATTCTTAAAGAGACCTTTCTCATTGCTCGTATGTAAAGCCAATGGAATTGAGGCCGCCGACGTATTTGCGTGCGTTGCAATCGTTGAAATCATCTTCTCTGTAGGCAGGCTCATTTGCTTACCAATTGCGTCAATAATACGCTGGTTGGCTTGGTGCGCGACAACAAAACTCACCTCACTTGTATCATAGTGATTACGACTTAAAAGCGTATCGCAACTGTTCTGCATTTCACGTACCGCATGCTTAAAGACTTCACGGCCGTTCATTTCAGCACCATCTACGTTATTCCCGTAAAGAAGCTCTTTATCTGTTCCTGTGCCACCAATATGGAAATCAATAAAACCGCGTGAATCTTTCGCACTTCCAGCTTGGCGCTCAAGGATCACAGCACCGGCCCCATCACCAAAGAGCACACATGTACCGCGGTTTTCCCAGTTGATGTAGCTGCTCAGTGTTTCTGCACCAATCACAAGTACTTTGTTCCACTTCTGATGAAGCGCCCAGCGCTCTGCCGTAAAGGCTGTGTAGATGAACCCACCACAAGCTGCCGCAATATCCATACCTGGGCCGTGGATACCTAACTCAGTCTGCACATGAGATGCCACAGATGGGAAACCATTGTTTGGTGCACATGTTGCCACAAATACCGCGTCAATATCAGCGCCTGTAAGGCCTGCATTCTTAAGCACATCTCTTGCAGCGCCAACTGCAATATCCTTCACAGTTTCATTCTCACCGACTAGATGACGGCTATGGATACCCGTACGCTCCACAATCCACTGATGCGACGTATCGACAAACTCAGCGATCTGATCGTTTGTTAGTGTTTTTTCTGGGAGGCATGCGCCTGTTGCAATAATTCTTACAGATTCAGTCATAAGACTCACTTTTCATTACTTGTTAGAAATGTACTATGCAGAAAGAAAAATGAGGCGTCAAGACGCCTCATTTTTTGAAATCGCTAAACTTACAGAACTACGTCTGATTTAGTTTTGATCACTTTTTTACCTTTGTAGTAACCAGTCTCAAGGCAAATGTGGTGAGGACGCTTAAGGGCACCAGTATCCGGGCACTCTTGGTAAGTTGTACCTTTCAAAGCATCCTGTGAGCGACGCATGCCACGACGAGATTGCGAAATTTTCTTCTTTGGAACTGCCATTTTAATTGTCCTTCATTTGGGCCGGAATTCCGGCAAAAATCTATTTAAGTCCTGCTTATATACGATAGCGGGGCCTATTTTGCAAGTGTTTATTTAAGAATTTTCACCATTTTTCGTCTTAAGCTGTTCTAAAACTTGAAAAGGATTCGTTTTACCTTCCTTTTCTGCAAGCTCTTCAGGACTTAACGGATCTGCATAAACGGTATTGCCTTCACTGCGTTGTACATCAGGATGCACTGCAAACTCATCAATGCTCAAAAGTACTTGCTGGCTTACAAACTCACCCACATCAAAGGTATCAGTCAGAACATCATCGACTTTTTCACCTTCAGCAGCTACATCAATGGCCATGGCATCTTTCACCTCAACAGTTTCAGCTCTTTTAAAAGGCTTCCCTGTTACTGAGCACAAATATTTCATCTTCAACTTAATAGTGCCCTGCACATCAACATGGCTAGAACTCTTTTTCATATCAAGGTCAGCTTTTAGACCTTGTACCATGGCATTCTCAATACGTTTGTTCAATGCCTGAATAGAAGCCTCATCCGCCTCACCTTCAACGTGATACAAACCACTTTTAAGACCTTCAATATCGATATCAAAAGCAAGAGGGTTCTTTGAAAAAGTTGCTCTGTAATCCTTCATGATGCCATTTTTTCCTGTTTGATATATCCAGCAGCCCAGTCACGTGCAGATGTCATTCCTGACCATTCTTTCACCCAAGCCTGCATTGTTTCAGAAACTTCTTTTGACTTCTCCGCCTCATAGCCTGCGTTTTTTGTTACAGATTCAGTCAGCGCCTCAATATCACCCGCTGTTAACAGCTCTGTATAACGGTTTAAACGACCAGCAAATGCAGCAGCATATTTCTTCATACGGTGGCTCATCGCAATATCACCCACGCCCTGCTCTCTTAGCGCCATGTCAAAGCGGTCAAACAGCTTATCATGCACAGCTTGGCAGAGGCCTGCTTGCTCTTTAAAAGCAGTCATAAAGCTAATCGCAACAAAGGAAATCGCCTCAAAACGGGCCTGATGGCGCTGTTTATCAGAAAATTCTTCACTATACGCCCAAGGGAAAGTTTTCCCAGAAAGCGTTAAGATACCATTACAGACAAAATCAGCCTCAGCGGCGTATTTTCTAACCTTCAAACGTCTAAAATAGGTAAGAACCATGCGTTTTTCCTTTTTCTTGTGCTTGTAGCACTGCTTATGAATTGTCTTTTCCTGAAAGGGGAGGTAAACTCACCCCAAGCAAGTAACAAGGAATAATGGATAATGCTCCTCAAAAACACAAGCACTTTTGCAGTTTTTCTCAGCCTGATTCTCGTGTCAGGTTGCACAACAACGAAACATACTCACGGACAAATTCTAACGCAGGAACGCATAAGTTATTTGAAGGAAGGCGTTCATAGAAAAGATGATGTGCTCCAATTACTCGGAAGCCCATCAACCGTTGATCCATTTGACAAGAATACTTGGATCTACACATCGAGCGCAAGATTAGAGGGAGCATTTAAAAAGAACCAAATGCTAGACAGACAAACACTTAAGCTTACATTTACCGAAGACGGTACGCTTAAGAACGTCGTAGAACGTACTTTAGAAGATACACGTGAGCTAACGCCAAACAGTGAAATTACTGAAACTCAAGGTCAATCTCTAGGCCTTATTGAGCAGCTCAGCAATACTGTTGGCCTAGGAAACCTATAAACCATGTTCAAACGTTTTAACCAAAAAGGTGCCATGTTTGGTATTGATACAAGGCTCAGCCTTGGGATTATGGCAGCTATTAGTGTTATTGCAGGTTATTACAGCATTGGCCGTATTCAAGTTGCAAGAGACGGCGCCCTACTCCGAGAACTCAATAACTACGAAGAAGCGTTCCTCTCTTACCAAGCTGATATGGGTACATTTATTATGTTCACTTTAAATGGCGGTTCTGATGGCACACGTGATGTAACGGCTCTTTGGGATCAATCAGAAGTCGCTCCTGGGTTCAGAAAACGCTGGGGTGGCCCTTACTACAAATACAGAGATTACACGAACGAACACGTAAGCTATGGCGAATTTTCTATGACTTACGGCCAATCAGATAGCAGTATGAGCGCTTGCACAAGCTCAACAGAATGTCACGCATGGTTGACCCTTACAGATGTACCTTTAGGTGTATGGCTCATGATAAATGAAGCTGTAGATGAATCGTTTGGAACAGCCCCTGAAGGCACACCTCATGAAGAAGGAAAAGTCCGTGCTGATAGCTCTAGCTCAGACCCTGTTACTCTATACTACCGTGTACTTGAGCGCCCCAACAACTAAAAACACCAGGAGATAGAGATGAAAGCCTTAACCAAACTTTTCTTAAGCCAAAAAGGCGCCATGTTTGGAATGGATGGGCGTATCTCCCTTGTTATTTTTGCTTCTCTCAGCGTTATTGCAGGAGCAAGTATTATCTTTAATAGAATTGATGCACAAGCAACTGTTCTTCATGGTGAGCTCAAAGCTTTGCATGAAGCCATTAAAGTTATGCAAAGTGATTTTGAAAACGATCTGTATGCTTCACTTGATAGCCTTGCAGCCAGACACCAAAACGCTGTAGACGTGCTCTTTGATGATACCGAGCTGAGCGCTGCCTATCAAAATGATTGGCACGGCCCATATATTGATGAGTTTATCCAGCCTGGCGCACGCCTTTACAGATCACAAAACAATGTTGCAGGCGTAACATTTACAAATATTATGAAACATGCAAATGGAACAGGCGTCAACAATGCAGTAGTGTGTAGCAATGCAGCTCCTTGCTATTACTGGGTACGTATCAGCAATCTCCCAGAAAGGCTCCTTGAAATTTTAAATGAAAAAATTGATGGAACTGCGGAAACAACCCCAGAAGATGAAGGCCGTTTACAGTGGAACGACTCAGGAACTGCTGGCGTTGTAAACTTGTGGTACCTCACTGAGCGTGCACTTGATAATAATAACGGCTCTGTTGGCTTATAAGAAAGATCCTTTTCATGTCTTTACACAAAATACTCTTCCAGCAAAAAGGTGCCATGTTTGGCCTAGACGCCAGAATTGCCCTTGCCATTATGGGTGCAATATCAGTACTTGCTGGTAGTTACTACTTTTCAAGTAATTTTACTGCGCGCGCAAGAGCTATGAGTGAAGAGTTAAGACAATATGGCCTTGCCATTGATGGTTACCAATACGACCTAAAAGAAGACCTTTCAAGCACAGTAACAACTCCTAATGGAGCAAATGAAGTCACAGCCCTTTTCGATGATAGTGTTATTCAAGCCTCTTTCCGCGGTCTATGGAATGGCCCTTACCTAGACCATCAAGACGCAGGAAGTTTACTCAACGCCCCAGGAGCAGTTATGACATTTGTCAAATCTCCAACAGATAGCACCTCTTCATCTTGCACTGTCATCACGTCATGCAACTACTGGATCAGACTTCAGCCTTTCTCTGAGAACACTGCTATAGAGTTAGATAGAATTTTTGATGGCGGCACTGAAGGCACACCTGAAAATGAAGGCATTCTTCGCTGGAATAACCACTCTGATGCCAACATGGTTGATCTCTGGTTTGCTGCAAGCCAAGCTTTCTCTATGTAAGAAGCAACATACTAAAAAGCGAGCCCATGGCTCGCTTTTTTAATTCCATAAGGCTATTTAAGCTTTTGCTTCTTCGCCATCAAATTCTTCTGGACGAATTTTACGCGCAGCCGTGTTCAATACAGCGGCAATAAACTTATGCTCATCTTCTTCCACGTAGCTCGCAGCAATTGTCACGTACTGCTCAAGAATCGCTTTTACAGGCGTCGCAACTTGAGAAGACAGTTCTGCAAGACCACACACAAGAATTGCTTTTTGCACGTTTCCAATACGGTCCATGCTCCAGCCTTCTGTTAGGTGAGCTGCAAGCAACGCCACGTAACGCTCAAGGTTGGCGTTTGCATCTTCAAAAAGCACGCTAAAGAGCTTCTTATCAGCATTTTGCTTCTTAATACGGAAGTTCACAAATTCACGTAGCACTTCTGCACTACTTTTCTCCATTAGGAACACTTGGAATAGAGCCTGAATGGCGCAAAGGCGTGCTTCAGTACGTGTATCCTTTGTTAAAGGCGTGTAAATTGGTGGAAACTGATCGTCTTTAGCAGACGTCTCGCCATGCACACTTCCTTCAAGTGCAGCAAGAACTGGATCCATCGTCTCATGACTCATTAAGCATAATCTTTCTAAAATCTTGTTCATTATTGAACGAGTTATACACAGAGGCATACCGCACAAAGCCAACAAAGTCCAACTCTTTTAGCTTTGGAAGCACCGCATCCCCAATATCACGGGATGTCACTTCACTTTTACCTTCTTCAATAAAGTCCTGCTCAATTTCACCCACCAGACGGTAAACTTGCTCACGGTCTACAGGGCGTTTTCTAAGAGCCATCATCAAGCTATGTACCAGCTTGTCTCTATCAAAGAGCTCACGGCGGTCATCACGCTTCACCACAATAACCTGTTGAACTTCAAAGCGCTCAAAGGTCGTAAAGCGGCGGTTACAGTCATTACACTCCCTACGACGACGAATCACTTTTCCGTCTTCAGAAGGGCGAGAATCTTTAACCTGCGTGGCCTCGCTTCCGCAAAATGGGCACTTCATTTGTTCTTATTCCGTTTTTATTCTTAAAAATTAATTCAGCGCGAAAACCTATTCATACATCATTAAAAGCAATCTTTGCTGGTTTGGGGATAAGTTTTTGCCTTTTTGGTGTCCGTAGAGTCTACTTTAAGACTTAAGCGGCGGCAAAAATGCAAAAAATTGCCCCAATAATGGTTTATGAAAGCGGTTTTCCATAAATTGGAAATCTATCACAAAGCTCTTTTACCTCAAAACGTATACGGTTTTCAAGCTCTTTATCACCATCCTCGTGTTGCTTTAATCCCCTAAGCACATCACCAATCCAGTGGCCAATCATTTCAAACTCTTTTTCCTTAAAGCCGCGCGTTGTGCCGGCTGGAGAGCCAAGACGAATACCGCTTGTCACAAACGGGCTTTCTGTATCAAATGGAATTGAGTTCTTGTTACACGTCAGGCCTGCACGCTCAAGCGCCGCTTCAGCCGCCTTCCCTGTTACACCCATTGGGCGTAAATCAACAAGAATAAGATGCGTATCTGTACCGCCAGTTACAATACGAAGCCCTTCTTTTTCAAGAACTTCTGCCATGGCCTTTGCATTTGCAACAACCTGCTTACCGTACGCTTTAAATGAAGGCTCCAACGCCTCTTTAAATGCAACAGCCTTTGCAGAGATGACATGCATAAGTGGACCACCTTGAAGACCCGGGAATACTGCACTGTTAATCTTTTTGGCAAGCTCTTCGTCATTTGTCAGCACAATACCGCCACGTGGACCGCGTAATGTTTTATGCGTTGTTGACGTTACAACATCTGCGTATGGGAACGGGCTTGGGTGCTCACCTGCAGCAACAAGGCCAGCAAAGTGTGCCATATCCACCATAAGAACAGCCCCAACCTTGTCACACACTTCACGGAAGCGCTTAAAGTCAATTGTACGAGAATAAGCACTTCCGCCAGCAATAATCACTTTTGGCTTGTGCTCAAGCGCCATTTTTTCCAGCGCGTCGTAATCAATAAGCTCATCGTCACCAAGGCCGTAGCTATGGGCATCAAACCATTTACCCGACTGGTTCACTTTTGAGCCGTGCGTCAGGTGGCCACCATGGTCCAGACGCATTCCAAGGAAGCAATCTCCCGGTTTCATCACAGCACTAAATACCGCTTGGTTGGCTTGAGAGCCGCTGTGTGGTTGCACATTGGCGTACTTACAACCAAACAGCTCCGTAATACGCTCAATTGCCAGCTTTTCAGCAACGTCCACATATTCACAGCCACCGTAGTAACGCTTATCTGGGTAGCCTTCGGCGTATTTATTCGTCATCACGCCACCTTGTGCCTGCATTACAGCAAGGGATGTCATGTTTTCTGAGGCAATCAACTCGATTTGCGAGTGTTGGCGCTCATACTCATCTTCAATTGCGCTAAAGACATCTGGGTCCACTTTACTAAGTGGGCTTGTATATAGACTCATACCTATTTCTCCCCTGTTGGTGCATCAAGTTGTTCAAGGCGCGGAATATGTCTTCCTCCCTCAAACGGCGTATTTAAAACAATATCTAACAGCGCGCAAGCTTTTGTAGATGTAATGACACGTGATCCCATGCACACCACATTGGCATTGCTATGAAGTGCGGCCATCTCAGCTGTAAAGGCATCATGAATCAGTGTACCGCGAATGCCTTTATGACGATTCACGCGCATGCTAATACCAACACCAGTGCCGCAACATGCCACACCGAGTACATTTTCATCTGCTAAAACACGCTCAACTACCTTATCAGCCGCTTCTGAATAACTAAATGCGCTCTCCCCTACAATCACTTCTGTTTCATAACCAGAAGCTTTTAGGTGCGCAGAAATATCCTGAATAAAATCAGAGGCAGCGTGGTCGCTGGCAAGGACAATCTTTTTCTTCAAAATGCTGAGGCCTTTGACTGTTATTATTTTTATCCGCCTATTAAAACATATTTTCCATAAAAAAGAGAGCCAAAAAGGCTCTCTTTAAGATGCGTTACACCTCTATACGAAAGTTTGTACGCGCGCCGCTTCTACAGCGCCCTCCGAAAGTTCTGAAGCATCGTCAGCTCCCGGCAGATCAACTTCAACTGCCGCAGCCACCTCTTCCACAGGAATCTCCTCTACAGGAATCTCTTCAGCAGCAAGGCCCGGTGCAGCTTGAACTGGAATATCCTCAGCAGCACCTTGACCTGGCAGATCCACTTCAGCTGTTTCACCGCCACCTGGCAGCGCAAACTCAAGAGCTTCAATATCAGCCTGGCCTGGTAGAGGAATTTCTTCACTGCTCGCAGAGCCCGGTAGTGCCAATGACACTTCTGACGCCTGCCCCGGAAGATTTAGTTCTACAGGTTGTGCTTCAGCACGTCCTTGACTTGGAATTTCTGGAACGTTTTGCTGACGATTCACATTTACTTCAACAGAATCACGTACATTTGCATTCTGTCTTGTTTGTGTCTGAATCGCCTCTTGTACGCTTACCCCACGGCTTTGCTGTACAATGTTTTCAATATTCTGCTCGACACGCTCCACAGTTCTTGTTTGTTGTGGCTGCTGTTGCGCGGCCTGCTGTGCACGTTCAAACTGCTTAACAGCTTGATCAATTGGTGTCGGTTTGTAAGAAACTTTTGATGTTTGCTCCATAAAGCTGGCAACTTGTTGCACGTTAGAAAGAACGTTCTTACGTACAATACCTTCAGCTTTGACTGTATCAAATGTAGCAAGCTGGCGAATAAGACCTGATTTTTCCGTTGGGGACAAACGGCGAGATTTAGCAATATTCGTCAATACACTTCCACTATCACTTGGGATAGTCCTGAGTGTAAACCCATTCTTTGCGGATGCGTTTTCAACAGGCTGATTAGCCTGCTGCTGTCTTGTGTTGCTTGCTTGTGCGCTTGCAACACTTGCGTTCTGTGTTATATCAAGCATATTCGTCTTCCTGACTTCTCTTTTCCCCATCGAGCCTACTTAGCTCTACATATATTATGGTAGCAGGTACAAGCATTGTCAACATTTGCCTGACAGGTATTTCTTTTTGTTTACAAAGCCTTCCTTCGTAAACAGTACTTTTTGCTCGTACAAAGCCCAAAAATCGGCTAAAATAGGAAAAATAAAAATAAAACAAAGCGTTAAAAATGCATCGCAGAGATTTCTATAGTTCACTTGCTAAAGTTAGCACTGACGTATTGAAAAATAACACTTTTTTTGGTGACATGGACGGTGTAGGTTACACGTTCGTTCCTGCTCAAAAGGCTGATGCGCCAACGCTTATCATCATCAATATCAATTTGCATGCCCCAATCTATACGCCGCACTTTAATTTGATCTTTATGAAAGAGTGGCCGTCAGTTGGGCATACCTTCTGGACCAAAGTTTTTGCAAGGCATGATCTCATCTCCGAAGCACACCTTCTGAGCTGGACAGTTCCTTCACGCCTCCCATCATTTGTGAAGAAAACCATTCAAGTCAGCCGTGATGCACGCAAGCTCAGCAGCCGCGTAGACCGCCCTATTCTTATGATGCAAGATGGTGGAAACATGGGCGTTACAACTCTACCTAAGCCAGAAATGCTGCCAGATGGAAGCGACATTTTTGTAGGCTTTATTAACGGGCTTAACAAATCAGACAGTCCTGCCTATACAAGAATGCAACAGTTTTTGAATTAGAATACTCTCAACCGCCCGACAAAAACTTCTGATTTTGATGGTTTTTTAATACATTTCCCAATTCAAGAAGTACTTTAATTCCAATACGTATAAGCTGGTAATACAGCGCTTCAACGTCATCTTTATTAATAAAATAATGCGTTTTAACCGCTTCAAACTCTTCCGACATAGAAGAGAGATTGCCATGTAAAATTTGATCCCTGATTCTCAAAAGCTCAAAATCTTGAGGAACTTTATCTTTAGAAGCAAAGCTTTCACCTTCCCATTCAAAGCACGATAGATTAACGCCATAATGATTCCTAAGCCTTTTCAAAGCACGATAAGAAATCAGGGCACCTCTATGAAATGCGTGAAGGGGATCAATATTTTCTGGGGCACCATTTAAAACAACTCTAATTAAAGCCTCAATCCCGCACAATAAAGATGTGGCACCAGCCAAATACAACCCTTGAGCACCACATTTTAGCCCTTCAATAAAAAAAGAATGAACAAAACATGTTTGAGACTCTCTACAGATTAAGGACTCAATATGAGCAAGGTATTCTTTTCTGTTAAGAAACTGGTTAGCGCCTATAGAGTAAATTTTTGGATCTGACGGATTACCATAATGTTTAATACACGTACAAATAGAGTCTATATCGTGGTCTTTTAACGCTTTAAGCTGCACCTTACGCACTCTTTTTCATTTGAGTGGATTCAACAGCTTTTACACCAATCGCTTCAAGGCGCTCACGTACAGGGCCGTAACCGCGCTCTAGCATATCAATGTTTGTAAGCGTTGTATCGCCTTCTGCCACTGCAGCAGCAATGACATATGCAAGACCAGCACGCAAATCTGGAATTTCCAGAAGGTCAGATGTTGCTTTTAGGTTGACCTTACCTTTAATCAGGGCGCTGTGCGGGTAATCATGATTTTCAAAACGGCAAGGCTTACCAAGGCAGTGTGTTGTCAGCTGCACATCGGCACCAAGCCCTTTGAGAGCTTCAGTATAACCAAAGCGGCTCTCATAAACCGTTTCATGAATCACGCTAATCCCTTCAGCTTGTGTCAGCATGACAGCAAATGGCTGCTGCCAGTCAGTTGAGAATCCAGGGAACACATCTGTTTCAAGCGTAATAGATGTAAGCGGGCGCTCTCTGTAAAAACGAATTGAATCTGGGCCAATCAGATCAAAACCACCACCTACTTGTCTAAAGTAAGACAAGAAGTTGCTCATTGTGTTGGCACGAATACCATGTACGGTAATCTCACCATCAGCCGCACAAGCAAGCGCTGCCCATGAGCCGACCTCAATACGGTCACCTAAAATTGGCATATGCGTGCCAGAAAGCTTCTCTACACCTTCCACCCGAATTTCACGGCCTTCTTCCATGAAGATAATCGCACCCATTGCACGAAGCATTGTCACAAGTTCTACAATCTCTGGCTCAATTGCTGCGTTAGAGATCACACTTGTCCCTTCAGCAAGTACACTTAGGAAAAGCGTTGTTTCAGTCGCCCCAACACTTGGGTAAGGCAGTTTAATATGAGCTCCCTTTAGGCGGCCATCTGCTTTTGCGTGGTAGCCTTCTTCATCCTGCCACACTTTAGCACCAAACTTACGTGCTGATTCTAGGTGATAATCCACATTACGGTTACCAATTTTACAGCCACCTAGTGCTGGAATATGTGCTTCACCAAAACGGTGCAGTAGCGTTGGCAAGAGAAGGATTGGAATACGGTTGTTACGAGAATCCGGCATTGTCAGCGTAGAAGACGTCATGCCTGATGGATCAAATGTCATTGTTTCTGCGTGTTCAGAGCAGTTGACCCCTGCCCCAACAAGAAGTGCGCGCGTAATATCTACATCACCAATTGGCGGCACATTTGTGAGCGTGCTTGGAGAATCACCAAGCGTTGTTGCAACCATTGCTTTTGTTGCAAAGTTCTTGGCACCAAAACATGTCAGCTCACCTTTAATTGGCTGACCACCCGTAATGGTTAACGTACGCTCTGACATAGGCTCTCTCCCTTTTTGATGAATGCCAATATGCCATAAAAAAGGCCGCTGTACACGGCCTTTTTCGGGTATTTATTACTTTAAGGTTAGTTTTCTAGCTCTTTAAGTCGATGTTCCATCTGGTCTGCCAGCCTTAGCTTCATAATTTTAAGATGCTTTAGCTCACTCGTATCCGTCGATGGAATATGCCTCATGTACTCAATTTTCTCATCCAGATTACGATGCTCCTGCATCAGACGTCGGTATGTGTAGTCATCATTGTTATCTGTTTGAATTGCATGGTTATGACTCATGGCATACTCCTTATTTTTAGCATTTTGGCAGTTTAGCGCTAGAAACCAGAACAGTTTCTCTCGCCCATAATTCTTTTATGGGGATCCCTACAATTCATATCTACACATCTCACTGACATTTATGCTTTTAAAAAGCCTTTCAAAAATTTATGCTAGTTGCCATAGGCCATACAGAGCAAAAAATAAGAGCATATAAATGAAAACAATTACTGACGTAATTAACCATCTTAAAGAAAACAGCATTCAGTTCGTTGATTTCCAGTTTACTGACCTACACGGTATTTCCCGACATATCACATACCATATGGACAATGTATCAGAGAAAACCTTTACAGAAGGTGTTGGCTTTGATGGATCCTCTTTAGAAGGCTGGTGTACCATTAATAAGAGTGACATGGTTCTTATGCCAGATGTAACAACACTCTACATTTCACCTTTTACAGCTCATAAAACAGCTATCATTGCCTGTAATGTTTATGACCCGACCACTGAAGAAGCTTACAACCGCTGCCCACGTGGTATTGCAGAGCGCGCTGAAGAAGCTCTCACAAAATCTGGTATCGCTGAAAAAGCGCTCTTTGGTCCAGAGCTAGAGTTCTTCCTCTTTAATGAAACACGCTACAGCACAAAACCTGAACATACATTCTATGAGATTAAATCAGATAAAGGCCATTGGAGCTCAGCTGAAGAGCGTGCAGCCCCATCTAGTGGCCACGCCCCTGATATCAAAGGCGCTTACTTTATTGCAGGGCCAGAAGATAAACTCCAAAACGTACGTAGTGAAATGGTTATGAAGCTAAAAGCTTGCGGCCTAAGCCCAACACTCCATCATGCTGAAGTCGCATCAGGCGGACAGTGTGAAGTGGGTATGGAAGGCGCAACGCTTAAAAAGGTTGCTGACCATGTGCAAACCTTTAAAGCAGCGATTCACCAAGTGGCGGGCGTTTACGGCCTCACAGCGACGTTTATGCCAAAGCCTCTCTCAGGAGATAATGGAAGCGGTATGCATGTGCACCAGTCTCTATGGACAGGCACGTCTCCTCTCTTTGCAGGTAAAGATTATGACGACCTCAGCGAGATGGCTCTATACTATATTGGCGGTATTATTAAGCATGCCCGCGCACTCAATGCATTTAGTAACCCAGCAACAAACAGTTACAAGCGCCTTATTCCAGGATATGAAGCCCCTGTTATGCTTGCTTACGCTGCTCGTAACCGTAGCGCGTCTATTCGTATCCCAGCAGCAAACACGGCAAAAGCGAAACGTATTGAAACACGCTTCCCAGACCCAATGGCAAATCCGTACCTTTGCTTTGCAGCTATGCTTATGGCTGGCTTAGACGGCATTAAGAATAAAATTCACCCGGGCGACGCTAGAGAGGAAGACCTATATGAACTCTCTCCAGCAAAAGCAAAACGTATCCCACAGGTTTGCGGCTCTCTAAGAGAAGCGCTTGAAGCATTGAATAAAGATCGTGCCTTCCTAAAAGAGCACGGCGTATTTGATGATGACCTGATTGACCATTACATTGATATCAAGATGGCTGAGGTTGAAGCCCTAGAGCACACCCCTCACCCAATTGAGTTCCAAATGTATTACTCAAGATAACAAAAAAGCCCCGCAGTTGCGGGGCTTTCTTTCAATCGATTTATTTGGCTTCATATGCAGCACGTGCATTACGATATTGCAAATGGTAATCCCAAAGAGTATAGAGCGTCATAACCAAGGCAACAGTAGTTAAGAGCCAAAAGAGCACCATAACGCCCCCCCACGTCAAAGACATCAGCCAGAAACCTAAAGCGAACATCTGTACGCCCGTTTTCCTTTTAGCAATATCTGTGGAATTTAAAGCAGGAAGCCCTTTAGAGCGGAGCCAAGCACGCATCGAATTCACAAGATAGTCTCTTGCAAAAAAGATTGTGGTTACAATAGCAATTCCAAAACTCACAACCAGACTTTCGCCATAGTAGCCAGTATAAAGGCTTGCAAAAATAAGAAGGGCTAACACAAGCACCTTATCAGCTTCTTGATCAACCTTTTGGCCAAACTCACTTTGGACATTCCATAAGCGTGCAAGATAGCCATCAAGCCAGTCAGTAATAGCGGCACAGGCATAACATACTAGCGCCCAGAGAGGATAACCTGCCAGCAGTATGGCAATAATCGGAATCCAGGCAAACATTCTGAACAAAGACAGAGCATTTGGGATATAAGCTTTCATGCTTGATTCTCCAGTTAAACGTTTCATCAGATATATAATACCTCGTCTTTAGCATACCCCATAATAAAACACCACAAAATACGTATACAACTCTTGAAAAACATTCCTATTTTCCCATATGAAGGCTGAAGTCTTATCTTCTCACTTTTCCGTTTCTCAAGATATAAGGAGCCTTAATATGGCTTTTGCATGCGAGTTCCCTTACGCAACGGTAGGTACAGGTCTGCTGCCTGTCATCCCCCAAAAGCAAGGATTGCTTGGTACCATTCTAACGTTTCTTCGACTCAAGAAGAAAAAAGCCGGCCGCATCATGCTGGTTAAACGTGCTGATACAATGGCACTACATGGCGGTCTATGGGGCGTTCCCGGCGGTTATTGGCGCGTAGGAGGTGAACCCTCTCCCGCTGATGCCCTCTTCCGTGAAAACAAAGAAGAGCTTGGAGAAGCTTTTGCAAAAAAGGCCGCGCAACTCAAAATGAAAGATGTCACCCATGTGCGCATCAACCAAGAGCCCAACAGCCTCTTTGGCCTCCACGACGACGCTGCCGAATTCCAAACCAACATGCACCATTTGTGGCGCGTGTGGGTGAATGAAAAAACCTGTCGCCTGGCAGATGTTTCTTTTGACAGGGAAGAAGAAAATACCGCTGTCGGTTTCTTCACAATTGAAGAAATTCTGGCAGAGCCGGACAAATTTGCTCCATGGCTGCCTGAAACTCTAACCCTCTTCCAAGAAGAAGGCCACATTTAAGAAGATCGAAAAAACTTTGAAAAGCCCCAATTTACGGGGCTTTTCTACTTGCAAAGGCTTATAATTCCTCGTATATTCTTTGGCATGGAAACACTTAAACACCCCGACAACTTAGTCCTAAAACAGTTCGTTATGCCTGACGAGCTTAACTATAACGGTACGCTTTTTGGCGGACAGCTCCTCTCTTGGATTGACCAAGCTGGTGCAGTCGTTGCCATCAGCCGCTCAAGCAGTAAGGTTGCTCTTCTGAAAATGAACGAAGTTCTTTTCAAAAAGCCGATCATGCCAAGTGACAGCGTAACCATCTACGGTAAAGTGACAAGTGTTGGCCGTACCTCTATGGAAGTAACTATGGAGATCTGGCGTACAAATATTTTTGATGATAACGAAGAGATTCTTGCGGCAACAGCCAGCGGAACGTACGTTGCAATTGATGAAAACCTTAAACCACAACGAGTGGATCGCAAATAATGGCAGATGCAGCAATGACAGAGACACAAAACTATACAGCAGCTGATATTGAAGTCCTTGAAGGCCTCGAACCCGTTCGAAAACGCCCAGGGATGTACATTGGTGGTAGCGATGTTAACGCGATGCACCACCTTATTGCTGAGGTACTAGATAACAGTGTCGATGAAGCCGTTGCTGGTTATGCTGATAAAATTTGGGTGACTCTTGAAAAAGATAATAAACTGATCATTCGTGATAACGGTCGTGGTATTCCAACAGACCCACACCCGAAGTACAAAAACAAATCAGCCCTAGAAGTGATTCTTACAACGCTTCACTCTGGTGGTAAGTTCTCTAACAAAGCGTACAGTACCTCTGGTGGCTTGCACGGTGTAGGTATTAGTGTGGTCAACGCCCTCTCTTCTCTTGTAGAAGTAGAAGTTGCTCGTGATGGCCAGCTCTACAAGCAAAGCTTCAGTCGCGGTCTTCCGCAAGGCCCACTTGAGCACGCTGGTGAGATTCGTAACCGTAAAGGAACGCAAGTTGCCTTTATTCCAGATACAGAAATTTTTGGCCATGAAGACTTTAGCGCCAAGCGTATCCGTCGTATGGTGCGCGCAAAAGCCTTCCTAACACGTACAGTGACCATCATCTGGTGCGATGCGACAGGTGAAGAGAAGCAGGAAGAAAAATTCCACTACCCGAATGGTCTTGCAGACTTCCTCAGCGAGCAAATTGCTGAAAAGCCATGCTACACAGAAACACCATTTGCGGGCACAATTGCCATTCAAGAAGACGGAAAAGAAATTGGCCGTGTAGAATGGGCGATGGCTTGGCCACTAAACAGCGAGACGTCTCTGACATCTTACGCCAACACCATTCCAACAGGGCAAGGTGGTACGCACGAAACAGGTATGCGTGCAGCCCTTACAAAATCGATTCGTGCTTACGCTGAACTGCGTAGCAAAAAAGGTGATAAGATCACCGCTGACGATATTATGTCTGGTTCACAGATTCTTCTCAGCGTGTTTATCCCTGATATTCAATTCCAAGGTCAAACTAAGGATAAGCTCACAACGCCATCTGCGTCACGCATGGTTGAGAATGCTCTTAAAGACCAAGTTGACCTATGGCTCAGCGGAGACCTTACAAGCGCTGACTCTCTACTAGAGCGCATTCTTGAGCGCGCTGAAGAGCGCCTGCGCCGCAAGAAAGAACAAGAAGTTAAGCGTAAAACTGCGGTAAGCCGCAAAGTGCGCCTGCCTGGTAAGCTATCTGACTGTTCATCAAACTCTAACATTGATACAGAAATCTTCATTGTAGAGGGGGACAGTGCCGGTGGTACAGCTAAGCAAGCACGTGACCGCCACACACAAGCAATCCTTCCGATCCGTGGTAAGATTTTGAACGTTGCCAGCGCAACACGCGACAAGATTATGGCCAACAGTGAAGTACGTGACCTCACACAAGCACTAGGCTGTGGCACAGGTAAAGATTTTAACTTGAAGCACCTGCGTTATGATCGTGTGATTATCATGACCGATGCCGATGTCGATGGCGCACACATTGCAACGCTACTTATGACATTCTTCTACCAAGAAATGCCAGACCTGATTCTGAACGGCAACCTATACCTTGCCCTCCCTCCTCTCTATAAGATGAGCTACGGCGGGACATCTGTATTTGCCCTAGATGATGCTGAGCGTGAGCGCCACATGCAAACAACCTTTAAAGGTAAAAAGAATGTGGAAGTAAACCGCTTTAAGGGTCTTGGTGAAATGCCAGCCTCTCAACTGAAAGTGACGACAATGGATAAAACCAACCGTCGCCTACTACAAGTGTCAATTGACTCTCTGGCTGATAGCGCCCTCACAGTGAAACGCCTGATGGGTAAATCTCCAGAAGAGCGCCTTAACTTTATTAAAGAAGAAGGCTCAAATACAAAAGCTGAGCTAGACCTCTAAGAATATACATTTAGCCCCGCAGCTGCGGGGCTTTTTTTTAAAGAGCTTTACAATCAATAAGCTGTTTTTGCCAAGCGAGATCTAACACAGCTTTAATCATGACATTCTTCTCTGTACTATCTAGATGACTAAACGTAAATCGCTCAGGCAGTGATGAGAAGGTTCCGAGCGGAATAAAGGCCATAAGCGGCTGCTTTACAAAGTGATCTTTATAATAAAGCTTATACTCCTCACTCAAGAAAGCAATCTCAGTATGCAAAAGATATGAGATATGCTCTAAGGCATCTTTGGGAATATTATCTAGCGATCTATTCAGCTCAAGCGCCCACTCTACTTGACGTGTCAGAACATTAAATCCAACCATATACTCACGCACATAAAAACCATAGTTATCGAGTGACTGGTTCAGCTTATGCATGGCTTGATTCGTAATATCTTCAGTTAAGAACGGGACTTTAGGGTCCAAAATTCCTGTTGTGCGCTTAGGCTCAAACAATGCTTTATGCTCATCTTTAAATGTAAGAACCTGCAGTGAGTTATACTGCACAGCACCAGAAATAGAGTTCAGAAGTGTCAAGTAGCTTACGCCCTCAATCAACTCATCATAGCGTAAAATTTCAGCACGCCTCATAGGGCTACTTGAGTTTTTCAGCGCATCCTCACGAATGAACGAGTAGTGATAGCCTACCTCATCTGAAAGGTGAAGTTCATCCCCATTACCCAGAGATTCAGGTGCTTCAATCATACCCGTTTCATGTACAAACATAGAGATGCGGATCACTTCTTGCCCTTCAAAGAATTCAGCAAGAACTTTACGGTACGGCAGGCTTTCATCATAGCAGTAACAGATCACCTTAACATTTGGACACAAGTCACGAATCGTCACAGACCTGCTCAAACGTTGACTGAGAAGCATGGCGAGATCACTGAGCGTACGCGGTGATACAATTAAAAGCTCAACATCATCTTTTACCAGTTCAATCTGATCTAAAAAGGCGTGAAGTTTTTGATAATGGCTTTTCCCCACCTGCTCAATTGATGAGAATGATGGTGCAATTTTTCGGTTTAGCCTTGAAGAAAGAGAAGAGTGCAGCAGCGAGCTTAGGTTTGAAATCTTTAATCCGTAGCGCGACTCTACTTTTTCATAGTCAAACACATGAAAGGCTTTCCCTTTCAAATTGTGTTGTTTTTGAATGGCTTGAACATTTTTTAAGAAGGCTTGCTGAATGAGCTTAAATTGCTTTTTAGAATACGGTACCACGCCGTTTTGGAACTTAGCGAGGTATTGAACACGATCTTCATTAATGCTGTTACGCATCGCGAAAACAGATTCATAATCAGGTGTCCAATCAGAAAGCTGGGCGCAGTAATCCACATAAATACGCGGTTCAAAAATAGGAACTTCTGATGAGAAAATTTGCCAGAGAATATCTTCATCAGCCTCAAGGTAAAGCTGGCCAATTCCAAGTCTATCAAACAGGCGGCTCTTTGAGCCTTTCTTCAAGATATCTTTTAAAGTTTTGTCTTGGTGCCTGCTAAAATTCACGTCTTAACTTTCTGGGAGTCGTACCACTATTTTTTCTGCATCCGTCGATACTTTCAACTGGCATGCCAATCTTGAGTTATCTTCAAGATTAAATGCTGTATCAAGCATATCTTCTTCTTCAGCAGTAGGCTCTTCAAAACCTTCAGCGCCCTCTTCCACATAAACGTGACATGTGCAGCATACACAGTTACCGCCGCAGTCTCCAAACCCATAACGCACGTCCATTTCAAGCGTGTACGCACCTTTTAACAGGCGCTCTCCTGGTTTAAGATCTACTTTTTCATCACCTTCAGGGGTTTTGAAAATTACTTCGGCCATATCTACACTCCTTGGCATCAATTTATAAATTCGCTATGGTGTATAACATAAACTGTAACAAAAAAAAGTAATATTGACATGCATCCTTTTGCTTACGTAATGATTGTAACCTTCTGCTGTGCTCTAGCAACCCTACTTCTAGGTGTTGGCACTATGGGGTCTCAGGATTCAGAAAAAGGCAACAAGCTCATGATGATGCGTGTTGGTTTTTGCGCAGCCCTTCTGGTTGAAATGCTGATTTACGCTATATTTATTAAAGGCTAGTCGTCTGCACTCAAGCGTGTAGATTTTAACCAGCCCTTTCGGTAGAAATAGCCCAATAAACCAAACCCAATGGTCAACATAACTCCAATTAAAATTGGGTATCCATACCTATAACTTAGCTCTGGCAAGTTATAGGGGCTGGCTTGGTCAAAATTCATACCGTAAATACCTGCAAGAAATCCAAGCGGCATAAAAATTGTAGCCACAAGAGTTAAGAGCTTCATAATCTCATTCATACGGTGAGACACGACATTCATATACATATCAATGAGCGCACCTGAACGCTCTCGCAAACTCTCAAGAATATCATGTAAACGGATCAGGTGATCACTACAGTCTCTCAGGTAAACAACTGTTTCTTTATTAAAAAAGCTCGCATGATCACGAATTGCAGAATTAACCGCATCTCTTTGAGGCGCAATCACGCGCCTTAACGTAAGAAGCTCTCGCTTTGTACGATGCACTTGTTTAAGTAAAGCTTCATTAGGGTCTTTTAGCACTAAATCTTCTAGCTCATCCATATCATCACTTACATCATCAAATAGCGGAAAATAGCTATCAACAATGGCATCAATTAAAGCATAAAGCAGGTAATCAGAGCCCCTTGTACGCAGGCGACCGCTTTGATTTTCAAGACGTTTGCGAATCATACCAAAAACATCTTCTGGCATTTCTTGGAAAGTAATGAGTAGTCCTTTTTGATAATACAAAGATATCTGCTCTAAATTAATAGAATTTTCCCCTTTGTGTGGAATGCGTAAATAAAAGATAAGGTGATCACCAAACTCTTCAATTTTAGGGCGTTGCCCTTTATTTACAATATCTTCAAGACCCAAAGGGTGAATATTTGCATGATCTGCAATTTGCTGTATGCGTTCAAGATCAGATGACCCAACAACATTGAGCCACACCTTCTTTTTATTCTCAAGAGCAGCTTTAATCTCTTTATCTTCAGGATTTAAAACATGCTGCAAACTTGCTTCGTCGTAAATATACATATCAACATGCAGAGGTTCTGCTGAAGCTGTTTTATCCATAAGCACACCTGGTGATGTACCAGGGGCATGGCGTTTACGGTTATAAAGGTTAAAATCTCTGATCTGAGGCAAGGTTTAGGCTCCCATTTTAATCTTTTCAACAAGGTTGGTTGTTGAGAATCCATCAACCAATGGAATTGCATGCGCAGAGCCACCGTTTTCCATAACTTCTTTCGCGCCAACAATGGTATCAATTGTATAGTCACTCGCCTTGGTAATCACGTCAGGCATAAGCGCGTTCACCACATCAATCGGTGTCTCTTCACTAAAGAATGTTACGTAATCTACACTTCTAAGGCCTGCCAACATAAAGGCGCGGTCCATCTCACTCACGTACGGACGCTCAGGACCTTTTGTTTGGAAGAAAGGAGAATTATCAGCATTAATGGCAACCACCTGCACATCACCAAGAGAGTGACTTTCATCCAGATATGTTACATGACCGCGGTGCAGAATATCAAAGCATCCATTTGTAAAAACCACTTTTTTTCCAGTAGCTTTTTCAGCATCTAATTTGGCCTTCAGCTCTGTCCAATCTTTAAAAATTCGGTCTTTGGTTTGCATACACATTACTCCTGTTTGCTCTTAGATAAGAACGGTAACATAACTTTTCAACTTTTTCGTAAAAAACCTCTTGCATCGTCTCTCAAGTTGGAGTAAAAACATTCCTGTCCGAGCGGGAATAGCTCAGTGGTAGAGCACAACCTTGCCATGGTTGGGGTCGAGGGTTCGAATCCCTTTTCCCGCTCCAAATAAAACACCTCCCTTTGGGAGGTTTTTTATTGCCATTCTGCCATGAAAAGCAGATCATATTCCCCATGCTGAACGATCTAAAAAACTACATTCAAACTCAATGCGTCCATGATGCAAAAGATAAACCTATGACCTCTTCAACAGGAGAAGGTTTAAACTGGCTGATAGACCTACGTCCTCTCTTTCTTTCACCTGAGTGGCTAAATGTAGTTACAGAGGCCTTCTGGGCCCATTACAGTGATAATGAGCCTGTACAGGTCGGTGGTATGGAGGTTGCAGCTATTCCTCTTATCACCGCCCTTGTTATGGATGGGCATAAACGCGGCAAGAATGTTTCTGGATTCATCATTCGTAAACAACGCAAAACTACGGGACTTGGTAAACGTATTGAAGGTGATTTGAAACAAGGCGTCAGAACGGTTCTGGTTGATGACTTGATTAACAGCGGCACGAGCCTTGAAAAATGTAGACTTGCCCTCCTCCAAGAAAATATCACCTTTACAGATGTTTTTACCGTCATAAATTTTGAAAACATAGCAGGTCAAAACTGGCAAAGCGACCATAACATTCAGCTTCACAGCCTTTTCACAGCACAAGATTTTAATCTGCCTCACCCTAAAAAACAGCCAGGCATGAAACGCGGATACGGCATCAACTGGCGCTTTTATCAAAAAGGCGCGTTCCCATTCCATATTGTTCCCAAATCAACGCCGCTCTATCATGAAGGCACAGTTTACATGGGTACGGATGATGGCCTTATGCATGCAATCAATGGTGAAACTGGTGAGCGCATTTGGGCGTTTGATACAAAAAATAGCGCAAAACATAAAGGCATATGGTCTTCTCCTGCCATTCATAATGGCAAACTATACTTTGGCGCGTACAACGGGAATGTGTATTGTCTCGATGCAAAAACAGGACAGCAAATCTGGCATAACCCAGCCTGTGAATGGATCGGCTCATCTCCTCTTATTGTGCCGAAATATAACGCTCTTTATCTTGGACTAGAATATGAGCGTAGCCGTGCGAAAGGTAGCAATGCCGCCTTTAACCTTGATAACGGCAACAGACTGTGGGAAACACCACAAAAGAAATACCAACATGGCTCTGCCGTATATGACTCTGTCCATGACACCGTTATTTTTGGAAACGCCAACCATGATGTTTCGGCCTACAATGCTAGAAACGGCTCCCTTGTTTGGCAACACCAGACAGAGCGTTCAATAAAGTACCCACCAGCCATTGATATTGACCGTCAGATCGTTGCTGCAACTTCATTTGATGGCAACATCTATATTCTCAATAGCAAAACAGGCGAAAGGCTTGCCGCCATTCAAACTGATGATATTTGCTACAGCACCCCTCTTCTCACTCATGGTAAACTGTTTGTGGGCTCAGGTGATAAACACATGCATGTGATTGATCTGGATACTTTTGAGGTTATTTTGAAACATAATCATAATGCACGCGTTTTCTCATCCCCTCGTCTCATTGATGGCTACGTGGTGTACGGAGACGCCTCAGGTAAACTTCACCATATGCACCCAGAAAGCTTAGAGTTCCATGCCATCACACACCTGCCTGATGCCATTACCAATGCCGCAGCACATACGCCAGATGGCTCAAGGCTCTATGTCAGTACACATATGAATGAGCTCTTCGCTCTTGATAAAGTGAACCTTTAAGATTCCTCTTCTTCTGAGGCTTTCATCATGCTTTCTTTAAGAGCCTGTTCTACAGATTCTTTACGAATAGGCTTACTTAAATAGCCGTCCATACCAGCTCTCAGGCACTTTTCCTCATCTCCAAGCATAGCATTCGCTGTTACGGCTACAATTGGAAGCCGGAAGGCGCCGCCCTCTTCTTTTTCACGAATCTGCCTGGTGGCTTCATAACCGTCTAGGTTTGGCATCTGACAATCCATAAAGACAATGTCATAATCTTTATCTTGAATCTTCTCCAGAGCCTCATGGCCATCATACGCCATATCACAATCCTCTACCCCAAGATGCCCCAGCATTTTTGTAAGAATATGGCAGTTTAGCTCTTGATCATCTACAACAAGAGCTTTGACACCCTTAGGGATTACAATGCTCTCAACACCCTTCTTCTGGTCCATTTCCGCAAGGTTTTTCAAATCATTCTCATGTGCAGCAATAAGCGGCAAACAAACCGTAAAAGCAGATCCTTCTCCAAGCGTACTTTCCACCTCGATATCCCCTTTAAGAAGATGAACAAGTTGCTGTGTAATCGCAAGACCAAGCCCCGTACCACCAAAGCGTCTGGTTACAGAAGCATCTACCTGAGAGAACTTCTCAAAAATCTCTGTCTTCTTATCTTCTGGAATACCAATTCCAGTATCCTGCACCTCAAAGCAAATAAATGGAGATCTGTTTCTTTCTTCCGTTCTCACCAAAATTTTAACAACGCCCTTTTCAGTAAATTTCAGCGCATTCCCAAGTAGGTTTCTTAAGATTTGCTGAATGCGTCGTGAGTCACTTTGAATCAGTTCAGGTACACTCTCCTCACAGTCAAACATCATTTCAATGTCATTCCTATCAGGGCTAACTGAATATCCATGCAATACATCCTCTACCAGTGTACGTATATTCACAGGCGCCATTTCCACATTCACTTCATTCGCTTCAATCTTAGAAAGGTCTAAAATATCATTCAAAATAGAGAGTAAGCTTTCACTTGAACTGTAGACATGTTTTGCATTTTTCTGCTGACTGTCATCCAAATTAGAGCTCATTAACATTTCACACATGCCCATAATCGTGTTCATAGGCGTACGAAGCTCATGACTCATATTTGCAAGAAACTCTGACTTAGCAAGGTTTGCTTCTTCTGCTTTCTGCTTCGCTTCTTTTAGTTTTTTCAGATATTTTTTCTCTCGAATGAAGTAACCATGTAGCACTTCTGCAGAGTGACCTAGTTTATGTAATTCATCTGAGATAAACCCAGAAAGCTTAAGCCTTTGTTCCCCATCTTGGGAAATATTCTTTAAATATGCATTAATTCTGCGAATTGGCTTAATCAATGCAAAAAAGATAAATACTGCAAATAAAAGTGATAATAGCAAAATTAAGACCACTGTAATCCCCGTCAAAAACAAGCTATGCCTTGCAACAGAGGCATAAAGTGCTGCAGTATCAATGGAAATATAAAAAGTACCAAAAAGCTCCCCTTCAAAACGTGCAGGATAAGCAAAAGAGCGCATTTCAGAGTTAATATCCCTCTTCTTCCCTTCCACATTTAATAGAAGCTGACCTTCTTCATTGGTAATTTTAATTTCAATAACATTGGGGTCATTCTCAACCACTTGTTCTGTAATTGTGCGCAACAAAGAAATATCTTCTGTAATTAATGCATCAGAAGCACTAAAAGCTAAAAGCTCAAAGCGTGTTTCAATATTCTTTTCCATCTCCTTTAAGAGATACTCTTTTTCAAACGTTTGAATGAGGCGTGCCGACACAAAAATTGAAAGTACAGAAACAGTACAAACAACGAGAATCAACTGAAACCACAGAGACGTTTTTTTACGCATCGAGTGATGATTTAACATGACTTAACCCTACTCTCCCTTAAAAAACACCCTATTTCCTTGAATAGATTTTCTGATTTCACTGAAATCATCATCACTCCCTTCAATAAATGATCCATCTGCCACAATTTTAGGATTATCCATTTCAAGAAGCGCTAAACGAAGTGCCCTTGCTACATGTGGCGACATGCCTCCCGCATAAAGCCAAGGCTTCGTTACATTTGGGAAGCGTGCAACCTCTCGCAGGGCTACACCACTTTCAATTTGTTTCTTGAAAGTGCCCTCCTTCAAAAAACCTGCATCAAATGTTCCAATACCAACAGCTTCACCAACCGCATCATGACGATCTAAATAGTCAAAATTCTCTAAATCATAAGCATAAATCTTATTCTCGGCCAGATATTGCTGAGCCAAATAACGCCCAATGGTTGACCCCTTATTCCCAAAAGCAACTTTTTTGCCTTTCAGGTCATCCACAGAATTAATGGTGCTATTCATGTGAGTCGCAAGAATTCCATAAAAAGTTTTCTCACCTTTTATGCTTTCCAGGGCCAGAATCCCGATTTTAGGGTTTAAGCTCTTTGCTTCTACATAACTTACAGGTCCAAAACGTGCAAAATCAACGTGTCCTTCAACAAGGTCACTAATTCCTTGTTCATAAGTTCTCGCAACATGGATTTTAATTTTTACAGGCTCATTAAGTGTCACTTCCATATGCCTCTCAATTTCTGAGAGGGTATGGCGAAACTTTTTGACCATTGTTAAAGGCTTATCAGAGGCATAAACCCCAAAGGTAAGACGAACATCAGCTTGAGCCGTTAAGCACAATACAGCAAAACACATCGTTAAAAGCAACAGCCTCATAACTATCCTTACACCTATTTTTCTTTAACCTGTACTTTTATGGTGCACCATTTGAAAAAAAAATCAAAAAAATATACTCCTTATCTTTTCTCCTGACACGTAAGGCTCTCTAAAACTAAGCTATTGTTAAAATAAAGAAATATCTAAAATCATAAACAGCCGAAAAACATGACACATAATGAGACACAATAAAAAAAGCAGCCCGCAGGCTGCTTTTTACGAATCGTGCTATTCTATAAAAACGTTTCCATTTTCATAAAATGGCATCCCCAAGGGGATTCGAACCCCTGTTTCCACCGTGAAAGGGTGGCGTCCTAGGCCGACTAGACGATGGGGACTTGGACAGCGCTTTTTATACATAATTTCCCCCCCACGTGCAACCCCTAAAATTACAAAAAAAACAAAAAATGACATTTTCCTTAAAAAAGGGCATGATAGCCCCTATGAAAAATGAGCACACAATATCTGTTGAAGGCGCCCTACTTGGTAAGAGGCTTGATAAAATTCTGTCTGAAGCCCACCCAGATATGAGCCGTAGTTTTCTGCAAAAACTCATTAAAGATGGCCAAGTTACTTTTAATGGTACAGCCCTCACCCAACCTTCCAGTAAGATTAAAGAAGAAGGTAAGCTTATTCTTATTATTCCTGAAGCGAAGCCCTTAGATGTTGTTGCTGAAGATATTCCCCTAGAAATTCTCTATGAAGATGAACACATGCTGATGCTCAATAAACCTGCAGGCATTAGTGTTCACCCATCAGATTCAGAACCATCCGGAACCCTTGTAAACGCCCTTCTCCATCATTGTACTAACCTTTCTGGCATTGGCGGTGTAGAACGTCCTGGTATCGTTCACAGGCTTGATAAAGGCACAAGCGGAACGCTTGTTATTGCTAAAAGTGATATTGCTCATAAAACCATTAGCAAACAATTTGCTGACAGAACCACTGAGCGCTATTACCTAGCTCTATGCTACGGCAACGTCACAAAGAAAACAGATACAGTCGAGACGCTCATTGGCCGCCACCCAACAAACCGTAAAAAAATGGCCGTGGTAGAGCGTGGCGGTAAAAATGCCATTAGTACTTATACCAAGCTTGCTACTTCAGAGTGTGGCGTATTCTCACTGCTTAAATTTAAGCTCCATACTGGTAGAACCCACCAAATTCGCGTACATGCACACCATATTGGCCACCCTATTGTTGGGGATCCCGTGTATGGTAGCGCTAAAAGCCTGAAAGGTACTCATGAAGAGGTCAAAAATCTTGTCAAGTCCCTCGACCATCAAATGCTTCATGCAGCCTATTTAGGCGTAACGCATCCTGTCAGCCAGGAAAAAATAATTGTAAAAAGTCCAGTCCCTGAGGACTATTCAGCTTTATTAGACGCATTATTAATAGTGCAACCCTTTGATTTTTAAGAATTCAAGGTTTTTTGTCAGATTTTTTGTCATTTTCTTTTTTGGACCCCCTATAAGTTTTTAAGGCGCAGAATAAAAATAATCACAACAAACAAGCGCAGGGTGATTAAATAGGGAAACCGGGGGGAAAATAAACCGATGGCCGTAAATTTTGAAGACAGCAGAAGTGTACTCCAAGATTACCTAAAATCTATTCAAGATTTTGGTACTCTCGAATTTGAAGAAGAGCAAGCACTTGCCAGAAAATGGCGTGATGAAGGCAGCCGAGCATCGGCAGAACGCCTTATCAACGCACACCTTCGTCTGGTTGTAAAAGTTGCAATTGGCTTTAAAGGGTATGGACTTCCAATTACAGAAGTTATTCAAGAAGGAAACATTGGACTTATGCAAGCAGTCGCTCGCTTTGATCCAGATAAAGGTTTCAGACTTTCTACATACGCAATGTGGTGGATTCGCGCAGCGATTCAGGAGTACGTACTCCAAAACTGGTCGCTTGTAAAAATTGGTACCACAGCAGCACAAAAGAAACTGTTCTTTAACGTACGTAAGCTTCGTAACCGACTGCAAGAAGCGACAGCAGAAAACCTATCAGAAGATATGGTGAGCTTCATTGCAAACGAACTTGGCGTAAAAGAGAATGAAGTTGTGGCAATGGACCAACGCATGATGGCCAATGACCAAAGCCTGAACGGTACTGTAAACGATGATAGCGGTAGCGAATGGGTCGACTGGCTTGAAGAAAAGCGTCCAAATGCAGAGGAAGTTTTTGGTGACCGTGAAGAATCTATGAGACGCCGTAAGATGCTCCTTGGTGCGATGGAAGTGCTAGATGAGCGTGAGAAAGAGATCTTTATCTCTCGTCGCCTCACAGAGTCTGAAGTGACACCAACACTCGAAGACCTGAGCGGAAAGTTCGGTATCTCGCGTGAGCGTGTCCGCCAGCTTGAGCAACGTGCATTCCAAAAGGTTCAAAAGCACATGCATGAGCAGCTAGCCGTGGCATAGCGCTTAAGCTCTCGCTTTCTTTTATTACCAAACAAAGCCCTCAAGAGAGGGTTTTGTTGTTATGTATTATAAAGTTTTAAACTTAGGCTAAGCATATCTTCTAATGAATCCACAAGATGCAAACACTCCAAATACATTTGCTGCTTAAGGTGTGCTTTCACAAGAGCTCTTGTTCTTAGAGATTCTCCAGCAAGAGTTTCATTTTCTAAAAGGGCATCGCTCAATTTATCATCAATAAAAATAATAAGATGTTTCTGAGGATTCTTTTGAAGATTTAAAAGAGCAAATCCAATTTCTGCAAGAGAACCTAGTGCATAGCTCTCTCTTGTAATTGGGAATAAAATAATGGCATCAGAAGCCAGATGCTCCGCTTCTTCTGTTACATACTCAGGCTTCCACTCTTCTTTGTAGGGGTTATAAAAAGAAACGTTTTTTTCCTTATATACCTTTACAAATGGCTCGCGCCACCGACTTGCCCCACAACTACCAAATAGTCCAATACATTTATTCATTTTTTAAATAGCTCCACCACTTGGTCTACAAGCGTCTCCCCAAGAGATTCCGGGTCAGAAATCATCACTGCATTAGAATAGTATCGGCCGACATCGTGGCCAATACCAATCGCACAAAGCTCAATAAGTCCACCATGCTCAATACTATGAATCACCTCATTTAAATGGCGATCCAAATATCCAGTTCCATTATGACGGTCCGTTGCGTAATCCACAGGTGCTCCATCTGAAATCACCATGAGAATTTTACGTTCTTCTGGGCGCTTCATAAGGCGTGATGCCGCCCAAAGCAGAGCTTCGCCATCAATATTTTCTTTTAAAATATCATGGGCCAGCATGCCAGCAAACCTTGCACTATGGCGGCGCACAGGCATATCGGCTTTTTTATACACCACATGCAAAATATCATTTAAACGGCCAGGGTTATCAGGTTTTCCATCAGATACCCAATCGAGGCGACTTTGCCCGCCTTTCCAGCCCTGTGTGGTATAACCAAGCACTTCAACCTTCACACCGCACTGCTCCAGAGTTGTCGCAATAATATCTGCTGAAATGGCCGCCATCTCAATAGGACGTCCACGCATAGACCCTGAGTTATCAACCAATAAAGTCACTGATGTATTGGTATGTGGCTCCATATGTGGACGCTGAAACATATGCTCGCTCCCCCCAGCAATAAAGCTAGAAAGCTTACGTCCATCAAGATAACCATGATCTTTATCAAAATCCCAACCAATTTTAGCTGGTGCTAAGAGGTGCTTTTTAAGCTGATTAGTCAAACGACGCACTAAGTGCTTATGATTATCTAAAATCGCATGGTAGCGCTCTAACATAAGCTCCATTTCGCCTTTAGTTACTAAAGCCTCAATCGCAAGAACCTTGTCATAGCGTTTGGTAAATACACTGTAGCGCTCAACATTTTCGCCTGTAAGCTGAGGTCGCCCTGAAACTGCTTCAGGCTCATCCTGTTTTTTAGAATCTACACTATCTGTCAGAGAAGCGGTATCTTCTCCCTTAGACTCATCCATTTCCTCTTCACCGCTACGTGCCTCCTCCTTATCAGAAGGCATTTGCATCATGTCTGAGGTATCTTTCGTGCCATCATCAGTGCTAGAGGGCTCCTCCATATGAATATTAAGAAGCTCTAAAAGCTGGGCATATGCCAGCTGGCGTTTTTCTGGATCAGCTAAAAGTTCAGGCGCTTTTTTGAGCCACTTCTTAATATCCTTATCAAAGAGGTGCTCACTATCAGCAAGGAAGGACTTCTGCGTAGGGAGAAGCTTTTCCCCCATCGCCTGCCTAAGCGAGAGAGACAAGGCAAAAGCCTTTGTAAATAAACCATCTGCGTACTGGCCGCTATAATAGGCCACCTCTTCTCTCGCCATGGTTTTTAGATAATCTTTTGTGCCCTGAAACTCCTGTCTGCCCATATGCTCTGTACGGGCTGTTTCAAGAATCGAAATTACTCTGGCAGGTGTTTCATGCGTATGCCCCAGCCACCATAGAAAAGATTTTGTACCACCGTCCCCTACATAACGGTGCAGAAACGCAAGACGATCTGCCTGTGCACGATACATATCAGCACGTTTGTTGCTGAGCTTTTCAGGAAGTTCTGGCAGCGTAATTTCATCTGCCTCTACACGACTTTTATCTCCAAAAGAAACTGTTAAATCTGCGCGGCCAGAAAGCGCCCGCGTGGTGTGCTGCAACGCACGACGAAAAGCTTCTTTGTCCGTATGCTTAGTCAAGGAGCTGAATCTCTCCAAGCACACGTGCATAATACTCATCTAGCGTTGCTAAATCTTCTACGTCAGCACGGTTCATAAAACTTAGCTTATAAGCTTCATATACGTCTCCAAGAATGTCTGCATTCTTCGCCCACGAGATCACTGTACGCGGAGACATAACAGTTGAAATATCACCGGCTGAAAAACCAGTTCTTGTAAGCCCTGCTACCTGAACCATACGTGAAATCAGGTCTGTTTGGTTATGGAAACGCGGCACATGTGAAACTACAATTTTCACTTCAATTTCTTCACCTAAATAGTTGAGATGACTTACAATTGACCATCTATCCATCTGCGCTTGGTTAAGCGTATGCGTCCCATGGTACAGCCCTGTACCGTCTCCAAGACCTACCGTATTAGAAGTTCCCATCAAACGGAATCCAGCATGTGGATGAAGCACCTTATTTTGGTCTGGCATAGCTAGCGCTCCGTTCTCTTCAAGGAGCCTCTGAATGATAAACATCACCTCTGGACGTCCTGCATCATATTCGTCCAAAACAAGCAGCATCGGACGCTGTGTCGCCCAAGGAAGAATCCCCTCTTTAAAGGCTGTCACTTGCTTTCCTTCTTCAAGCACAATTGCGTCACGACCAATGAGATCTAAACGAGAGAGATGACCATCCAAGTTGAGGCGGTAACATGGCCAGTTCAGGCGTGCTGCCACCTGCTCAATATGAGTCGATTTACCTGTACCATGATACCCCTGGATAAGGACACGCAAGTTATGCGCAAGGCCTGCAAGAATAACTTTTGTGGTTGCAGGATCAAAATAGTAGTCATCTTGAATCTCTGGAACAAACTCATCACGTTCCACAAAACCTTGTACGTCAAAATCAACATCAAATCCAAAAAGCTTTTTGGTATCAACACTTTTCATAGTGAGTGCTTGGCTCATATATATCCTCTCTTATAGCTCGGGCATGTATTATGACAACTTTTTATGGGTTTGTGCAAAAAAGCCGCCCATAAAGGACGGCTTTTCGCATTCGTTTTACTGGTATTGACGAGGTTTGCCAAATTTCAAAGGCTTTTTCATAGGCGCGTAAGCTCGAGACGGCAAGCTTGTCATTTCTTCCAAACAGTCTTCTGCAAAACAGGCCAAGCGATGAGCAATAGCCATCTCCTCTGCAGCAACCATGATCTTGTGTAAGTATTCGGCATCCATTCCAATAAACAGGGCTTCAGCCTCTTCGCAAAACTCTGTTTTGGCAAGCTGCCGTTCACAGTCCAAAAGTTTCTGATCAATCACTTCAGCAAGACGCTCAATAAAACATTGACCGTACTTTCCTTGAACCACCATTTCAAAGTACTGATGGCTCATCATATGTGATTCGGAAACTTGTTCCATCAGATCACTAATGGTACGAACTGTTTTTGCCACGTTGCCCCAAGAGGCGCAGTACTGGTACAGAAGCCCTGCATGGCTTACAGCTGCAATAAAGGCTTTTGTACTTTGTTCTGAGCCGGGATTCAGGTGCAGATCTCCCTGCACAATTGCATAGGTCATATCAACCTCCTCTACAAAAGAAACACAGATAGACGTTATAGCTGATATAGGTCTCTCTCATACACTTTCAAGCCCTAAAACAAAAAAGCGCCGGAAATACCAGCGCTTTTAAGATGTTTAGGTTTAGATGAACTCTACACCTTGAGCCAGAGGAAGTTCTGTCCCCCAGTTCAATGTGCATGTCTGGCGACGCATGTATGCTTTCCAAGCATCAGAGCCTGACTCACGGCCACCACCAGTTTCTTTTTCACCACCAAAGGCACCACCAATTTCAGCACCAGATGTCCCAATGTTTACGTTTGCGATACCACAGTCAGAACCTCTGTGAGACAGGAAGTTCTCAGCTGTGCGCATGCTGTTTGTAAAGATCGCACTTGAGAGCCCTTGTGGCACATCGTTTTGGATCTTAATCGCTTCTTTCACATCTTTAATTGGTGTGATGTAAAGAATTGGTGCAAACACTTCTTCTTTCATCATTGGGATTGGCTTTTGGCAAAGTACGATAGCAGGCTTCACGAAGAATCCTTTACCTTCAACAACCTCACCACCACAGATCACTTTACCACCCTGCTCTTTAATCTTCTCAAGAGCATTTTGCATATGATCTACAGAGACACGGTCAATCAGTGGGCCCATAAGCGTTTTGCTATCTAGAGGGTCACCAATGCTGATGCTGCTATAAACTTTTACAAGCTTCTCAACCAGCTCATTTTCAACAGACTCATGTACAAGTACGCGGCGTGTGGTTGTGCAACGCTGACCAGCTGTACCAACAGCACCAAAGGCAATGGCACGCATCGCCATTTCCATGTCTGCATCTTCCATAACAATCAGAGCGTTGTTACCACCAAGCTCAAGGATAGACTTACCAAAGCGCTCAGCAACCACTTTACCAACACTACGGCCCATACGTGTTGAACCTGTTGCACTTACAAGTGGGAAGCGCGAGTCAGCAGCCATCTTTTCACCAAGTTTGCTGTCGTTACCGATCATCATACCCATAACACCCGGGTGACCAGCTTCGCTAAATACGCGGTGTGCAATCTTCATCATTGCAATAGAAATAAGAGGTGTTTTTTCAGAAGGTTTCCAAACCATTGTGTTACCACACACAGCAGCAATCGCAGCGTTCCAAGCCCATACAGCACATGGGAAGTTAAACGCTGTAATAATACCAACAACACCAAGTGGGTGCCATTGCTCGTACATACGGTGCTCAGGGCGCTCAGAGTGCATTGTCAGGCCGTACATTTGACGAGAAAGGCCAACAGCGAAGTCGCAAATATCAATGGCTTCTTGTACTTCACCCAGACCTTCAGAGTAAATTTTACCCATTTCTAGAGAAATCAGCTTACCAAGCGCATCTTTGTGCTCGCGTAGCGCTTCACCAAGCTGGCGAATCACATCACCACGCACAGGTGCTGGCGTCATGCGCCATGTTTCAAATGCTGTTTCAGCATCACGTACAATATTTTCGTAATCATCTTCAGTGGCGCAAAGAACTTCGCCAATACCAGTTCCCGTAGAAGGGTTAACAGATGTAAGTTTAGCGCCAGCAGGGTGCTTATTCCACTCTTTGCCAAGCGCACCAGAGAGAACTCCCGTTAGGCCCAATTCAGAAAAAATCTCTTCTACTTCAGATCGTTCAATAATAGATGCAGTGTTACCCATCCGGTCTCTCTCCTTATTCTTTTTTGTAAACTTGCCTAAGTCGCCTTTAGACAGTAGCATGCTGCCACAAGGTATGTGCCCCCACAAGGAGAAATCATGAAAAAAAACATTCTGACTAAAACATGTGCAATTGCTCTTATTGGAGCGTCAATTTCAGCCTGCGTTCCTAAGTACGCAGATGAAAAGCCTGTTATCGTGAAAAAGCATTATGGCATTTGGAATGTCTCAGATTGCATGATCTCATCAAGACGTGCAGATATCTCTTTAACTTCAGATGCACGCCTCAGTGCTGAAACATACCGTGTACGTATTAAATCAGATGTACCACTTGAAGGTATTCCTCTTGTGCGACATACCGCTCAACCCAAATATGTGCCTGCTGTAGAAGGCGCCAACGGTGTCTTTAGCTTTGATGTACCTTTCCACCCTGCTCTTGTTTCAAGACTTAACAAACAAGACGGTTTTCTCGTGATTACATATCGTCCCGCAGGTGAAGGGTCACAGAAAAAACAAGCGTACTTTGCCACGCACCAACTTGCTGACGCGCTCACAGACCTGAGCGTTAGCCCTTGCGTGAAATAAGAGCAAACATTCCGCCCCAAACCACAATATATGTGAGAATCAGGCACAGCTCAGTTTTTTGAAGGAGTGCTGTACTGTTAAAGAGCGTGAAGAAGCGCATATTTAGCCAGTTGTGAATCATAAAAATATGTAGAAGTGCTGCAAATGTTGCGCACAGAATAAACTGAACCGTACGGCCATACTTAGGTGGCAGCATTAGGCCTAAGCCACAAATCCCGCCCCAGAACATTGGGCCATAAAAGTTATCAATTTCAAGATCTCTCAGAAGAAATCCCCAACCAGAGAGAATTTTACCAAGAATCCAGAAAACAAAAACAGTTAAAGCGCTAGAAATTGCTCCTGTTCCGTATAAAAAGCAAGCCTGCATATAAAGGCGCATAGGAAAACTACGCTTTCAGTTTGTGTTCTTCAACAAGGCTTGTCAGTCTCGCCATGAGACCTTCTACACTTGTTGAAAGCACCATACCGCTAAAGGCACTCAGGTGCTCAAGACCAAGGAATCCATCAGACGCACCAATCAATGTTGTACATCCTTTACCAAGTGCGTAACCAATCTCTACACGAGAGGCTTGGTTTGCAAGGCCTTCACCCAGCCAGAATAGGCATACATCAGCACGGTCAATCGCCTGACGCTCCCACCCGACTTGGTTGGCATGGCTTACAGGGTCCATATCAGGATCAGCAAAGCTATCGCGCTTTGGCGTAATAAAGATAATTTCTTCTGATGAAAAACGGCGGTAAAAATCAAGGCGCCAATCGCGTCCTCGACAGTTTCCTCCAAGGAAAACCCGTAGGCGTCTTTCGCCTACCGGAAGGTTTTCGTCTGCTGATACCAATGTGTATGTCATACCCTCTATTATGGCGCCTCACACAAGGAAAAACCATACTTACCTTAAGACATTTTCTTCATCTTTATTCTTTTTAAAGAAGAAGCGTTGCAGAGATGTCAATTTCGGGGCATGATATGCCCTATGGATAAGAAAAATTTAAAAACACCACTTTACGATCATCACGTTCAACTTGGCGCCAAAATGGTGAGCTTTGCTGGCTATGACATGCCAATTCAATATGAGGGCATTAAAGCAGAGCACCTACATACACGCGCGTCTTGTGGTGTATTTGATGTGTCTCACATGGGGCAGTTCCTTCTGAAAGGTAAACGCGCTTGTGAAGAGATCAGTAAACTTACCCCATATAACTTTAGCCACCTCCCTGTTCATAAGTGTCGTTACACGGTTCTATGTACACCCGAAGGCGGAATTATTGATGACCTGATTGTCACCAAACTTGCAGAGGATGCCTTTTACCTTGTTGTAAACGGGGCAACACTTGATAAAGACCGTGCATGGCTCTGGGAAAACCTGCCTGCAGATGTCACTTTAGAGGATATGGCAGAATACGGCCTCATTGCTGTTCAAGGCCCCAAAGCAGAAGAAGTGATGCATCTTATTTTTGATGAAGTTGAATTTTCTGTTCTAAAGAAGATGAGCTACGTTGACGCCGCCTTTGAAGGACACCCTTGCCGCATCACTCGTACAGGCTACACAGGTGAAGATGGCTTTGAAATTAGCATTGCCAATAACATGATCCCTGCCCTTTGGGAAGACCTGATGGCAGAACCTCATGTTAAACCAATTGGCCTTGGCGCAAGAGACAGTCTCCGTTTGGAAGTTGGCTTCCCACTTTACGGCCATGACATGGATGATAAAACAACGCCACTTGAAGCCTCTCTCGGCTGGATTGTTGATAAAGCACATGACGGCTACATGGGTTGCGAGATGATTGAAGGCCAAATGAACCAAGGCCTGAAGAAAAAGCGCGTTGGCCTTACGCTTGTTGATAAAGGTATCGCTCGTGAAGGCGCTGCCATCTTCTCAGAAGACGGTGAAGAAATTGGCAAAGTCACAAGCGGTGGATTTTCTCCAACACTTGAGCGTGCCATTGCCATGGGCTACGTATCCACGTCCCACAGCGCCATGAACACACCTGTAGAAATTGATGTACGTGGCCGCAAACTAAAGGCAAAAGTTTCAAGCCTAAACCACCTAAAATAAGTTTTAATTTTAAACAAAATTTACATAAACATAGGAGCACACAAATGGATATTCCATCTCATTTGAAATACACAGCTGAACATGAATGGCTGGAAATTGAAGGCAACACAGTCACAATTGGTATTACAGATTTCGCACAAAGCTCTCTTGGCGATGTTGTGTTTGTAGAACTACCAGAAGATGGCGCTGAAGTTTCTAAAGGCGATCACTTCGCTGTTGTTGAATCTGTGAAAGCAGCCTCAGAAGTTTACACACCAATCAGCGGTAAAGTTGTTGAAGTCAACACAGAGCTTGCTGATGCACCAGACATGGTGAACTCAAACCCATTTGGCGATGCTTGGTTCGTTAAAATTGAAATGAGCGACGCTGAAGAGCTTGAAGATACCCTAGACGCAGATGCTTACACAGCATACGTTGAAGGTATCCAATAGGCCCAACTTAAAACCACAATAATAAAGGGACACCGTACGTGAGATACCTACCCCATACAGATGAAAGCAGAAAGGACATGCTGAACGCGATTGGCGCAAAGCATATTGATGAACTATATACACATGTTCCAAGTGAAACTCTTATGTCAGAGCCACTTTCCTCGCTGCCATCCCACATGGGGGAAATGCAGGTTGAATCGCATATTAAAGCCCTTGCAGAAAAGAACACACCGACATCAAAGTTGCCATCTTTCCTTGGCGGCGGGTGCTACCATCACCATATCCCTGCAAGTGTTGACCACCTGATTCAGCGCGGTGAGTTTCTCACAACATACACACCGTACCAGCCAGAGGTTTCTCAAGGTACATTGACGTATGTTTACGAGTTCCAAAACTACATCGCACGCCTAACAGGCATGGATATCGCCAACGCCTCTATGTATGACGGCGCAACAGCGGTTACTGAAGCAGCCCTTATGGCCAAACGCCTCACAAAGCGTAGCAATGTAATCGTGTACCCATGCGTACACCCTGATTACATTGATGTCCTCAAGAGTTACTCAACACATAGCAATGGCACTGTAGAGCTTGGCACTGAACCTGATGAAAATACAGCTTGTGTCATCATCCAGTCACCAAACTACTACGGCCTTGTCTTTGACCTTAAAGAGCTCCGTGAGAAGTGTGACGCCGTTGGCGCTAAACTTGTTGTGGCTGTCACTGAGATTGTATCACTTGGCCTCCTTCCCGCTCCGGAAGTTGCAGATATCGTTGCAGGTGAAGCACAAAGTATTGGCGTTCCAATGAGCTATGGTGGCCCTCACCTTGGCTTCTTTGCATGTAAAAAACAGTACATGCGTCAAATGCCGGGCAGACTTTGCGGTAAAACAGTAGATGCTGATGGTAAAGAAGGTTTTGTTCTTACACTTAACACACGTGAGCAACATATTCGCCGTGATAAAGCGACATCTAACATTTGCACAAACCAAGGCCTTTGCGCGCTAGCATTCAGCATTCACCTTAGCCTTCTTGGTGAAACAGGCTTTAAAACACTGGCTCAGCTTAACCATACACAGGCTTGTAAACTTGCAGATGCCTTAGAAAGCATTGATGGTGTTACACTGAAAACGGAAAGCTTCTTTAATGAAGTAACTGCCTCTTTCCCAATCTCTACAGAGCTTTTGAAAGACGAACTCTCTAAACACAGTATTATCGGTGGTATTCCAGTTGGTAAAACTTTGCATAGCATGGTGTTCTGTGCCACAGAGCTCACAACAGATGAAGATATTGCAAAACTCAAAGCAGCGATTGAAACCATCTTAAGTGAACACAGCACAAATGGAGGGCTTTCTCATGCCGTTTGAAACTGAACTCCTGATCCATCAAAGTGTAAAAGGTCGTTATGGCGTAGATCTGCCAACACCTGAAGTGCGTAACCGTACAGGTCTTAATGCCCGCAGTGAAATTGGCCTACCAGAAGTGAGCGAACCACAAGTGGTGCGCCACTACACACGCCTTTCTCATCAAAACTACAGCATTGATGGGAACTTTTACCCGCTAGGTTCATGCACAATGAAGCACAACCCAAGGCTCAATGAAAAACTTGCTCGCCTCGAAGGGTTTGCAAACCTGCACCCTCTTCAAAGCGAAGAGCATTCACAAGGCGCGCTTGAGCTTATTTACCAGCTCACAGATTGGCTGAAAAAGCTTTCGGGCCTTCCAGGCGTAACACTGGACCCTGCTGCAGGTGCTCACGGCGAACTCACAGGTATGATGATGATTCGCAAAGCACATGAAGCAAAAGGCAACCCGCGTAAAGTTGTTCTTGTGCCTGATAGTGCTCATGGAACAAACCCAGCAACAGCTGCCACGTGCAAATACACGATCGTCACCATTAAAACTGGTGATGATGGTATGGTGGATATGGACGCATTCAACAGCGCCATTGAAACACATGGTGAAGATATTGCAGCCTTCATGCTGACCAACCCAAGCACATGTGGCCTGTTTGAGCCGAATGTAAAAGTTATCGCTGATACACTCCATAGCATTGGCGCTTACTTCTACTGTGATGGTGCAAACTTCAATGCCATTGTTGGTAAAGTCAAGCCGGGCGATATCGGCGTAGATGTTATGCAAATTAACCTACACAAAACATTCTCAACACCACATGGTGGCGGTGGCCCAGGTAGTGGCCCTGTTATGGTGACTGAAGAGCTTGTGCCTTACCTCCCTATTCCATACGTAGAGAAGAAGGAAGACGGAACATTCACTCTCATTAAAGAGAACGAGACAACAATTGGTCGTATCAAAGGCTTCCATGGTCAATTTGGCATGATGATCCGTGCCCTTGCTTACATGATGAGCCACGGTGCTGATGGCCTACAAAAAGTGGCTGAAGATGCTGTCTTGAATGCCAACTACATTCTGCATAACCTGAAGGATGACTTCCATGTGCCATACCCTGGCCCATGCATGCACGAGTGCCTGCTCACGCATAAAAAGCAGAAGGAAAACGGTGTCACAACAATGGATATCGCCAAAGCCCTTCTCGATGCAGGCTTCCACCCTATGACGGTTTACTTCCCGCTTGTAGTAGACGGCGCAATGCTGATTGAACCAACAGAAACAGAATCACGCGAGACACTTGATGGCTTTATTGAAGCGATGAAGACAATAGCAAAACGTGCCCGCGAAGGCGATGCTGACGCATTCCACGCTCAGCCACAAACAACCTTCCGTAAACGCTTGGATGAAACAAGGGCTGCACGTAAACCGGTTCTTGTTGAAGAAAAATAAGTACCTAAAAATAAAAAGAGGCCAGCAGGCCTCTTTTTTCAGTTCATCTCAAAAAAGGTTGGCAGAAATTTATTTAGTTCAAGCTCTTATTTTAAAATGGGTACAGATATGAAAAAAGGATTTCAGCAAAGGCTAGTAGAAGAGTTAGCCAACTTTTTCTACTTCAAAGAACTGGTGGAAAGCCTTAGGAAGCTGAACAACGTTATCTGCATCATAACCGTTTACAGATGTTTCAATTTGATGCTGTGCACGAAGCTGAGACGGGCGAATAGACTCTTCGCTCTGAGGAAAACGCTTATGCATAGACGTCGCCATACGCTCGATAAGATCGCTCATATGTGCTTTTTCAGATGACGTCATTTTACGAGGCTTGCGCATATTTTTCTTCTAGCTCCGTTTCGCTAACCACAAGATAGTCCCAAACAATATCTGGCCAATCATCCATAGCAACCTCACCTTCTGTTTCAGAAGGTTCAGAACTTGGCTCTTCTACAGCCATTAACTCAAGGATCTTATCTTGCATGTTTTTTTGTTCTTATTTTTATTACAGCTACTTAATAGCTGTGTTATGGCACGTATTGCCATAACCATGTGTGAATGCTAAGCAAAATCACATTTTGTGCAGGCATGAGCATCATGCCTCTAACTAAGAACTTACCTAAAAAAAGGCGCCAATTCTAGCGCCTTAAAGGTTTATACCTGTTTGGAGATGACCCTCTGTGTTATGAGAGTCACGATTTTAATTCCTCAATCTTTTTGTAAAGTTCCGCCCCACTGAGTGGTGTTTTTTCTTTCAACATATCGCGAATTTTCTTCACTTTATACCCCTCACCTAGAAGGTTCAAAATTTCACTTTCAAGTCCCTCACTTGTAAGTAAGTGGCTCCCTTCAGCGGCAGCGTCAATCACCACAACAAACTCACCAAGCACATCTTTTCTATCTTCAAGAGAGGCACGAACTTCACTCAATGTGCCTGTCAGGTGCTCTTCATATGTTTTAGTAAGCTCACGACCAACAAAGCAGTTTCGGTTGCCCAGCAAACGCTCTACATCTGCAAGCGTTTCAAGGATGCGGTGCGGTGCTTCATAAATCACCTGACTAAACGGCAAGTTCTTCACGCTCTCAAGTAGTGCTTCTCTCGCTTTGTTTTGGCGAGGTAAAAAGCCAAGGAAGGTAAAACGATCAGACGGAAGACCTGAAAGAGCAACCCCCATTGTTAGCGCCGATGTACCGCCTGACGCTTTCACATCAATACCAGCTTCACGAGCAGCTCTGACCAACATAAACCCAGGGTCACTAATACAAGGCATGCCTGCATCGCTCACATAAGCGACGCTTTGACCTGAGGTCAGTAAATTCACAATACCTTTTACAGATGAGTGCTCGTTGTGCGCCCCATGAGACAGAAGCTTCTCTGGTTTAATGCTGTGGTTACCCAGCACACGGAGTGCTTTACGGGTATCTTCAGCAGCAATCACATCAACAGATTTCAAAATCTCAACCGCATGAGGTGTCATATCCCCATCACGACCAATTGGAACACCAACAAGCCAAAGCATTACAGCACCTCAACCTTCCAGTAAACAGTAGCACGACCACTGCCCTTCGTCAGGCGTGAGGCCCATGTGCTTGCCACATCTACCTTTTCACCTGAGGCAAAGAACTGGTGCTCTAACCATTTAAAGCCAGCCTTTTCCCAAAGTGGTTTTACATGGCTTTCTAATGTCTCAGCTGTAATTTCTGGGAGGTGGTTTGTACGAAGCGTCTCACTATCTTGCAGCGCAAAAAGGTTGACGTAAATATCACCAATGGCATTCTCTTTGAGACACTTTTTAATGCCAGTAAGAAACGCCTCATCCGCAAGAACAGTGACATCCAACAGACTCCCCCACGGGAAGTTGATGCTAAATGTATCTGCAACTGGCTGGGCAAAATCATCAGGGAGCTCAATAGCATTAGCACAGACATAACGCACATTTGCTGCCCCACCCTTTGCAGGTTTCTTTGCAGCTTTTGTCGCACCAGTTACAAGGCTGTCCCTATCGGCATCAAGGCCAATAACAAGTTCATCCTCAACCTTACGTGCACGTCGCAGCGCAAACATGCCGTCTCCTGTCCCAAAATCAATATGGACTTTCGGATACGTTTGGCATAAAGCCAGAAAGTCGTCAGAAGAAATCTCCTGACGACTTTTCTTACTTTCAATGATCTCAACCAAGAAGTATGACCTCTTAGCTATGTAGTGCGCGACCATCCACAGCAAGAGCTGCTTCTTTTGTCGCTTCACTCATTGTTGGGTGAGCATGCACACTACGCGCAATATCTTCAGCAGAAGCGCTAAATTCCATAGCAACAGCTGCTTCAGCAATCATTTCAGAGGCATTTTTACCGATAATATGCACACCAAGAACCTTATCCGTTTCTTTGTCTGCAATAATCTTCACAAAGCCGTCTTCAGCATCTACCGCAAGGGCACGACCGTTTGCGCGGAAAGCAAACTTACCAACCTTAACAGCACGTCCGCCTTCTTTGGCTTCCTCTTCAGTTTTACCAACACCAGCAATTTCAGGCTCAGTGTAAACAACCCAAGGGATACAATCGTAGTTCACATGGCCAGCAATACCAGCAATGCGCTCTACACATTCCACACCTTCTTCTTCACCCTTGTGGGCAAGCATTGGGCCTTTCACACAGTCACCAATCGCGTAAACACCTTTAACATTTGTTTGGCCGTGGTGACCCGTTTCAATCACACCACGCTCATCGTAAGCAACGCCTGCTTTATCCAGTGTTAGACTTTCAGTAAAGGCACGGCGACCAACAGCCACAAGTACTTTGTCAGCGTCTAGAACTTCTTCCTTACCGCCAACTTCAATCTTCACTTTTGCTTTCGCGCCTTTTACATCAACGCTGGCAACTTTTGCACCCATCTTAAAGTTGAGGCCTTGCTTCTTAAATAGTTTCTCAGCTTCTTTACCAAGGTCGTGATCCATCACAGCAACTGGACGCTCTGCGATATCAACAAGCGTCACTTCAGAGCCAAGGCGGCTCCATACAGAACCCATTTCAAGACCAATCACACCCGCACCGATCACAACCATTTTACCCGGTACTTTATCAAGTGAAAGTGCGTCAGTACTATCAATCACAACTTTATGGTCATACTTTGCAAACGGTAGCTCAATTGGTGTAGAGCCCGCAGCAATAATGATGTGCTCAGCTTTTACAGCAGGTTTACCGTCTACAGCAACCACACCGTCACCTTCAAGTGAACCAAAGCCGTTAATCACATCAACTTTGTTTTTCTTCATAAGGAAAGCAACACCACCAGTAAGTTTTGTGACCACTTCATCCTTACGTGCAATCATTTTCTTCACATCCATCTTTACGCCAGATGTGCTAATACCATGGCCTGCAAGATCATGCTTTGCTTCATGGTATTTTTCAGATGAGTTAAGTAGAGCTTTAGAAGGAATACAGCCAACGTTTAGGCATGTTCCACCAAGCGTTTTATCTTTTTCAATAATTGCTGTTTTAAAGCCAAGCTGTCCAGCACGGATTGCCGCTACATAACCAGCAGGGCCCGAACCAATCACAACAAGATCGTATTGTTTCATCTTTTTTTCCTATTATTTATAAAACTTAAAAAATCAAAAGTAGTGCAAGTATCGCCATAGGGATAAACGTTGCCATCATCGCTACTTGTCTAAAGCGCATTGTTTTGTAGCGCTCTTCAAACACCACAATACTATAAGCATGCGCTACGCGGCCAAGAATGAATACGCCAGCAATACTGGTCAACCAATGCTCAGCAAGTTCACTCTGAAGCTCTACAAGAGCCATCAAAATAACAACAATCGGCACATACTCAGCAAAGTTACCATGCGCACGCACAGTTCTGCGAATCAAGCCATCAGGCACATCGAGCGTTTCTTGCTCTTTCATACGGAACTTAATCACAAGGATTGAAAGCACCAAATAGAGAAGAGCAAGAAGGCCCGCAGTTAGAGACGTAATCTCTAGGTTCATCTATTACACTCCAATAAGAAGACGGCTAGGATCTTCAAGTACTTCTTTAATGTGCTTCACAAAGCTTACTGCTTCACGGCCATCAACAATACGGTGATCATATGTCATCGCAAGGTACATCATTGGACGAATTTCAATCTGACCGTTCACAACAACTGGACGCTCTTGGATTGAGTGCATACCTAGAATACCAACCTGTGGGTAATTTAGGATTGGCATGCTCATCATAGAACCAAATACACCACCGTTTGTAATTGTGAATGTACCGCCAGCCATATCGTCAGGCATCAGCTTACCGTCACGCGCTTTCGCACCAAAGTTTGCGATTGATTTCTCAATATCAGCAAAGCTCATTTGGTCAGCATCACGAATAACTGGAACAACAAGACCACGCTCAGTACTTACTGCAATACCCATGTTGTAGTAGTTCTTGTAAACAATCTCATCGCCATCAATTTCGGCGTTAAGTGCTGGCCAAGCTTTAAGGGCATCAATTGTTGCCTTTGTAAAGAAGCTCATAAAGCCAAGCTTAATATCGTTCTTCTTCACAAACTGGTCTTGGTATGACTTACGAAGTTCCATCACCTTAGAAAGGTCAACTTCGTTGTAAGTTGTCAGCATTGCTGCCGTGTTTTGAGATGTTTTCAGGCGACCTGCAATCGTTTGACGCAGCTTTGTCATCTTCACACGCTCTTCTCGCTCAGCAGTGTTTTGTTTTGCAGTTGGTGCTGGCGTAGATGCAGCCGGCGCAGATTTTTTCACGCCAGTTTTCATAAAGATCAGTACATCTTCCTTTGTAATACGACCACCTTTACCAGTACCTGGAATATCAGATGCATTCAGGCTGTTTTCTTCTACAAGACGACGCACAGCTGGAGAAAGATCATCTGGAAGAGACACTGCTTCAGTTGCTGGAGCAGCAGCTTTGGGTGCCGACGCAGTTTCAGCAGGAGCAGCTTCAGCGGCGGCTGGTGCAGCACCGCCAGTAGCGCTTTCATCAATTTCACCCATGCTATCACCAGGAGAAACCGTATCGCCCTCACCTGTCATGATCTTCATAAGCTTACCTGCTTGAGGTGCGTTTACCTCTAGGTTTACTTTATCAGTTTCAAGCTCAGCAATCAGCTCATCCTGTTCAACAAACTCACCTTCAGCTTTCAGCCATTTGGCAACGGTTGCTTCGCTGATGCTCTCGCCCATAGTTGGGGCTTCAATTTTTACAGTCATTGGAATCGTTCCTTATTAATTATTTTTAAATACTTCATCAAGAATGGCTTGCTGTTGCATAGCATGCACTTTGCTAGAACCTACAGCAGGACTTGCAGAGGCTTCACGGCCTGCGTAGCCTAGCTTACCACCAGTGAGTGGTGCAAGGTGCTCAAGCATGTACCACCAAGAACCTTGGTTCTTCGGCTCTTCTTGTGCCCATACAACATCAGCATTCTTGTATGCTTTCAGCTGTTCTTTAATTTCTTTATCAGCAAATGGGTAAAGCTCTTCAACACGAACAATCGCCACATCTTTACGCTTCAACTTTTCACGCTCAGCAGCAAGATCGTAGTAAAGCTTACCCGTACAAAGTACAAGACGCTTCACATCTTTTGCTTTAACAGTTTCATCACCAATCACACGCTGAAACTCACCTTTTGTCAGTTCACTCACTGGAGAGACAGCTTGCGGGTTACGCAGCAGGCTCTTTGGTGTCATGATCACAAGAGGCTTACGCACTGTGCGGTGCATCTGACGACGCAGCACGTGGAAGATCTGTGACGGTGTAGAAAGGTTACATACGCTCCAGTTGTTCTGTGCGCTCAACTGTAGGAAACGCTCGAGGCGACCACTTGAGTGCTCAGGACCTTGGCCTTCAAAACCATGTGGAAGCATGATAACCAAACCACTGTAACGGCGCCATTTTGTTTCACTTGAACTCACAAACTGGTCAATCATCATTTGCGCACCGTTTGCGAAATCACCAAACTGTGCTTCCCAAATTGTCAGTGTTTTTGGATCTGCAAGAGAGTAACCAAACTCAAAGCCCATAACAGCAAGCTCACTGAGCGCACTGTTAATGGCATCAAATTTAGAGCCATCTTTGCTCATTGCACCCATAGAGATATGAGGCTCGCCTGTCTCTTGATCAAAGATGTAAGCATGGCGGTGTGTAAAGGTACCGCGGCGCACATCCTGACCTGTAATACGAACATTGTAGCCTTCGTTCAAAAGTGAACCATAAGCTGCAACTTCAGCTGTACCCCAATCTAGGTTTTCCTTACCAAGCATCATTTGCTCACGACGATCAAGCAACTTGCCAATTTTACTATTCACTTTGAACCCTTTTGGAAGAGCTGTGTAAGTTTTAGCAATTGCTTTTGTTGTTGCTGCACTAATAGATGTCTTTGGCTCTTTAGAAACTTTACTTTGGAACTTCTGCCAAACATCACCACCAAACATTTCAGGCTTAACAGTTGCGCCCTTCTTGTTCGCGTCAGCGTAAGCAGTATCAAGCTGAGACTTGTAGTCCTGCTCAATTATCTTCAGGTCGCCTTCTTCGATTGCGCCTGTTTCTAGAAGTTTCGCACGGTAAATTTCATATGGAGACTTATGAGTCTTCACCTTGTTGTACATCACAGGGTTTGTGAACATTGGATCGTCACCCTCGTTGTGACCAAACTTACGGTAACAAACAAGATCTACAAATACATCTTTACCAAATGTGTTGCGGTAAGCTGTTGCAAGCTCCATTACAAAGTTACAAGCTTCAACATCATCACCATTTACGTGGAAGATTGGCACTTGCAGCATACGTGCTACGTCTGTGCAATATTGACCACTAAATGTTTCATGCTTGCTCGCAGTAAAACCAATTTGGTTGTTAATGATAATGTGAACTGTACCACCGTTTGTGAACCCTTCTAGGTTCGCAAGGTTCAGTGTTTCAGCTACAATACCTTGGCCTGCAAATGCGCTATCACCATGGATCGTTACTGGCATAACGCGCTTAAAGCCTTCTGCACCAATTTTATCTTGTTTGGCACGCGCACTTCCGCACACAACAGGGTTGACCTGCTCTAGGTGTGACGGGTTGTTATGAAGTGAAATGTGAATGTCATGTCCGCTACGTGTTGTCACATCATATGATTTACCCATGTGGTACTTCACGTCACCCATAGCAAAATCGTCTTCCATCACAAGCTTCTCATTAAAGGCAGCCATGATTTCACCAAGAGGTTTATCAAGAATGTTTGCAAGAACGTTCAGGCGGCCACGGTGAGCCATACCCATAATCACTTCAGATACGCCAGAGTCACCAGCAACATCAAGCATAGTATCCAGCATTGGAATAAGAGCTTCACCACCTTCAACAGAGAAGCGCTTCATACCCACAAATTTTGTGTGAAGGAATTTTTCAAACTGACTCGCTACAACAAGCCCCTTAAACATACGGCGCTTTTGGTCTTTAGAGTAACTTGGCAGGTTGTGCGTTTTTTCCATACGCTCTGCAAGCCACTTGCGCTCTTCACGCTCAGATGTCAGTGCATACTGAACACCAATACGGTTACAGTAAGTTGTTTTAAGAGCGTCAACCACTTCACTTAGTTTACCTGTACCAGATGGCAGTAGACCATCACTGTCTACTGTTTGGTTCAGGTCAGCGTCAGTCAGGTTGAATGCTGCAAGACTCAAGTCTGCGCCAAGTTCTGGCTGCTCAGATAGAGGATCCAAATGTGCATATTTATGACCGTGATTACGGTACGCGTTAATCATACGAGAGACGCGATTTTGAAGAGAACCCTCAACATTGCTAGATGCACTTGGCATCTTCTTAGTCACGATATCTTGGCCAGTTTTTACACTTTCAAAGAAAGTACGCCATTCGTGAGAAACAGAGTTAGGGTCTTGTTGAAATTGCTCGAAAAGAGTTTCTACATAGTCCGAGTTGGACGCATACATAGTGCTGAAACGATCCACAGCGCATGCCTTTATTTTTTGTTATTGTCTAGACAGCGCTTATTCTAACAGGCGCCGCGACGTTAAACAAGTTTAAGGGGCATGAAATTTAAGATTTCGCCGAAAGCTCTTTAAGGAATGTGTCCGCACCATCTAAAACAGTCTGCTTTTCTGTTTGTGGGTTCTCGACCATCAGGTCATGCGGGTACTTTCCCCGTAGCCATGTACGCTGACGTTTTGCATAGCGACGCATTTGCTGGGAGACCTTTTCCACAAGCTCATTCCAAGGCAGCTTTCCATCAAAATAATCGTAAAAATCAGGTGCACCAATACTGGTCATGGCCGGTAGGTTCAGAGGGTATTTTTTGTCATACAGAGCACGCATCTCGGCCTCAACACCATCATCCACCATAATATCAAAGCGCAAGTTAATACGATCAATCAAACGCTGACGTTCTGGGTTTAAAGCAATATAATAAGGTGCACATTCTAGTGCCCCTACCCTTGGCAGTTTTTGCCACTCTACAATACTTTGCCCTGTCACTAAAAAGACAGAAAGCGCACGTACAATCTTTTGTCGGTCTAACGCATCAATTTGCTTTGCAGCTGCAGCATCTTTTTCTGAAAGCTCAGTGTAAAGCGCTTCCGTTTCACGCTCATTCAACTGCTCAATCAAACCTTCATCAATCTCAGGAATCGGCGAAAGCCCCTCAAGTAAAGACTGAATATAAAAACCAGTACCACCCAGAAGAATTGGAACCTTTCCGCGGCCCCAAATTTCCTCACAGGTCTTTTTTGCCATCTCTGCATATTTTAAAGCATCACATTTTTCACTCACTTCAAGCACTTCATAAAGGTGATGCGGCGCGCCTGCTTGCTCTTCAGCAGTTGGCATCGCTGTAATAATTGGCATCTCTTTATACAGCTGGCGACTATCAATATTCACCACCTCACCGCCAACATGGTTAGCGAGATCAACACCCAGAGATGTTTTACCAGAAGCCGTAGGCCCGAAAAGAACAATAAGGGGGCGTCTCGCCCCCTTATGTGTTTGAGTTTTGATCACTCTTCCTCTTCCTTCACTTTAAGCGCAAGGAACAGGTTGTTGCCGCCCCTGCGAACCAGCACCAGTGCAGTTGTATCTGCATCATCTAGCGCCTTTTTCACATCAGCAACAGCATTCACGTCATCGCCTGCAACTTTCACCAGCACATCACCACGACGAATACCAGACTGAGCTGCCATGCTACCGCGCTCAACTTCAAGAACAGCAACACCTCTTTGATCCTTCTCAAGAGAGAGTTGCTCTCTCAGTTTAGAGTTAAGAGGCTTCAGCGTCATACCAAGAAGGCCATCAGATGAAGCCTTTTCAGTCTTCTCTTCTTGAGCATCTTGCTCGTCAAGCTCTTCAATTGTAATATTGAGCATCACATCTTTTTCACCGCGACGCACAAGAACTTTCACATTTTTACCAATTGCTGTTTCAGCAACCTGCTTTGGAAGATCGTTCATTTTCTCAACACTGACACCGTCAAAGTTTAGAATCACATCACCAGACTGCAAACCACCCTTCTCAGCAGGGCTACCCTCAACAACCTCAGCAATGAGTGCACCTTTTGGATTATCCAAGCCAAGCGCATCAGCAAGGTCAGTTGTCACGGTTTGAATTTGCACACCGAGCCATCCACGAATTGGGCGACCATGCTCTTTAATCTGCTCAGAAATTAATTTAACCGTGTTAATCGGCACAGCAAAACCAATCCCTTGATAGCCGCCTGTACGGCTAAGAATCGCTGTATTAATACCAATCACTTCACCTTCACTGTTAAACAGTGGGCCACCTGAGTTACCCGGGTTAATAGCTGCATCTGTTTGGATAAAGTCATCATAAGGGCCTTGGTTAATGTTACGACCAGTCGCACTTACAATACCCGCAGTTACACTGCTTGCGAGACCAAACGGGTTACCAATGGCAAGCACCCAGTCTCCAACACGCATTGCGTCACTGTTTCCAAGTGGTGCAACAGGAAGGTCCTCACCCTGTGTATCAACTTTCAGGAGCGCAATATCGTTTTTAGGGTCAGAACCAATAAGCTCTGCCTTAAACTCACGAGAGTATCCATCAACTTTGACCAGAATATCGTCAGCACCTTTAACAACATGGTAGTTCGTAAAGATAAGACCATCCTTTTCAACAATCACACCAGAACCAAGAGAGCTCTGTGGACGGCGCTGTTTTGGCTGCATACCCGGCATACCTCCAAAGAAGTGTTCAAAAGGTGTCCCTTTAAGCTCAGGTGGAATCTCCGGCAGACTCTTTGCCTCAACAGGCTTAGGCGCTGTTTTTGTTGAAATGTTTACAACTGTATTTTGGTACTTTTCAATCAGTGGTGCAAAACTCTTTGGCATAGCATGCGCAGTTGAGCTTACAAGTACAATAGAAAGGGCAAGTATAGCTTGCTTCATCATGGGATTATGACTCCTCTTTTATCTATATTTACTAATTCACTACTTACTAAATTGCTTGAAAAAGCTCATATCGCTATCAAGCACCATATATGTGTTCTCACCCTTTAGGCCTGCACGGTAGGCATCAAGAGAACGCATAAAGCTGTAAAATTCAGGATCCTTGTTAAACGCAGTCCCTGTGATTTTAATAGAGAGCGCATCTCCTTCACCACGTAATTTTTCACTATCACGGTTTGCTTCTGCAAGGAGAATTGTACGTTGCTTATCCGCATCTGCACGGATCTTCTGTGCTTCCTCTTCACCCTGCGCGCGAATCTCTTTAGATTCCTTCTCACGCTCAGCGCGCATACGTTGATAAATCGCACGAGAGTTCTCTTCAGGAAGGTCAGAGCGCTTAATACGCACATCAACAATTTCAACACCAAGAGGCTCAGCCTGTACGCGTGCATTTTCAAGAATGCTTTGCATCATCTTCGCACGGTCACCTGATACAATCTCAACAAGATCTTCACGACCAAGGTAAGAGCGCATCGCAGAGTTAACAATAATGTTAATACGCTCAAGGGCTAGGTTTTCGTTACGCACAGATTCGTAGAACTTACGTGCGTTTACAATTTGCCAGCGTGTAAAGCTATCAACCAGAAGACGTTTCTTATCTTTTGTTACGTACTCAGTTGGTGTCGCATCTGTTTCAAGAATACGCTTATCAAACATCACAATGTTTTGAATGAAAGGTACTTTAAACTTAAGGCCTGGCTCACTAATAAGGCGATCAACCTTACCAAGAGTCAACACCATTGCTTGGTTTGTTTCTTTAACAATAAACAGCGAATTCATACCAATAATGACAGCAATCGCTAGACCAATCAGGCCAATAGTATGGATAGGTTTCATTAGCGGCGCCCTCCTTCTTTCATGCGATCCAGAGGTAGGTATGGTAGAACGTTACCGCCCGCACCTTCTGTAATCACAACTTTTTGCGTATTCGCCATAACCTCTTGCATTGTTTCAAGGTATAGGCGCTCTTTCGTTACTTCTTTTGCACCACGGTACTCTTTCAACTGAGCGCTAAAGCGTGCCGCGGCACCCTCTGCCTCAGAAACACGAGCACTCTTGTAAGCTTCTGCTTCTTGTAAAATTTGAGCAGCTTCACCACGTGCACGTGGAAGAATGTCATTGGCGTAACCAATGGCTTCGTTCTGCGCGCGCTCTTTATCGGCACGGGCAGCCTGTACATCACGGAAGGCATCAATAACTGGCGCAGGTGGGTTAACCTGTTGAAGTTCAACACCAGAAATCACCACACCCATTTCATATTCGTCCGCCACACTCTGAATCAGAGAACGAACTTCTTCCTGAATCATTGCACGGTTTTCAGTAAGCGCATCATCAATCGGGTGCTTACCAATCACTTCACGCATCGCACTCTCTGCAATGTTCTTAAGTGCACTGTTTGGGTTAGACACTTTAAATAGGTAGTTTTCAGGGATACCAATACGCCAACGTACAGTAAAATCTAGGTCAACGATGTTCTCATCACCTGTCAGCATGAGTGACTCTTGCTTAATATCAACAATCTGATCATCACGAAGTCTCTGACGCATCTGCTGACCAAAAACAGCACCCACATTACGACTACCTCTAAAGCCAACTTCAACAATGTTTTCCGTTGTTACTTTAGGCTTAATCACAGTTTCAATTGGGTATGGAAGGTGGTAGTTAGGGCCTGGCTCAGTTACCGTTTTCACGTATTCACCAAAACGTAGAACAACACCGTTCTCATCAGGCTGTACAATGTAAATACCGCTGGCAAGCCATACAAATGTAAGACCGGCAAGAACAAGGCCAAGCACCTTACCGCCGCCTTCACCACCAGAGCCGCCACGCCCGCCCATCATGTGCTTCATACGGTTTTGAGCTTCACGCAAAACATCATCAATATCAGGGCCGCCCGGACGGTACCCACCGCCACCAGAAGGACGCTTACCGCCACCTTTAGGTGAATCACCCCACGGGTTTCCACGTTTACTCATCATAATGGAACTTAAAATAGACATATTATTTCCTTGTTCTTTTTCTTAAATGTTTAAGAGGTTGGGCTAACTTCATAGTTATTTGACGCAGCGTGGCTGTGGCAAATTTTAAAACGAAGTGATCAAATAGTGTTTCCGCAAATTTTCGTGGCATTCCCACAAAAGCTTAAGGAAACCTATTTGGGTAACATTTGAAACGCCACCCTCTGGGCAGGCTATTTAAATTGCGACCTTTTAAATTTTTCATTGGTCATATAACTATAATATATTCCCTCTTCAAAATTCAAATTCTCATCAATTTAAACGTCCTGCGCTAACATCAAATAACTATGAAGTTAGCCCATATATTATGACCGACCTACAGGACGGGTCAAGATTATCCAGCCTCTTCAAATACGATTTTCACAGGTCCACTTGCGCCCTCTTCTGACGCATTCAAGTATGACCATACCTTCTCAGCAAGTTCAGTATATGCTTTTGCGCTTGCACTATCAGGCGCATAAATATTAACGGGCTTACCTTCATCAGTCAGCTCACGAAGTTTTGGTTCAAGTGGCACTTCCGTCAGCAGGGGCACACCCAGCTTATCAGCAGTTTTCTTCGCACCATCTTTACTAAAGATATGGCTTTCATGGTCGCAATTCGGGCAGCAGAACACACTCATATTCTCAACAATCCCCATCACAGGAATGTCAACCTTATTAAGCATATTCAAACCCTTAACCGCATCAATTAAAGCAATATCTTGAGGCGTAGAAACAATTACAGCACCATCAACAGAAGCTTGCTGGGCAATAGAGAGTTGAATGTCACCTGTCCCCGGAGGCATATCTAAAATCAGCACATCCAGAGGTGCCCAATTCACTTGACGAAGCATCTGCACAAGAGCAGATTGCACCATAGGGCCACGCCATACCATTGGCTCGTCTTCCTCAACAAGGAACCCCATAGACATCACCTTAACGCCATGGTTCAACACAGGTTCAATATTCTCACCATCACTCACAGGTTTTTGATCTTTTACACCCAACATACGAGGCTGAGACGGACCATAAACATCCGCATCTAAAATACCAACGCTGTGACCTTGGAGGTTAAGTGCGACGGCAAGGTTCATAGCTGTTGTTGACTTACCAACGCCACCCTTACCAGAAGCGACTGCAATAATATATTTTACGCCGTCAATTTTCATAAGATTTCAATTCTTTTTCTTACTATAAAACTGTTTAATTGCGTGTTGCATGGCATTCGAAAATTATGTTTTTGAGAGAACCGCAACACAATGTACTTAAAGTACCTGAGTAGCGGAAGCGGAGCAAAAACTAATTTGCAGAACCATGCAGCGCATAAGTTAACAGTTTTATTTTTACGCCTTTAAGCAATAAAGTGCAAGCTAAACAGGACTACATTTGGCCTATTTTTTATGCATATAAAAAGCCTCCCAATGGGGAGGCTTTTTAAGAGGTCAAGCTCTACGCCGCGTACGACATAACTTTCTCTTCTTCGTAAGAAGCGTAGTAAGCACCGTTCTTTGTTTCAAAGAATGCATCTAGAGGAATATCTTCCTGCTTAAGGAAACCTTGATCAGGCAGGCTACCGTTACTTACCATTTCAATCACAGCACATAGGCTTGCTGCTGTTGTCCAGCTAATTGCACGGTACATGCTGTCACCAATACGCTCTGGCTCGTAGCAACGCACAAACTCTTCACGTGTTAGCTTGCCGTGTTTTTCGCCTTCTACAGCTGCGTGCACAAGTACAAAGTCTTCGTTTACTGGAGGTTTTGCATGGACAAGAATATCCCCTGCTTCCTCGCGACGATCCTTCATGTGCAGCTCTTCAAAGAAGAAACGCATCAGGTGGCAATGCCCTGGGTAGCGCATTGTTTTGTAGTTCAGCGTATCAACTTTACCAGCGTATGTTTCGCACATTGTGCCAAGGCCACCTGATGTTGTGAACGCTTCAAGCTTCAAACCATCAATAAGAATTGTTTCTAGGCCTTCCATTGGAGGCACCATTTTGCGCTCACCATTATGGATCACTTCACAATCGTTCAGGTATTCGTTTACAACACCTTCTGCTGACCAGTTAAACGCGTAACCCATTTTACCACGAGGGTGCTGTGGTAGTGCGCCAACGCGCAACTCAATTGAGCGCAAGCTATCAAATGTTTTGGCAAGGCTAGAACCGACAATACCAATAAAGCCCGGTGCTAGACCACACTGTGGAGCCATCAAGCAGTTTGCGCCTTTGCTCATTTCAATAATGGCGTTTGTTGTTGGCACATCTTCAGTAAGGTCAAAGTAGTGTGTGTTAAGTTCTGCACATACTTTAGCGACTTCAATATTAAAGTTGTAAGGCAGGCAAGAAACCACCGCATCAAAGTCACCAACAAGCTTTGTCAAATCAGCTTTGTTTGTTACATCACCAACGATAGTGTTAAAAGAAAGATCACGGCTGACAGCGTCCATACCTGTCACTTCAAAACCGCTATTATGAAGAAGCGTCCCCACAAGATTACCAACTTTACCTAGACCAAGAACCAACGTCGATTTAATTTTCTGACTCATGTGCGAGCTTCTCCTTATTTAATTGTGCCACATTTATAACCTTAACTAGACTTGGGCGCAATATCAGGATACAAAGAAGTTATAAATATCTTTTCCCTCCCTTTTAAAGGATCACAACCATGGACCTTTTTCCTTGGGTTCTGCTTGCGATTTCTTGTGCCGTCAGCTTTACAGCCCTAGCCATCTGGATTCGGGGCCTCCTCCCTAAAAACAGAAAAAAGCTAGATGATGGCTACAAAGATTTCCATATGGATGCAGACCTCTTCGCTGGTGGCGAACCTAGCCCCCACGAACTCGAAGAACGTCCAAAGAGTAAAGCGGAAACATTTTATATCATTCACGTCTCCGCGCGCATGATCTTTATGTTTACAGCACCGTTTGTGTTTATTGCAATTGCTTTGCTTTTCATTGGATGAATCGAAAAAAAGCTCCCCTCTTTGGGGAGCTTTTTCTTATGCGGCTTGCGCAATCTTGCGTTTGTAGTTCACATACTTAAAGGCTGGGTGGGTTTCTCCTGCAGGAATGCATTCTTCATCTAACATTTGCCAAAGTGAAAAATCAACTTCAGGGAAGAATGTATCCGCCTCAGGCGCATCATCCACTTCTGTCAATAGAAGCTTTGTGGCATGCGGAAGAGCCATTTTATAAATTTCCCCTCCTCCACCAATCATCACTTCAGAGTGCCCTGCATTTTTACAAGCCTCTAAAGCCTCCTCTAGAGAAGAAACAACCACAGAGCCTTTTGCCTGATAAGACGTATCACGTGTCAGCACCATCATCAAACGCCCCGGGAGTGCTCCGTGAGTTTCAAACGTTTTACGACCAACAATATACGGTTTACCAGATGTGAGCTTTTTAAAACGCGGAAGATCCCCTGGCAAGTGCCAGAGGAGCTTCTCGTCTTTACTGATTCCGCGGTTCTTTGCAACCGCTGCAATGAGTGTAATATCCATTGGAATTACACAGCCACTGGCGCAGCAATACGGCCATGTGACTCGTAGTTTTCAACAACGATATCATCGTAAGTGAAATCAAACAGATTCTTCACGTCTTTGTTCAACTTCAACTTAGGAAGTGGAAACTCTTTACGCAGAAGCTGCGTGTTCACCTGTTCAACATGATTTTTGTAGATATGCACATCACCAAAGGTATGGACAAAGTCACCCACTTCTAGGTCACACACTTGTGCAATCATATGCGTCAGTAGTGCATATGATGCGATGTTAAATGGCACACCAAGGAACACATCAGCACTACGTTGGTAAAGCTGGCAGCTCAGCTTGCCATCCGCCACGTAAAACTGGAACAAGCAGTGGCATGGAGGCAGCGCCATGTTATCGACTTCTGCCACGTTCCAAGCCGATACAATCAGGCGACGTGAATCCGGGTTATTTTTAATTTGATCAATTAGGTTTGTAATTTGGTCTACGTGCGTGCCGTTTGGTGTCGGCCAGTTACGCCACTGTGAACCATACACAGGACCAAGGTCGCCGTTTTCGTCCGCCCATTCGTCCCAAATTTTCACACCATTATCTTTGAGATACTTGATGTTTGTGTCCCCTTTTAGGAACCAAAGCAGCTCGTGAGCGATAGATTTAAAATGAACTTTTTTTGTTGTGAGCAGAGGGAACCCTTCATTCAAGTCAAAGCGCATTTGGTGACCAAACAAGCTATATGTGCCCGTACCAGTGCGATCTTCCTTAAGTGTTCCTTCTGTTTTGATTTTTTCTAATAGGTCATGATATTGCTTCATAATGGAGTCTCCCCATTCTTTTTATTATTTATAGAATGTAAACACATCTGATCTGAAGCACTTTACGCAAGAACGAGTCCCCCGAACTTACATACTGCAGTTTTCTGCGCTTACTCTATTATGATAGCAAAGGATCACTCTGCGAGCTATGACTATCTGAATTTTCAGAAGCCGTTACCGCATAATGAAGCACATCATAATGCAGTAAAATCTTAAGCATACGCTCTGTTCTTTCACGCATCATATTTTCACCTGTACCAAGACTAATGACACGCTCCTCCCAAAGGGCCACCATGTCTTGCGGTTCATCTGGACGCGCTGTACGTCCATAATACTTCCCTATTGTTTCATTAAACTTAGGGTGCATATCTGGCTGGAATGATAGATAAAAATAATCATAATCAGAAATAAGGTTCAGCCACCTTAGGCCCTGACACAAAACCTGCATTTTACGAGGGGAAATATGATGAACATCATACGTGGTTAAAAGGTGTACCAGCCTCTGCATTTTGGAATCACTAGAATATTTAATACGGTGTAAAACAATCGTCACCACATCTTCATAAGCCAGTGACGGTTGGTCATTTTTTAAAAAGCTAATACCAGTATTTCGTTCAGTGCTTGACCACATTCAGCATCTCTCCTTCGTTGCATATTACATACGCACAAACGAGCCTTGCCCACTAAACACAAGGTATATCAAGCAAAACCAGTGCCAAACTGGTTTATTTATTCATGAATGGATTGACTTTTTTCTTAGGTTCTTTTTGCTCAAACTTCGGAGGATCCATTGGTCTTAGGCCTTTAGATTTACGGATTGCATCCACTTCAGCCTGAGCCCTTTTATTTGCTTCATCCTGTGCAGCCTTACGCTTTTGCAGTACGTCAGCAGCTGTTTTATGAGACTTAGATTTAATAAACTGATCATTTTCAAAAAGCGTAAAATAAAGCATAGCCTGATCCATGCCTTCAACCTTCGGCGCAATAATTTGGAATGTTGCTTCTTCATTGGGCGCAAGACGAATCTTATTAATCAGAACACTTGTATCACTGAGCTTTTTCTTCTCCCCATCAATAAAACGGACATTTGCCATCAGGTAAGGCATGTCTTTATCGCTGTAGTTACGAAGTTTACCCACAACAATGGCAAAGCCGTCCATAAATTTCCATGTCCAGTTCTCAACCACAACATCGTAGTTTGCATCTTCACCATCAGGGGAGCCTTGGTCTTGAGAAATCATATGCTCAGCGCGGTCATCATATACAACAGCGTTTCGCAACAGGCGCCAAACAACATCACCAAGAATAAGCACAAGAACCAGCACAAGCATACCAACTGTTACAAACATAATGGTCTGCGCCTTAAAACCAGAAGTCAGTACAAAGAACATCACACCAACGCACATTAAAAGAACGACGGCAGATTTAATCTGTGCCATCCCCTTTTTCTCAGAATCCAAACGGTGCCTTAAACGGCGTTTCGCTGATTCATTCTGCTCGTAAATTTGCTGTAGATTTTGTGCCATCTAAACTTATTTTTATTACAAACTTAATTTTTCAAAACTTTAGGAAATACTCCCTACCCCGTATCACTACACTTTTAGGCAAAGGTACCAATTTACAGCTGACATCATAGCAATAAATTGACGAACGTGCAAAAAAGGATTACAACAATTTTATCTGTGGCTCTAATCAAGTGGGGACGACATGGTTTCGACGGGAATGGAAAGCGCAGAGGAGCATGTGGAGGGGCGAGCGACCCGCCTTAAAAAACGTTTAATTGTATATAGTCGGCAATTCTTACGACTACGCTCTAGCTGCCTAATTAACGCAGCTTCCGCACTTGGGCTCTTTTCCGTCTGGGTTCAAACTGCGGTCATTTCGACGGAATAGGTAAAAGTAGCGCCTACCTGCCTAGCCGAATTTTTTAGTAGGATCGACTTTGCATCGGTTGTTTTGCGCCAGTGTGATTTTTAAATTTTAAGCAAGACTGAACATGGAGAGCCTCACGTAGACTTTTTTCGGACGCGGGTTCGACTCCCGCCGTCTCCACCACTCGTAACCAAGTCTAGTAAAATAAGAAAAAGGCCCTAAAAAACAATGTTTATAATGGTTTCGGACATGTAAAATAATGATAAGCTATAGAAGATATATTTTACAACAAAGGGTCAAAAAAGTCTGATGGATATAAAATGTGCAATCATTGAGTTAAAACCAAACTCACGTCATGCCGTAAAAGAATGGAGCAAAACTCTAAATGAGCGAAAAGATGAAGTTCTTGAAACTTTAAAACAGGAAGGTATTAAAGTTGAAAGTGCATTCCTAACAGCTATTGAAGATAAAGATTATCTTATTTACTATGTTAGAGCAGAAAACATACATCATGCAATTCAAACAACCCAAACATCCAGCCTAAACATCGACATTTACCACAAAAAATTCAAAAAAAACACATGGAATAAACATATCGAGACTCAGCTGTTGCTAGATGTAACCACCGATTAAAGTAAAAGCCCCACGCATACTGCGCAGGGCTTTTTTCGATTAGCAAAATGGGTCATCAGGTATTTCATCTCCACATATTCCCCGCAAAGATTTCGGGTTTAAAAGGTTGGGATGAATAACCCGCACCAATGCGCCTTCAGCATCATTTTTCAAAGCACAATACCTGAGCTTATAAGCATCAATGCCAGTACAATCAAACCATCGCATAAAATCTGAGCTTTTCTGGGAAGAATACCTCCTTCCCACAATAAGCTTAGAAAAATGCAAAGACCTGAACATGGACACCTTTTCTTGACTTAATGATGCAAGCCTCTTACCAGAGTGAGAAGGGTTCAATTTACCATCTTCCCCAAAAAGAATTCCATCGAGTAGCATAAAAGCTTCCCTTTTAGACTTCTCAATGGATACATCCATGCAATGTGCAACACTAGAGCCACAAAGCCATATCCCTTCCACCTCTTGCTCAACAACAGTGAGGGCGAAAGGAATTTCATTTAGAGTGCTGTAAGTACAAACTTTGTATTCGCCGTCAAGCTTCTCCGAAGAAATTAGGTATAAAGGAGCCCCATAATACCAGACCAGACTCAACATGTGCCTCTCAAAAGATTCCATTATTGCATGATTTAACGCACCTTTCAAATTTGAGTACCAAGCCATACCATTAGAATCTAAAAGAGGAGAAGACCCAGCAGTAACGTGGTGAAATAACAAGTTATGTGCAGGGCACTCCCCTGTTTTTTCATGAGTCAACCAATGATGCATATCCAAGACTTCCCCCTTATCAGACGCCCCTTTCCAAACATCATAGCAAGCATAAAAGCGTTCTTTCAGCTCATATACAGACCTCTGAGCAACTTCAGCTTCCTCACGCCCAAACGCAAAGCCAAACAAGTGGATTGGCTTACCATCAGCCAACCTAAGGCCAATGGCTGATTTCGCGATATAATATCCGTAAGGAGCCCTAGATGCCCTAACGAATGTTTTAATTGGAAGAGGCATACTTAGCGTACCTTCATCAAAACTTCTGGATACTGCATGATAAGATGTTGACCAAGTGTAGTAAGCTCTGCATACTGATTAACAGTACTCAACCCATGCTCAAACTGTCTCACAAAACATTGGTGAGCATCACACACATTTTCATCCGACAACTGATCAGAAAGCACTTTAAATACTTGGCACATTCTGCTAAGCACAAAAGTTGCATGGAACACGCCATACATAGGACGCAGGTCTGAGCGAATTGGCGCGGGGTAATGTTCATCAGGAGAATTCAGGACCAAAGGGTCCATCGCCATTAGAGCGTGCAGATACAAGTGAGATGTTTCATGAACGATGTGTTCACAATAGTAAACAAGAGGATCAATCTCCCCCTTATGTCTCCGAAGAAAAATATCTCCATAGACTCGCACATCAGAACCACCAATCATTTGCTCTTCTGTCCCAACATCATCAAAGAAGTAGAGCCCCGACAAGAGGGTTAATATTTCAGCAGCCATTTCAGGGTGGTACTGTTTAAGAATAGCAAGAGCTTTTTGAGCATCTCCCGAACAACTTTGAACAATCTCCCTACTCACTGGGAGCAAAGGGGTTTTCTTTTCATGGTTCGGGAGTTCTGGAACAACATCTTCATGACGTTGACATTCACCAATACTGCCAAAAATCAATTTTGGTCCTGCCAATTCAAGAGTTGGAATCCTAAATTGCATTAAACACCGTTCAACAGACTGCCTATTTTGACTTTTTACAGCACTCAACAGAGCGTGATAAAGAGCAAAAACATCAGAAGGAATTGAATCCTTTGGTAGCAAAGTAGACACATATCCCTGAACTACAGAGACATCAATGCCAGCATTTGAAATGGAAAGCAATAGCTTCTCCAAGCTTTCCAACATTTTTTCATTATACAAAGTACGTACCTTCAAAGAAGATGCGCCTTTAATCACAGGGGTCGCAAGAGTAGATATCATGAGATTCTCCATATCTAAGAGTATGTACAAAAAAGGAGGGCATATATAAATGCCCCCCACCTGTATCTATCAAGAATAAGCCTGAAGCTTATTCGTCGGGACCATACTGCACAGTTGCAGGGGTTGCCTGCAGCAGGCTTTGATCCACTTCGAAAGTTGCATCAGGTGCTTCGTCGGGACCATACTGCACAGTAGCAGGAGTTGCCTGCAGCAGGTTTTGATCCACTTCGAAAGTCTTTTGGGACGCTTCATTTGCCATATTTATATCTCCTTTGGCAAAAAAGGTTATTACACCTTACTAAATTACCTACTTCACTGCATATGAAATAGGCTTACTCGTACACAAGACACCAGTTAAAACGGTACAAGGGAAACCCCTTGATTTAAAATCGACAAACGTATACATGCCCTGGATAGAATTGTCAATCAATGATTGTACCCCACCATTCCTTCACCTAACTAAAACGAAACTTTATTCATAGTAAAGTTGATTTAACAACTTATTTAAGCTACAGATTTCACTCAACAAAAGTTTCGTAAATTCAAGGTCGATTTCCACCATTTGATAAACGTGAATTTTAGAAAAACCGGCGCTGCCGGTTTTTATTTTTATATTTCAAAATATTATGCAGAAGTATTTTTGATCTCTTTATATGTAGCCCCCCAGAGAGCGTCAATATTCAGATCCCCTGAGGATAGCTCTATTTCCATTATATTAGCCCGTACATGTTTTTATCCTAGAAAGCCCTTAATGTTCAATATAGTAAAAGAGATTACTTGAACATTCCTTAAATTTCCACTATTTTCTCAGTCATATACTTTTACAAACTGATGTGAGATCCAATGGATAACGACATAATGACAATGAAAGAGGTTTCAGAATACCTCAAATTAAACGAAAAAACAGCCTATCGCCTCACATCCGAAGGTAAGCTCCCAGCCTTTAAGGTTGGAGGCTCATGGCGATTTCGTAAAAGCGAAATAGATCGCTGGATAAAAGAACAAGAGCAAAGCGCTAGGAAACAAAGATAGTCATGCTTTTAGATAACAAAAACCACGGAAATGTTATTACTGAACTGAAGAGTCATATAGATTCTTCAGCTAAGCTTTCTATTCTTTCTGGTTTGTTTTCGATTTATGGGTTTTCTGCTTTGAAGAAGGAGCTGAGTAATATTGATAGTTTAAGGCTCCTTCTTTCTCGTTGGGATGATAATTCTCTCGTTGCTTTAGCCGGTACTGAGAATGAAATCCGTCTTAAAAACGTACTTAATCAATCCCGTGTAGCTAAGGATTGTGCTTCTTGGTTGTCAAAAAATATTCAAGTTAAAGTTAGTCATGCGCCTATAGGGCAAAACATTTTTCATATTGATAATGGCCAATCATCATTTGCGATACAAGGAAGCTCTAGCTTTACCGCTTCTGGTCTTGGTGTAGTTAAATCGTCCGGCTTTGAGATGAACACTGGTATTAGTAATCCAGAAGATACAAAGCAACTTCTATCTTGGTTTGATACAATCTGGAATGCCCCCAAAGCGGTTCAAGATATCAAGGCTGAGCTAGATAAGCACCTGCAGTACCTAGCATCAGAGAAGCCGGGAAGCTTAATTTATTTCATAACACTTTATAATATTTTCAAAGAATACTTGGAGGATATAGACGAAGACAGCATTATCCGCTCTAAGACTGGTTTTAAGGATACTTTGGTTTGGAACAAACTTTATAAGTTCCAGCGTGATGGGGTTATGGGTGCCATTGACAAGCTAGAGAAATACAATGGATGCATCATCGCTGACAGTGTTGGTTTGGGTAAAACTTTTGAAGCTCTAGCTGTTATTAAGTATTACGAGCTTCGTAACGACCGTATCCTTGTTCTTTGCCCTAAAAAGCTACGTGAAAACTGGACTGTTTACACAATAAACGATAAGCGCAACTTACTTGCTGCTGACCGTTTTAACTATGATGTACTTAACCACACTGACCTCAGCAGAAGCACTGGTAAGTCTGGTGAAATAAACCTAGAAACACTTAACTGGGCTAATTATGACCTTTTGGTTATTGATGAATCTCATAACTTCCGTAACAGTGGAACGAAGGCTGGCGGTGAAACTCGTTACCAGAAGTTAATGGATCAAGTTATTCGATCTGGCGTAAAAACAAAGGTCTTAATGCTATCGGCCACCCCAGTTAACAGCCGAATGAACGACCTTAAAAACCAAGTTGCATTCATAACTGAAGGTCGTGACACTGTTCTATCTGAGTTTGGTATTAACAGCATTGAAAATACACTGAAAAGAGCGCAAGAAAAGTTCAATAAATGGCTTAAATTGCCTGAAGGACAGCGAAAAACCGAAGCTCTTTTAGAAAGTGTGAACTTTGATTACTTTAAACTTCTAGACCTTATGACAATTGCAAGGTCACGTAAGCATATTGAGAAATATTACGACACTTCAGAAGTTGGTAAGTTTCCTGAACGCTTAAAACCAATGAATATTAAAGCTGATATTGATACCAGCGGGCAGTTCCCTCCATTAAAAGATATCAATATGGCTATTAAAAAATTGAATCTGGCGGCATATGCCCCTCTTGAATATGTCCGTATGGATAAAAAGGAAGAATATAACCGTAAGTATGACCAAGAAGTGAAAGGCGGCTCTGTATTTAAACAGGTTGACCGTGAACGTAGCTTGATTCACTTAATGCGTATTAATCTCCTTAAACGTATGGAAAGCTCAATCAACTCTTTCGCTCAAACTATTGATAAAGTACATGGAAAAATTGATGGTTTGTTAAATCAAATTGAAGCGCATGAGAGTTCGGAAATTGAAGAACTAAATATTGAAGATATCCAAACAGATGATCCAGCCTTGGAAGATTACCTTATTGGTAATAAAGTAAAGGTTTTGGTGCAGGATATGGACCTTGTGCGCTTGAAGCAAGACCTTGAAGAAGACCGAGCCCTGCTTAAGAAACTCCTTGATGATGCGAATAACGTAAACCCTGCAAGAGATGCTAAGCTTCTTAAATTAAAAGAAGTTCTTCAGCAAAAAGCTAGTTCCCCAATAAATGATGGCAATAAGAAGGCTATTATTTTTACCGCATTCTCAGATACTGCTGAATATATCTACGAAAACATTTCTAAGTGGGCGCTATCTGAGCTTGGGTTGCACTCAGCTTTGGTTACTGGTAGCGGTACAAACCAATGCACTATTAAAGGACTTAACAAGGATCTGAACAACGTTCTAACGCACTTTTCACCGGTCTCAAAAGAACGTGAGAAAATCGCCCCTGAATCCACAACTGAAATTGATATTCTAATCGCAACAGACTGTATTTCTGAAGGCCAAAACCTGCAGGACTGCGATATGCTTATTAACTACGATATCCACTGGAACCCAGTTCGTATTATTCAGAGATTTGGTCGCGTTGACCGTCTTGGTTCAACAAATAAATCTATTCAGCTGGCTAACTTCTGGCCAAATATGGAGCTGGATGAGTATATCAACCTTGAAGCCCGTGTAAGTGGACGCATGGTTCTGCTTGATATTTCTGCTACCGGCGAAGAAAACGTCATCGAGTATGACAAAGATAAGCAGATGAACGATTTAGACTACCGCCGCAAACAAATGAAGCAACTGCAGGAGTCCGTTCTAGACCTTGAAGACATGGATGGTAGCGTATCTATTACCGATATGACTTTAAACGACTTCCGTATGGATTTATCAAGCTATATGAAAGAAAACCTTGAACAACTAGAAAAATCACCAACCGGATTTTATGCAGCGGTTCAAAATCCAAACAAAGAGTTTGTTGCTGGCACAATCTTCTGCCTGAAAGACATCCACGGCAAAGTTGAGTTTGATGCTAACTACGCCCTAGCACCGTATTACATTGTTTATGTTGCTGAAAATGGTGATGTTGTTTTCAACCACCTGCAGGGTAAAAAGAGCCTCGATATTTTCAAAAAACTATGCTCACTCAATAAAGAGCTAGATGTTAAAGCTATCGATAGTCTTAACAAAGCCACCCGTGACGGCAAAGATATGGGTACATATCAGTTTATGCTAGAAGCTGCTATTCAGTCCGTTGTTGGTAAAACTGAAGAAAAAGGCGTGGAAAGCCTGTTCAGCCGTGGTGGCACCTCTTTAACGCAGGATCACTTCTCTGCATTGGAAGATTTCGAAGTTATCAGCTACCTAATTATACGGGAGGCTGAATAATGGTTCAGACGTTTTTAAATGTCTTAGGCATACCAGAAAAATGCTACCTAAACAAAACTCTGTTTAAAAAGCTTTTTCAAGAGAATGCTGACCTTGATATTACCGATAAAAAAGCCTTAAAGGACGATATTGATAAAATCCGCTGGCTATACACCCTAAAGCCAAGCACCGTAAATATAGAACCTTTCAAGGATGCTGAACGTGAGTATGACGAAGTTGCCATATTGCAAATAGACCTCACCAATGCCACCCGAATGAAGCGTATTTCATCTTTTGTGCATAAGGCTATTCCATATCCAATTATAATCATATTTACCCATGGTGATGATATTGCATTAAGTGTGGCTGATAAACGTATTAACCAAGCAGATAAAACCAAATGGGTGGTAGAAGAAGGCTGGCTAACCGAGTGGTTTAACCCAAGCAAACCAAATAAAGTGCAGCAGCAGTTTATGGCAGGTTTAAGCTTAAAAAACTTGTCTTTCGTGAACTTCTACGCCTTCTATACAGATGTAAAGAATTTAGTAATTTCCTTAAACGCTGCAGAGCAAACAGGCAGCTACAATGTAACCAAAGGCAGCGACGCGCAAAGCCGTATAGAAAAATTACGAGAGCTTGAGAAGTTGGAACAAGAAAAGTCAGAACTTCAAAATAAGCTTAAAAAAGAAAAGCAGATGGGCAGACAGGTAGACCTAACCACCCATATTAAAAAAATTGCAGACCAAATAAACGGTCTTAAACAAGAGTTATAGAAGAAGGGCAAATAACAATGACAGAAGTAGCTATGAAAAAAGTAGAATTACAAGACGGTGCATCTGCCGATATCGTGCAGGAGAATGTAGAACAGCTAAAAGAGCTGTTCCCGGATGCATTTACCGAGAACGGTGTGAATTTTGATACGCTGCGTCAGCTTCTGGGAGACCTGAAAGTACTAGATGAAGGTGAAGAAAAATACGGCCTGAACTGGCATGGTAAAAAACAAGCCCGTCAAATTGCCCTAACACCATCCCTTGGTACGCTTCTGCCTTGCCCCGAAGAAAGCGTGGATTGGGATACAACCCAAAACTTGTTTATTGAAGGTGATAATCTTGAAGTGTTGAAGCTTCTGCAAAAAAGCTACGCAAACAAGGTGAAGATGATTTATATCGACCCGCCTTATAACACAGGGAAAGAGTTTGTTTATCCAGATAAATTCCAAGATAATCTAGATACGTATTTGAAATACACCGGTCAAAAAGATGATGAAGGTCTGAAATTTACATCAAACACAGAAACTGGAGGGCGAAAGCACACCAATTGGCTGAATATGATGTACCCGCGATTGAAGCTGGCAAAGAGCTTGTTACGCCAAGACGGTGTAATATTTATCTCCATTGATGAAAATGAAGTAATTAATTTGCAAGAAATATGTACCGAAATTTTTGGTGAGGAAAATGTACTTGGAAACTTCCCTGTAATCATGAATTTAAAAGGTAACCAAGATGCTTATGGATTCGCAGAAACTCATGAATATGTGATTGTATGTCTTAAGTCAAAAGATGACTGTACGTTAAACCACTTTTCTGTTGATGAAGAAGAAATAGCTAAAAACTGGCTTGAAGATGAGTATGGCTTATATAAAGAGGCCGACAACCTTCGTGCTACGGGCGTAAATGCTCCAAGAGAAAAACGCCCTAACTTGTGGTATCCAATTTTCCTCAACGAGCAAACTAAAGAGTTTTACATTACTGAAGATAATAGACCTTTAGTAGATACTGATGTGGAGATATTGCCATTAAACCCATCAGGAGAAGAGCTGAGTTGGTATTGGAGTAAAAATACTTTTAATGATAGCAAGCACAACTTAATTTTGAAGCATACTTCAAATGGTTGGCAGTTCTATCGCAAACAACGTCCTCAACTCGGTGACTTACCAACGAAAAAGCCTAAATCAGTTTTTTACAAGTCAGATTATAGCACTAGCACTGCAACTACTAAGTTAAAAGATTTGTTAGGTAAAAAGCTGTTTGATGGCCCTAAGCCAGTACCATTTATTTCGGATTTATTAGTTATTGGAAGTAATTCCAGTGATATTATAATGGATTTTTTCGCAGGATCAGGAACAACCGCACATGCAGTAATGCAGTTGAACTCAGAAAACAAAGAAAGCCGTAGGCATATTTCAGTTCAGTTGCCTGAGCTTACAGATGAAAAAACAGAAGCTTTTAAAGCCGGATATAAAACAATTTCTGACTTATCCAAAGATCGCATCCGCCGCGCGGCAAAGAAAATCAAGGATGAAAATCCTGATTATGATGGCGATTTAGGTTTTAAGGTTTTCAAACTGGCCAGCTCTAACATTAAAGCGTGGAACCCAGACCGTAAGGACTTGGAAACAAGCCTGCTAGAACACCAAGAACACCTTGTTGAAGGACGTACGGAGCAGGATGTTCTTTACGAACTGCTGCTTAAACGTGGTGTAGACCTAACCACCCCGATTGAAAGTAGAGAGATTGCGGGCAAGAATGTTTACAGCATTGGTTATGGTAAAATCATTACCTGCTTAGATGATTTGATTACAAATGACCAAGTGGAAGAACTTGCTGCAGGCGTTGTGGCTTGGCAAAAAGAGCTGAAAGAAACACTGGGCGTTAAAGTGCTAGAAACTCACGTGTTCTTTAAAGACTCTGCCTTCCGTGATGATGTGGCCAAAACCAACATGGCCGCCATCCTTTCCCAAAATGGCATTGACCATGTACGCAGCTTGTAAGGAGGTGCTTTAAAAATGAAATTACATTTTGAAGATAACCTAGATTATCAACAAGCAGCGATAGAATCTGTTGTTGGTTTGTTTAAAGGGCAAGAGATCTCTCGCTCAGAATTTACGGTTGTGGCGGAAAAAGATACTGGTGAAGTTGGTTATCAGTATTCTAGCCATGAAAACGAACTTGGCTTTGGTAACCGCCTACAGCTGATTGATGATGAGCTGGCTGAAAACTTACGTAATATTCAAATTAAAAACGGTCTCCGCCCTTCTGAAAACCTAACCAGTGGTGACTTCACCGTTGAAATGGAAACAGGTACAGGTAAAACCTACGTTTACCTTCGCACCATTTTTGAATTGCATAAAAATTATGGCTTCACCAAGTTTGTTATTGTGGTGCCTTCTGTTGCTATTAAGGAAGGTACAAATAAAACGCTAGAAATTACCCGTGAGCATTTTGAAGCTTTATACCCCAATGCCAAAGGGTATGAGTTTTTCCAATATGACTCTAGCAAGCCCGGTAAGGTTCGTAACTTTGCCACCAGTGCAAATATCCAAATTATGGTGACAACCGTTGGTGCCATTAACAAACAAGATGTGAATAACCTTTATAAGGAAAACGAAAACACCGGCGGTGAAAAGCCTATTGACCTGATTAAGGCAACCAACCCAATTATTATTGTGGATGAGCCCCAGTCAGTTGATGGGGGTATGAAAGGCCAAGGTAAAAAAGCCCTTGAAGCCATGAACCCACTTTGCACATTGCGTTACTCTGCCACTCATGCAGATAAATACCATATGGTTTACCGCCTTGACGCTGTAGACGCTTATGAGCGTGGTCTAGTGAAGCAGATCGAAGTTGCATCATTGGAAGTTGATGGAGGTTATAACAAGCCTTTCGTTAAGCTTATTGAAGCTAAAAACGTTCGTGGATCTATTACTGCAAAAGTTGAGTTACATGTTCAACGTGGTAAGAACATCAAACCTGAAATTCTGACCGTTGAAGACGGTGACGATTTAGAACAAATAACCAACCGCGCTATCTATGAAAATATACAGATTGGTACAATCACCTGCGGTAAAGATAATGAATCTATTGAAGTCAAAGCACCGGGCGCAGATACAACTCTTTACCCCGGCGATGCTCTTGGCGGTGTAAATCCTGATGAGCTTAAACGCTTAATGATCCGCCGTACTATCAAGGAACATCTTGATAAAGAAATGCACTTTGCTCGCAATAAACAGCCCATCAAAGTTTTAAGCCTATTCTTTATTGATAGCGTTGAACATTACCGTAGCTACGATGAAGACGGCAATGAGATTGAAGGTAAATATGCTAAAATATTTGAAGAAGAATATCGCAAGTTGGCTAAAAGCCCAGCCTACCAAACGTTATTTGAAAAGGTTGATTTGAATATTGATGCTTCAGAAGTGCATGACGGGTATTTTTCTATTGATAAGAAAAAGCGCTGGACGGACACAGCTGAAAACAATCAATCAAACCGCGATAATGCAGAGCGTGCTTATAACCTGATTATGAAGGATAAAGAGAAACTGCTGAGCTTTGATACCAAGCTGAAGTTCATCTTCTCTCACTCAGCCCTGAAGGAAGGTTGGGATAATCCGAATGTGTTCCAAATATGCTCACTGCGTGAAATAGGCACTGAACGTGAGCGTCGTCAAACAATCGGTCGTGGCTTGCGTTTATGTGTGAACCAAGAAGGTTTGCGTTTGCGTGGAAACGATATTAATACCCTAACGGTTATTGCTTCTGAAGGTTATGAACAGTTCGCAGAAAATCTTCAAAAAGAGATTGAAGCTGACACTGGCATCCGCTTTGGCATTGTTGAAAGACATCAGTTCGCAGCTATTCAAGTGCAAAAAGAAGACGGTTCACTTTCTCCTCTTGGTGTTGATACATCTGAAAAAATCTGGAAGTTCTTAAATACTCAAGGCTTTGTTAATAATAAGGGTAAGGTTCAAGACACTCTTCGTGAAGCATTGAAATCTGGGGACTTTGAACTACCAGAAGAATTTAAAGATCAAAAAGATGCAGTAGAAGATATCCTTAAGAAGCTTGCTGGTAAATTGGATATTAAAAACGCTAATGAGAGAGAAACAATCCACCTGAACAAAGAAAAATTCTTAGGTGATGATTTCAAACAGCTATGGGATCGTATTAAGTATAAGACCACCTATCGAGTGGACTTTAACAATGAGAAGCTTATTGCAGATGCTGCTGAAGCTATAGAAAAGTGTCCTCCTATTACCAAAACAAGAGCTCAATTTAGGAAAGCTGGCATTGAAATTGGTAAAGGTGGTGTTAGAGCAGATGAAACATCTGTATCCGGATTTACAACAATTCATGAAAACGATATCGAATTACCAGATATTATTACGGATCTGCAGGATAAAACGCAGTTAACTCGTCATAGTATTGTTAAAATACTTACAGCTAGCCGCAGAATACAAGATTTTGCTCGCAACCCTCAGCAGTTCATAGATATGGCATCAGAAGCTATTAACCGTACTAAGCGGTTAGCCCTAGTCGACGGTATTAAATATCACAAAATTGGAGATAAAGAGTTCTATGCTCAGGAGCTTTTTGAGCAGGAGGAGCTTAAAGGATATCTGAAAGATACAGTTAAAGCCGAGAAATCTGTTTATGAACATATAGTTTATGACTCTGCTGGAGTAGAGAAGAAGTTTGCCGAAGATTTGGAGACTAATGAAGCAGTTAAGGTTTATGCCAAACTACCTGCATGGTTCAAAGTGCCAACGCCATTGGGTTCCTACAATCCCGACTGGGCGGTTTTAATTGAAGATGATGGACACGAGAAGCTGTATTTCGTTGTGGAGACAAAAGGTAGCAATTGGTGGGATGACTTACGTCACCAAGAAGGTGCAAAAATCCGTTGTGGTGAGAAGCACTTTGATGAAATTGCAGCTACCGAAAACCCAGCAGAATACATTAAAGCTACTAGCGTTGAAGACGTTATGGGGCATATTAAATAATAAAAAATGATTGCAGTATGACGCAAATAAGAAAAGCGACAGATGGTTCTTAGGGCTTTATATGGCACCTATCAAACGGCATTAACTTTTTTATGAGTAGCGTATTACGCAGTTCAAAAAAATAATAGTACATTTGATAATCACGGTATCTCAGCGCTTGATTTATCAGCGTCTGTTAAAAATATTTCCCTGATAATTCCCTGTTATTTTTGGGGTCAGATTCATGAAAAGCGTTGGTAGCAGTGCTTTTTATTTAGAGACTCTATTTAGGGTTTAATAATTTTCCCTGTATTTACATTATTAAACAGGGAATTTCGGATGTGTGAGACTTTATCGCAAGGATTTGAATGCAGAGATGAAATTCATTAACTAGACCGTCTTTTTCAGCGGACTTACAGAGACCGTTTCGCTCGATGGCGATTGCAGATTCTGAGATTCATTTAGTAGACCGTCTTTTTCTATTCGGACTTATGAGAGAATTTCGCTCGATGATGAATGGAGTGTATAGATTTAGTAACGATGGAACAAAAGAAGATACTCCGTTGCTCGGAGTTGAATTCTCCACCATTTATTTTAGCTTATGTATCTCGTGAATGCTTCACGCCGTACATCCCCTTATCCGCTTTAGAAATAAGATCTTCATAAACCACACCATCTTCTGGTGCCATTGCCGTACCAATGGATGCTCCTATATGAATAAGCTCATCAACTCCTTCTATAGAAATCTTCTCAGAGATCGCTTTTTTCAAAGCGTTTGCAATAGCCTGACTCTTATCATTCAAAATACCAATACAAAACTCATCCCCGCCCATACGCGCAATAAGGGATCCTGAAGGCAGAATGCCTTTCATACGCTCAGCTGCAATCGCAAGAACCTCATCCCCAACCTCATGGCCATATGTATCGTTAATTGGCTTAAACTTATCCAAATCAATATAAAGAAGAGTCAAAACCTGTCCAGATTCCAACAGCTCTCTAACTTGCGCAGCAAAAGAAGAACGGTTGAGTAACCCCGTTAAAGCATCACGGCTAGCTACACGGCTTCGATAGCACCTCGCAACTTTCTTACTTTCAGATTCAATAAGCGCAAGAGTTCCTCTACCTTCTTTAATCACTGCAAGCGTGCTCTCTGGAATATCTAGAAGTTGGGCGGCTTTTGCCTTATGCCCTTTTGCAAATTCTAATGTATTCATAACAATTTCATAGTCATCTTCTGCTGACTCACTGTGGTGAATTGCAAGAGAACGCCCCCTGAGAAGCGCTGCCTTAAGAGCAATGAGCCCGCCACCTTCTCCAGACTCTCTAATCATACGCCTCATACGCAGAAACGTAGTAAGACCTGCCCCAAGCGTCATAAGAACGGCAATCGCCAAAAGCTGACCGCCTCTCCCATCTGAAAACGTCATATGCCCTGACGGCATAAGAGAGAGCATAACAAGGGCTTTCTCAAACGCATATGTCACCATTGGAATGAACGCCATGAAGAGAAGTAAATTTTCAGCCTTAAGGTTCTGGCTTGCTGACCATTTAAAGTAACGAATAAACGGCAAAATAAGCGCCCCATAAAACAAGGCAGCAAATACTGTATTTTTATCCGCAAAGCGCTCTATAGGCACAATAAACTTTTCAGGGAGCACACCAATATGCCCGCCAGTCCAGCTTAAAATAAGCGCTAAAAATAAAAATACCGCACTCGTCACAAATGTAACAAGGCCTGTCACACGCCACTCATCTCTCATTGTCCCTGCTTGCACTGCTTCACTGGCCTGTTTATGGCTTTCAGCCAGTACAAACTGTAGGGTTTGGAAAAATGCAGAAAGCCCAACAACAAACAAGATCGCCAGCAGCATCTCTTGTGGCTGCAAGAAAATCAGCCAAACAACACCCAGCATAATGACAGAAACACCCAATAAGTCTGAAGGCTTTACTTTACGCTGGAAAAAGACCCAAGCAATAAGAAGGGCAATGGGAATACTTAACCGGCTAAAAAAACTTGCCTCAGTTGCACTGATATAAAACATCACGTAAGTATCGACAATATATGTACTCACCAAAATAAAGCTATAAATCCAAGTAATTTTAGATTTAAGCGTTTCCTTTACAAGCTTACCTGGGCCCGCTGCAAGCGTGAGAACAAACGCTGCCATAAGTAAGCAATAACATGTGAAAGGTACAGGCTCCACATGCCACTCCTGCACAGCCATACGTAAAAACACATTAAAAAATGAAATCAGAACAGTGAGGCCAAGAGCCTGAAAAATACCAAGATACAACATGCCTACCCTTTCAACACCGCCAGCAAAGTAACTGTCACAAGAATCATGGCCATAAAGACAAGCGACACCGCCCAAAGATAAATATCAGACTGAGATGCCGATGTGATAATACGCATATCTGCACGACGTTCATTATGCTTACGCTTTTGAGGTGGCGATTGCCGGCGTTCTTTTTGAACCATTTTTAACTTTCTATGTGCCAAGCTTAAATACCGTTAAAGTGTAAGAGCTAAAAATTAAGATTTCTACCCCTAAATAAACAGTTCTTGCTCGCGCGCATGAAACTGCTCTTGCTCAGGGCCAGTGGCTTCACGTACCATACCTACTTCATGCCCGCTTTCTTTTAAGGCAGCTTTCATAGCATCTTTATGGGGCTGCATTTCTTGTGTGGCTGCTTCAATAGCGCCACCATTGCCGCCAAGCTTCATTCCATTATGCAGAGCTGTTACGCCTGAGGCCGCACTGCCCTCAATCGCATAAAGCGTGTCATCTTCCATATGGAAACACAGGTTCTCTTGCACATGGGCCTCAAACTGATCAGCCAACGCCTGCGCCTCTTCTTCTGTCGCTTTAATAATAATTGAATATTCATCCCCACCGTGACGCGCCATCACCACATGGTCTGGGAATGTTTCTGATATAGAATGGGCAATATGGCGTAAATACGTGTTCCCGCCATCGTATTCAAGGGTATCGTTTACCTTTTTCAAGTTATTGGCATCAATCATAACAAGTGCATGACCTTCTAGATGGTCATCCACATAAAGCTTTTGGTACGCATCGTCGAGACGCTTTTTATTGCCAAGCCCTGTCAGATCATCACGACGGCTCAAATCAAGCTCTCTTTGCATACTTGTCATACGGTTATGAAGATCATAAGATTCTGCACGGGCCGCACTTAAATCAGACTCCAAAGCGCGCGCCTGTGCCTGACTTTCATTCAAGTCAGATTGTGGCACGTAGCCTAGTTTCTTCATCATGTTGTTAATAAAGCCCAAAAGGATCCTCCCTTATCCCATATTTATTTATGGGTGGGGGCATTAGATTGGGAATTTGCTTTCTGCAATTTTTATTCTAAATACATATGTAGATCTATTATATAAACCAAAAACTAAAGAAGTTGATGCAGCGGAAAATCTACTTCTTGGCTCATCAATTCTTGATTTATGCCCCTTTTCTAACGCATCAACATAAGACATTCCTGCCATTAACGATTTCGATATATCTGCAATTCGTTCATCTTTAAAGGAACATAAAACATTATGTGCAAAACTATTTCTAATCTTTCTAATTATCTCAATTTCTCTAAATTCAGCCTCATTAATCAAACCAAGAGCTCTGCATAATAAAGTTTTTGAAGAAAGGTTTGATAATGGTGCATTAGGAACATTAAAGAGCTTTTTCACAGCTTTATTATCAAGCATAAAATTTGTTAGTATTTCTTCCAACATTTCTTCAATTAACGAGGCTACAACTAGTGCTTTGCCTCTATCACTTTCGTTATTTGATTCTTTCAAAAAATCTCTCAACCTTTCAAAATAAGGATCTTGTAGAAAATTTCCTTTCTTAGACATGAACTTTATCCACACATTTAAATAAAACTAAAGCATTATAAGTGAAAAAATATGACCTGAGCAGGATTCTCCTTCTTTCAGTCGGAGGAGCGCTTCGCTTTCAAACCTACCCGTGGCTTCGCCACTTTTGTAGGCTCTCATCAACTGCACCAAACTCTTCAAATAAAAAAATCGCCCAGAGGGCGAATTTACATTTGAAGTGGTGGTGAGAGTAGGATTCGAACCTACGTACGCTTACGCGGGCAGATTTACAGTCTGCTGCCTTTAACCACTCGGCCATCTCACCACGTGTGGTCATCAACGAGGTGCAATTTAACCACCTCCGTCGCAGTTGTCAATTGCTATTCATAGAGAAATCGCAAAAAATCTGCAAACCCGCCTACGCATGCTTAAAAATTAAGCAAATTTGTGCTATTAGAGGGTAGTTTGAACACTTTTCTTTGTATGTCGTTCAAAGTCATCTGCACAGCTAAATACAATAAATCCAGCCACTGCAAGCAGCAGAATCGCAGATATGTTCGATATAGAAAGAGTCATAGTCTTTCACCCTCATATTCAGTTTTTACCGTATACAAGTATAGTGCTTTTACGCAGCTCTTACAAGCGGTGTCAGCATAAGCTCTTGGAACTTCGCCTCAAATTGCTCAAAGTTTTCTTCAAACATGTCTTGAAGCATTTTTGCTTGTTCCATGTAGGCTGTCTTATCCTTCCAAGTACTCATTGGGTTAAGCACATTGTTAGGCACACCTGGACATGTTGTTGGCATAGAAAGGCCAAATACAGGATGCGTTGTGTAGCATGCTGTTTCAAGCTCACCGTTGAGAGCAGCTCTGAGCATAGCACGTGTATAAGCAATTGGCATACGCTCACCCGTACCGTAAGCACCACCTGTCCAGCCAGTGTTTACAAGCCAGCAGCGCGCGCCTGTTTCTTCGAGTTTTTCAGCCATTAGCTTTGCGTATTCTACTGGATGGCATGGCATAAATGGTGCGCCAAAGCATGCAGAAAAGGCTGCGACTGGTTCATCACCAAGCCCCTTCTCCGTACCAGCAATTTTAGCTGTATAACCAGAAAGGAAGTGATAAAGCGCCTGCTTTGTATCTAGGCGGCTAATTGGAGGCAATACACCAAAGGCGTCAGCTGTCAGCATCACGATATCCTTAGGTGTTGGGCCCGTACCTGTTGCACTTGCGTTTGGAATAAACTCAAGCGGGTATGACGCACGCGTGTTCTCAGTGAGAGACGCATCATCAAGATCCAGCTCACGTGTGACATCGTCCATAACCACGTTTTCTAGAATTGTTCCAAAACGCTGTGTTGTGGCGTAAATTTCAGGTTCAGCATTTGCACTTAGGCGAATTGTTTTCGCGTAGCAACCGCCTTCAAAGTTAAAGAGGCCGCGCGTACTCCAGCCATGCTCGTCATCCCCTACAAGTGTGCGAGAACTATCAGCTGAAAGCGTTGTTTTACCTGTACCAGACAGACCAAAGAATACCGCTGCATTGCCCATATCGTCCACGTTAGCACTACAGTGCATTGGGAATACACCCTGCTCTGGCAGTACGTAGTTAAGGACTGTAAAGATAGATTTCTTTATTTCACCTGCGTAGCTTGTACCACCAATCATCACGCGCTTATTTGTGAAATCAATCACAATAAACGTGCCTGAGTTCGTGCCATGCTTTTCAGGTGTCGCTGTAAATTCTGGTGCATGGTAAATCGTAAAGTCTGATGAAAAGTCTTCGTATTCTGCATTTTGCAGACCAATAAACATATTTTGTGCAAAGAGTGTATGCCATGAAGATGGGCTGACTGTGCGTACCCCAATGCCATAGTCTGCATCAGCGCCTGCGTAAGAATCTTGTACGTATAAATCTTGACCTTCATAAGAAGCCATAACATCTGTAAAGAGCGTTTCGGCTTGCTCAGTCGTCATTGGCTGGTTCACTTTCCCCCAGTCAATCGTGCCTTCTGTTGTGCTGTCTTTCACAATAAACTTATCGTTAGCACTTCGGCCTGTGTGCTCACCAGTTTCAACAACCAAAGCCCCATTTTTAGAGAGTTTAGCTGTGCCTGCTTTAAGGGCATGTTCTGTGAGCTCACCTGCTGTAAGATTTGTGTAAACAGTACGTGTTTTCACGAGAGTTTCTGGTAGAGTTTCACCAGTTTGACGTCCAAGAATAGGCATAAATCCCACTCCTTACTTGTTATTGTTTTGAGACGTTATTGTGCCACAGAGGAAACACCGAATCACTCAATTTTTAAAAATTCGTCGGCTTTTTTTAATTGTCAGATTCCGCTCATGCTAGAATGCATAATAAATCTAGGGTAACAGGGATTAAGGAGACACCATGGACGACGGCTTCGGCGGTATCACAAACAAACCACTTCCTCCAATTGGAGACAGTAACGAGCAAGATCAAGCTCCTCAGGCGCCACAAACAGAGGCACCTGAACGTACATCTATACCAACATCCCCTCCTCCATCTGCAGCGCCAAGTGCACCTGCACCGCAAGCGCCTACAGCTGCACCAAGCGAGCCTGTTGCAAGTGACGATGATAAACTTAAAGAATTCCTAGACCAGAAGCGCGCGTCAGAGGTTAAACCTGCTGCGCCAACAGGTCTTTACAGCGATGATCCTATGGCACGTCGCTACCTCCTACCCATTCTTAAATACATGGAACGCGATGACATTGAAAACTTCAAAGAGCTTATTATTAATAAGCCTGGCCAAGTGATTATGGAAGATGCGCGTGGTAAATGGATTTACCACGACGATCCAGCTCTTACGCTTGATGTTCTTGAAGACATGGCCCGCGTTCTCGCCAACCGCACAGGTCAGCTTTACCACCCAGGTAAGCCAATTCTCTCTTGTAAGTTTGAAGGCGGACACCGTGTACAGATTGTCGGTGGATTCAACACCATTACAGGTTTCATCATGTCAATTCGTATTCAGCGTAAAGAGACATTTACCATTGATGACTTCCACATGACACCTGAGGATAAAGAAAAAGTAATTGAAGCCATTACAGGCCACAAAACAATTCTTATCTCTGGCGGTACAGGTACGGGTAAAACCTCCTTTATGAATGCCGTCCTCCCTTACGTACAAGAAGAAGACCGTCTTGTGACGCTAGAGGACGTACCCGAGCTGCGCATTACACAGCCAAACTGGTGTCCGATGATTTTCAGTAACAACGATACGGGTGTTGGTAACCAAGATATTAAAGACCTCTTGAACGCCACACTGCGTCTGCGTCCTGACCGTATTATTCTTGGTGAGATTCGTAAAGAGAACGCTTTCACCTTCTGTAGTGCCATCAACACGGGTCACGAAGGGTCAATGGCAACCATTCACGCCAACAACCCAGCAACAGCGCTTGATGCCGTTATTAACCGTGTCCTTCTAAATGGTGATACAGCTGAAAGTGCACTAGGTGTCCTGCGTCGTCAGCTGATTGCAGATATTTATGGCGTTGTTCAGCTCAAACGTGAAGGTGCACGCATTAGTGCCTACTTCCACAAGCTTGAAGTGGATGACCCAACACTCAAAAGTAAACAAGATTAAACATAGCCCCCAACTTGGGGGCTTGTTTTTGCCCTAAACCATCACCATAATTTAACTACTGAACCCATGCAGAGTAAGACTTACCCTGCAAAGGGAAACTCTCGTTCTGTTTCTTTTCTGGGAATTTTTTCCCCTTATGTCTTAAGGAGACTCACCATGACCATTGCAAATGCAATGACCGCTCTGACCGAAGGAAAAATTGCAGGCTTTGTTGTGGAAGGCACCTACCTGACGCAACACAAAATTCCGGCTTTCAATGGTCGGGAACGGAAATACAAACTGGTGTTCCAAATGCACCCGATGAGCGGAAATGTCTGTTGCAGCGAGGTTGGCGGCATTCGCCGTTATGGCCCCGCAGACAGCGATACATTTGATGAAGTGCTGACCCAATACACGGGAAGCGCCGACCCTGCTCCCTCGAACCAGGTCATCATCCGCCAGGCAGAAGAGGCAGAACTCACGGTTTTCGGTGATCCTGACAGCCTGGTTGTCGAAGAGCTGAGCGACGCAGAACTGCGCGCCATGGGCTTTACCGCCTAATCGAATAAAAGCTAAGGCCCCTGTATTGTAGGGGCCTTAGCTTATTTTACATTCTGTTTTGTTTGAGAAAGCATCGCCATACTATGAGCTTCATCCGCGTCATAGCCAGCCTCTTCAAGTACTTTTTCAGCAAGGCCTTGGCTCACAGCCAAATGCTCAGGAACTGCATCTACGTATGGGATTTTTTCTAGAATGGCTTCCTCGCTCTCATCCTCTGCACGAGCATAAATCGGTAAGTTCGGATGAAGCTTACGAATATTTTTAGCAAGCTTTTTGGTTGCAACAGGTTCATCTAACGTAATCACTGCACACAATGCATGTTCTAACTCAGCAGCCATAACCGTCGTTTTCTTACTAGAGTCCGCAAAGTACACAGGGTAGCTGGTTGATTTCAGTTTATGTATTTTTGCAGCATCATTATCAAAACCAACAACCTTCATCCCCTCTCTGCACAGGATTTCAGCGACAGTTTGACCCATACGTCCAAAGCCAAAAATGACGATATGGCCTTTTTTCACTTCTTCTGGGACAAAGATATTTTCTTCTTCAACTTCTCTGACCTCTACCCATGCTCCAACTTTGCGAGAAAGCACCGTAATAAGTGGCGTCACAAACATTGTGAGACCAACTGTAATCAGCATGAACTGTCCAACATTTTCTGCTACAAGACCAAGCGCCAGCGCAGAACCAATAACAAGAAGGCCAAACTCACCAGCTTGAGAGAGCATAATTGCAGATTCAGCAGCAACAGCCTTACTCTGCTTCCACATTCTGCAAAGTGGGTAAATGATTGCAGCCTTAATCATCATAAGGCCAACAACAGAGAGCCCAAGCCAAACTGGTTTTTCCGCGATAAAATCAAGGTTAATGCTCATACCAAAAGATAAGAAGAAAATCCCGAGAAGCATCCCTTTGAACGGTACAACCATCGCCGTAATTTCATGACGGTACTCTGTATCAGCCAGAAGTAAGCCTGCAATAAAAGCACCCAATGCCATAGACATCCCTGCAAAACCAGCAACAGATGCACTTACCACAACAGTCAGTAAACTCAGCGCCATAAACACTTCATGCCCGCCATACTGGTTTGCAAAGGCAAAGACGGGCCTCAAGATACGTTGACCAATCACGTACATTGCCGTCGCTGTCAGCGCCATAATAGCAAGAGATTTAGTTGTGAATAAAAACATGTTTTCGCCTGGCTCAGCAGCAAAAATAGTCAGAAGGAATAAAATTGGAATCACGGCTAAATCTTGTAAAAGCAAAATACTAAAACTCGCACGCCCAGCGGGCGCAGCAAACATCTTCTTCTCATGAATCCATTGAATAATAATGGCCGTAGATGAGAGAGAAAGCCCAAGACCAAGAAGAATAGAAAGCTGAGCACTGTTCCCCCAAAGGAAGGCAATTCCCCCAATCACAAATGCGCTCGTTAAAACTTGTGCACTCCCAAGTCCAAAAACCAGATTACGCATTTGCCACAAACGTTGCGGTGTAAGTTCCAGCCCAATCACAAATAACAGCATAATAATACCAAGCTCTGCGAGCATTTTTACATGAGCAGTCTCAGTCAGAGCAAAATGAGAGAAGAAAGGCGAATACTCAGCAAGAGCTCCAACGCCATAAGGGCCGAACACCACGCCTGCAATCAAATACCCCAGTACGGACGGCACTTTAAAACGTTTAAGCAGTGGAATAATAAGTGCAGCCAACGCTAAAAACAGCCCTGCTTCTAAAAGTACGTTGAGGAGTAATGATTCTTTCATCCCCCCATTGTACCGAAGTGATAAAGAATATCAAACCTATTGAAAAGGGTACAAAAACCGTGCTAGTTTTGAACCAATAAATTAAGGATAAAAAATGACTGCTCTTGTTTGGTTTCGTGATGATCTTCGTATAGCTGACAACCCTGCGCTTAACGCGGCTTCAGAGTCAGGCAAAAATGTTGTTGCTCTTTACATTTTAGAAGACCATTTTAACTGGAACATTCAAGGCGCTGCTAAATGGTGGCTCCACCACAGCCTGACAGCGCTTCAAGAAGAGCTTAAGTCTAAATACAACCTTCCCCTGACAATTCTACGCGGAAATAGCGAAGAGCTTCTTCCAAGGTTTTGTGAACAACACCATATCTCAGACATTTTCTGGAACCGTAGATATAGTGAAGAGCAGCGTGCAAATGATAAAGCCTTAAAAGACATCCTGCCAAAAGTAACCAGCTTTAATGGCAACCTTTTAAATGAACCATGGCAAGTTCAAAATAAAACAGGTGGATTTTACAAAGTTTTCACACCTTATTGGAAAATGGTGCAAAGCATGCCTTATGAGACGCCTCTCGCAGCACCAAAAACGCTGAAGCCATATACGGCTTCTATTGAGTCACTTTCTATTGCAGACTTAGATCTTCTGCCAACCACGCCCAACTGGGCTACAGGTTTCAAGGAGTGGACACCGGGTGAAACTGGTGCATGGAAACGCTTTATGCATTTTATGGAAAACGGCATCAAAGGCTACAAAGATGGCCGAAACATCCCTTCACAAGACAATGTTTCTCGCCTCAGCCCACACCTACGCTTTGGTGAGATCTCACCAAGGCAAATTTTTGAGGAAACAGAAAAGTTTAGAACGGCTCACGGGCACGATAATGATGTTCTGCACTTTCAAAGCGAGGTTGCTTGGCGTGAGTTTTCATACCACCTGCTTTATCACTTGAAGGACCTCCCCCGCATACCTCTCAGAGAAGAATTTAATCACTTCCCTTGGGCACAGGTAGATGAAGAAACATTGAAAAAATGGCAAACAGGCAAGACAGGCTACCCAATTGTAGATGCTGGCATGCGTGAGCTTTGGCATACAGGCTATATGCATAACCGTGTACGCATGATTGTAGCCTCTTTCTTGGTTAAACACCTGCGCTACCACTGGCACCATGGAGAAGACTGGTTTTGGGATACACTCCTAGACGCAGACATTGGGAATAACAGCGCTAGCTGGCAATGGGTCAGCGGCTGCGGTGCAGATGCCTCTCCTTACTTCCGCATTTTCAACCCCATCACTCAAGGGGAGAAGTTTGACCCTGAAGGCACTTATACTAAAAGATGGGTTCCAGAGCTTAAAGAAGTCCCTAAAAAACTTCTCTTCAAACCTTGGGAAATGACGCAGATGGAACAGCTGACAAGCGGTGTAAAAATTGGTGAAGATTACCCAGAGCCGCTTGTTGAGCATTTTAAAGCGAGAGAGCTGGCCCTAAGTGCATATCAATCTATTAAAAAATAATCTTCCGCAATGAATGGGAGGAGTTTTTTCTTTTTAGAAAACGCTGAGTAGTTCAGCTACTTAAGTTGCGCTAAAAAGGAAAGAATACCCCATTTAAAAAGTAGCTTTTTTTGTGCAAATCGCTTACAAGGTCTAAGAACTTAATCAAAGAGATAGATTCATGAGCACGGAAAACATTCGTAATATTGCAATTATTGCCCACGTAGACCACGGGAAAACAACCCTGGTAGACGCCCTACTTTCACAAACAGGTACATTCTCAGCGCACGAAAACGTGAGCGAACGTGCTATGGATACAGGTGACATTGAAAAAGAACGTGGTATTACGATTCTTGCGAAAACAACGGCGATTCAGTACGAAGGTCACAAGATTAACGTTGTAGATACTCCAGGTCACGCAGACTTTGGTGGTGAAGTAGAACGTGTTCTTGGTATGGTTGATGGTGTTGTTCTTCTTGTAGACGCTGCTGAAGGCCCAATGCCACAAACGAAGTTTGTACTTGGTAAAGCCCTTGCGCTTGGCCTAAAGCCAATTCTTGTAATTAACAAGATTGACCGTGGTGACTCTCGTATTGATGAAGTTGTAAACGAAGCCTTTGATCTCTTTGATAGCATGGGTGCAACTGAAGAGCAGCTCGATTTCCCTATCCTTTACGCTGTTGGCCGTGATGGTTGGGTGAGTGAAGATCCTGAGAAAAAGACAGACAACTGCTTCCCTCTTCTAGACCTTGTGCTTAAGCATGTAGAAGCACCAAAAGGTGATGAAAACGCACCAGCAGCAATGCTGGGTACAATCGTTGAGCGCGATAGCTTTGTTGGTCGTATCGTAACAGGCCGTATCCACAGTGGTACGTTCAAAAAAGGTATGCCTCTTAAAGCTCTAGACCGTGACGGTAAAGAAATTGAAAAAGGTCGTATCACGAAACTTTACGGTTTCAATGGCCTGAAAAAAGTAGAAATTGAAGAAGCGCAAGCAGGTGACATCGTTGCCATTGCTGGCCTTGAAGAAGCATACGTATCTTACACACTTTGTACGCCTGAAATGAAAGAACCGCTAGAAGCGATTGCGATTGACCCACCAACAATTGCGATGACATTTGGTATTAACGACTCTCCACTTTCTGGTGATGACGGTAAGAAGCTTACATCTCGTGAAATTGGTGACCGCCTAACGCGTGAAGCTGAAATTAACGTTGGTCTTATTGTTGAGCAAGGCGCTACACCTGAAACATTCCGTGTTATGGGTCGTGGTGAGCTGCACCTTGGTGTCCTTATCGAAACAATGCGCCGTGAAGGTTTTGAACTTTCAATCTCTCGCCCTGAAGTGATTATGACTGAAGGTGAGAATGGCGAAAAGCTTGAGCCGTTTGAAGAAATTATTATTGATGTAGATGCCGAGCACGCAGGTGCAGTCATGGAAAAAATGGGTCTGCGTAAAGCTGAACTGACTGATATGATTGCTGACCACCAAGGTAAGCAACGCCTTATCTTTGAAGGCCCTAGCCGTGGTATGATCGGTTACCGTAGTGAATTCCTAACAGACACACGTGGTACAGGTATCCTCACGCGCCAATTCAAGCACTACGGTCCTGTGCGCTCTGTTGCCAGCACACGCCGTAACGGTGCTCTTGTAAGTATGGAGAAAGGTGACGCTGTGGCGTTCGCACTCTTCAACCTAGAAGCTCGCGGTATTATGTTTGTAAACCCAGGTGACCCTGTTTACGACGGTAGCATCATTGGTGAAAACAGCCGTGTGGAAGACCTTGAAGTGAACCCAATTAAGGGTAAGAAGCTTTCTAACGTACGTGCAAGCGGTAAGGATGAAGCGGTAACGCTAACACCTCCTCGCGCTATTACGCTTGAGTACGCCCTAACGTACATTCAAGAAGATGAGCTTGTGGAAGTAACACCAAACCACATTCGCCTACGTAAAAAAGGCCTTGATAGCCACACACGTAAAAAGCTCTCTCGCCAAATGGCAAGCTAAGGGTTGAAAACCTATTAAATCCTCCCCATATATGAGTTATGACTCAGTATTAGGGAGGATTTTTTTATGCTGACACAAGATGTTTTAAACGGTTATAAATCTGGTAGTGCCCCAAACGGTGATAACGCTGACTTCTGCCGTATTCGCAATGATGAGAATGATATGAATGGTGTTGATGAAAACTCTAAAGCATTCCAAGCTGTAAACGGTTCAACCGATGAACGATTGGAACAATGGAGCGGTATGAGCCTGCGCCATGCCATTGAAAAAGGTGAAACGCTTGGTGAAATTTTAGACAATGCACAAGAATCAAAAAGTTCAAATATTATTCAAACTGAATATGGCCCAATGGTTAAGGTGGCTCAGATGCCTGAAAACCAAAGCAGGTACGACGGTGTTACAAGTTATGATGCATATATCTTTGAAGATGGCTCTGTCGCTATTGAACGTTCTGAGTTTGGTGAATTTGAAGCCCAATTCCATAGTCATGCTATTACACCAGACGCACTAAGAGAAGTAGCAACAGATCAAGCACGCTATATTGATGATAAAGATGCAGCTCTAGAAGAAGTTGGTAAACTCATGTCTACGATTAAGGCTGTTAAAAACGGAGAAATGGAACTAAGTAATGTTGAGCCATGCAATTTAGCAGAACTTGCACGCAAACAAGAAGAAACTGAAATGGCACAACACCAAGATGATTATGGTCTTGACTGGGGACTTGATGATTATCGCTAAATATATCTAATAAAAAAGCTCCCAAACGGGAGCTTTTTTATTGTATTTATGACCTAAAGGTCGAAGCCTGTCATGCGAAGCATCAGGGTATTCTCACTCCATTCAGATTTCACTTTCACACGTAGGAACAGATGAACATCTGTTTCCATCATTTCCATAAGTGCGCGACGAGAACGAGATCCGATTTTCTTAAGAACTTCACCGCCCTTACCCACAACAATTTGCTTTTGACTATCACGCTTTACGTAAATCATTTGATCAATACGGATGGACCCATTATCACGCACTTCATAGTTGACTGTTTCGACTGCCATCGCATATGGAAGCTCTTGCCCAAGAAGCATATAAGCTTTTTCACGCGTAATTTCTGCTGCCATCATACGCATTGGAATATCTGTAATATCATCAGGGTCAAACAGGAATGGACTTTCAGGCATTTCCTTTTCAAGAGCATCTAATACATCATTCGTACCGTCGCCTTTCTCTGCTGAAATTGCAAAAATCTGTTTAAAGAACCCAAATTCACCTGCACGCTGCATAAGCGGCAGAAGTTTATCTTTATTGAGAGTGTCAACCTTGTTGAGTGCAAGAAAGATTGGTTTACGGCTTTCACGAAGCCCTTCAAGAACCATCGTTTCTTTTTCACCGAACCCTTTTTTAGCATCTAGCACAAACAGAGCAGCATCTGCTTCCTGCACTGCGCTCCAAGCACTCGCAACCATAGCCTGGTCCATCTTTGACTTACCTGGCTTATATACCCCAGGCGTATCAACAAATACCAACTGAGAGTCATCCCGGCTCACAATACCACGTACATTAAAGCGCGTTGTTTGTACCTTAGGTGTTACAATTGAGATCTTCTCACCAACCACTTGGTTCATGAATGTAGATTTACCAGCATTTGGCGCACCAATAATGGCAATAAAGCCTGCACGAGTTGTCATAAGTTATAGAACTCCTTGCTCTTTAAGGAGCACTTGAGCGGCATTTTGCTGTGCCTGCTGTTTAGATTTTCCAGAGCCGAGCGCTTCACCAAAGTTATTCGTTTTACAAGAACCTTGAATGTTGCGTCATGGGCTTCACCAAGCATTTCTGAAAGTTCATACTCTGGTAGCGGCTCACCTTGCTTCTGTAACCATTCTTGCAGGCGAGACTTTGCATCAATAAAGCTTGTTGCCAGAATATCCTCTGACCAAAACTCAGCAATCACCTTTTTAGCCTCAACAATTGTACCGTTATTATCTAGGTAAATCGCTGCAAGCAGGGCTTCCATGGCATCTGCAAGGATTGCATCTTTTTCAGCACCACCGTTTTGACGCTCACCTTTACCAAGAAGAAGAAACGCGCCAAGCCCAATCTTACGTGCTACTTCAGCAAGCGTTTCTTTACGCACAAGGCTTGCTACACGCTTAGAAAGGCGGCCTTCCGGCTGGTTCTTCATCTGGTGATAAATCATGTCTGCAATACATAGGTTCACAACACGATCACCAAGAAACTCAAGGCGTTCATTACTAATGTGCGTGCCATCAGGGTGCTTGGTATATGAAGAGTGGCAAAGCGCCTCAATAAGAAGCGCTCTGTTTTTAAACGTATAATTAATTTTGTTTTCGAGTTCCGAAAACTCTGGCCAATGCGGCCTATCTTTAGGATTCATTCTCTTTTACCTTTAGGTTAAGGAACATACGGTCAAACCTTGGCATGTAGTTATGGCCAAGTGAAAGCCACGTAAATGACGCACGACCAACAATATCTTCACGAGGAAGGAAGCCCCAGTTCGGATACATCCATCCACGGCTATCATGGCTGTTATCACGGTTATCACCTATCACAACATAATGGCCTTCTGGTACAGTTGCTTCACGCAGGTTTTTCTCTTCTACCATTGGCGTCAAGTACACATCATGTACCGTTCGTCCGAGGTCCTCTTTATACAGGTTAACTTTATAGCTAAAGTTCCCATTATCTACATAAGTCTTTTGTTCTACATATTCAAGTGGGGCAACTTCACCATTAATGCTTAAAAATTTACCTTCATAAGAGATTTTATCACCCGGTACTGCAACAATGCGTTTAATAAAGAACGTTGGCCCTAGCCCCATAAAGCTACCAGGAAGTTCAGGAGCTTCACGTTTAAACACAACAATATCACCACGCTTAGGTGCTTTTTCAAAGAATGTTTTATCTGTGAAAGGAATATTCAAACCGTATGTATATTTATTCACAAACAGAAAATCACCAATCTCAAGTGTTGGCACCATTGAACTTGATGGAATGCGGTATGGCTCAAACCAAAAACTACGAATCACAAAGGCAATCGCAAGTGCAATTGCGATTGTTTTAATAAAATCCCATACTGAGTACAGGAATGATGTTGGCTTTTCAGTTGCCATTTTCCTACTTTCTTTTTTTCTTCAGATCGCGACCAAAGGCGATAAGTTCTGTATAAATCTCTACACGGTCTCCCTCAGAGAGCATTGTATCAATAGATGTTCTTTTACCATAAATTCCAACATCTAGGGCGTTTAAACTTTCAAGGCTGTTCACTTTTACAAGGCCACTTTTTACAATCGCAGCTCTCACAGTGCTTCCTACCGGCAAAGACAGCTCTTTTTGAAGGGCTTCATTCTGCTCTGCAAGAGCCACTTTCACTTGAATCATTTACATTTTCTCCGCAACAACATAGGCCACAGCAAGGCCCGCTTCATCAGAAAGAGAAAGGTGTAGCTTTACATCTCCAAAGTGTGCAATAGCCTTTTCAGAAAGCATTACATAAGGCTGTCCACTTTCATGATGAGAAATTTCAATATCTTGAAAGGAGAGCTTTTCACCAATGCCAGTACCAAGAGCTTTAGAGACAGCTTCTTTAGCAGCAAATCGCTTTGCATAAGCCTCAGCAGAATCTTTACAAAGTTCCCCCTCAGCAAGTAAACGCTCAGAAAACTGCTCTTTGCTTTTAGAGAAAATCTTTTCTATACGCGCAATTTCACAAATATCAACACCGACACCAAGGATCATGCTTCTTCATCCTTACTCATCATGTCTTTAACCTTTTCAAAGCCTTTTTTAATAAGCTCCCTCTTCTCTTTATTTTGCTCACGACGCCTTTTAAGAAAAGCTGAACGCGCTTTACGGTAAGACTCAATATGCAGGTAAATCACGATATACGTCACAGAGCCAGCAACAATACCACTTGGCACCCCACCCACCGTCATAGGAAGCAAGTATTCATCCCATAAAACACGCATATTAGAAAAATTAAAGCTTTCAATCAAAAACTTAGGGTCAAACTCATGAATCTCTTGATAAATCATGAACTGGCCGAGGCTATATGTCCATGCAAAAATAAAGGGGAATGTCCAAGGGTTTCCAACAATAATAGACACTAAAACAGAAACAACAAATGAGCCCTTTAGCAAATAACATAGCAAGAACATTGTCGCAATTTGCGTTCCGAGATATGGCGTAAAAGAAATAAAGACACCAATCGCCGCACCCATTGCCACATAGTGTGTAGAGCCTTTAGAGCGCTTAATACGTAGCTCCGCCCACCTTAGAAGTGCTGCAACGCCCATGCTTGGCCAAAACACTTCTGACCAGCGGTGCCCTACATGAAGACGCTTTTTCGTGTGGCGCCCTCTCTTACGCTGTTTTTTATTCACTTTAAAAACAGTTCTCACTGCGCGCGCTCCACGCTTGTTACACATGAGAGTGCTTTAAGACCTGCAATAATCTTTTCGTAGTGCAAAATATCACGTACTTCAATATCTGTACGAATCTCATACGTATCTGTTGAGCGACGCTCAATATGAAGGTCAACAATGTTACCCGCACCATTAAAGACAGCTGTTGAGAAGTTTGATAGCGCACCAGGCTCATGAGCAAGCTGCACCTTCACACGCACAACATAAACGCGATCTTCAGATGTATCTTCACCATCCCAGTTCAGGGAGATCCAACGATCAGGTTGATCTGAAAGCGTTGTCAGGTTCTTACACATTTTTGTGTGAACCGTCACACCGCGGCCCGTGTTAATAATGCCGACAATGGGTTCACCCGGTAGCGGGTTACAACATTTACCAAAGTGGATTGAAATACCCGGAGTAAGCCCCTGAATCCCAACAGAAAGATCTCTTTCTGGTTCTTTATCAGGACGAGATTTAGTTGTCTCTGCAAGGCGGTCACCCTGCGCCTTCTCAGTTAGATTTTCTTTGTAAAGATCAGGGAAGACTGTCGCCACCAATTGTTTAGGGAAGACACGCCCCTGCGCAATACCAACATAGGCATCATCAAGATCTTTCAGGCGATACTTTTCAAAGAAAGGTTTTAGGTCTGCATCCTTAAGATTCAGTCCTTCTTTCTTGAGGTACTTGTCAAGCATCTCACGGCCAAGGCGCAAGTGCTCAACTTGTTCTTTAGAGCGCAGGTAACGGTTAATGGCTGCCCGCGCTTTACCGGTTACAACAAAGTCTCTCCAAGCTGGAGAAGGCTCTTGCCCTTTGTTTGTAATCACCTCAATTTGGTCACCATTATTCAATCGCGCACGCAGCGGCACTACACGGCCATTAATTTTAGCCGCTTGGCAACGGTGCCCCACTTCTGAGTGAACTTCATAAGCAAAGTCTAAAGGCGTTGCCCCAACTGGAAGAGACACAAGGTCACCTTTAGGTGTAAAGACAAATACATGCTCTTTAAATAGGTCAAGCTTGGTATTCTCTAAGAATTCTTCTGGGTCATCGGTATTGTTCAGCATCTCAAGCATTTTTCTTAGCCATGCATATTGAGAGCCCTCAGAACTTCCATCTGCCTGCTTATACAACCAGTGTGCTGCGACACCAATCTCACTCACCTCATCCATTTCTGTCGTACGAATTTGAACTTCCATACGGTTACCAAACGGGCCGATTACAGAAGTATGAAGTGACTGGTAACCATTCGGTTTCGGGTTAGAGATGTAATCTTTAAAACGACCCGGAATCGCTTTATACAAGCTGTGAATCATACCAAGAATTTCGTAGCAGGATTTGTCATCCTCCATCACAACGCGATAGGCAACAATGTCTGTGAGCTGATCAAACGTGAGGTTCTTTTTCACCATTTTACGATAGATTGAGTAGATTGTTTTTGCACGCCCCTTAATATATGCATCGGGGAAACCGTGATTACGTAATTCATCTTTCAGCTCATGAGCAACCTTATCAACAAGCTCTTCTTTCTCAATAAACTCATCAAGACGACGAGAAATGCGCTGATACTCATCAGGGTTAATTTCCTTAAAAGACAGGTCTTCTAGTTCGCTCTTAATAGCATAAAGGCCAATACGGTCTGCCAGAGGCGCGTAAATATCAATTGTTTCTTGTGCTTTACGGCGGCGTTTATCCTGGGATGAGATATGCTCCATCGTACGCATGTTATGGAGCCTATCAGCAAGTTTCACAAGTAGAACGCGAATATCCTTAGACATCGCCAGGAACATCTTACGGAAGTTCTCCGCCTGTTCTACGGCCTTCGTGTTAAAGGTAATTTGAGACAGCTTTGTTACACCGTCTACAAGATCAGCAATTTCACGACCAAAAATATCTTTAATTTCATCATACGTTGTCAGTGTATCTTCCACCGTGTCGTGCAATAAACCAACACAGATACTTGCATCATCTAGCTTCAAATCAGCAAGGATAGATGCCACCTCTAGAGGGTGAATGAGGTACGGTTGACCACTGGCACGTTTTTGGTTGCCGTGTGCACGCATAGAAAAGACATAAGCCTTGTTGATAAGTCCCACATCACAAGAAGGGTTGTAAGATTTTACTTTATCAATAAGTTCGTAATGACGAATCATGGGGGTTCCTTTAATTTAACAGGATTCCATACTAACAAGAGACCCTAAAATAGGCAAAAAAGAAAAGAGCCCCGAAGGGCTCTTTTTAAAGCTTAATGTGACTAGATTCTGTTCACTTTGTTTAGCTCAGCTTCTAGGGCCTCATCGCTAATTTCAACACCTTCATCACCTGATGCTTCAAGCTCTTCAGCAGAAGCTTCTACAGTGCTCTCTTCGCTGTCATCTTCAAATGCGATTTCTTCAATCTCAGAATCTGTACCAGGAGTTGATTGGTCAGCGTTAAAGCTTTCTTGAACAAGGCTAAGAAGTGCATCATCTTCCATGTTCAGGTCGCTATGACGGTTCACACCACGAGAGATGTGACGACGTAGCTCTTCAAAATCTACAGTTTGTGCTGCTACTTCACGTAGGGCTACAACAGCATCTTTATCGTTATCACGGTCTACTGTTAGAGGAGTCCCCGCAGCAATATCACGAGCTCGTTGTGCAGCAAGCAGCACAAGCTCAAAGCGGTTATTTACAACTCTTACGCAATCTTCAACGGTAACGCGGGCCATGATTTATCCTTTATTTGAAACTCGTTTCTATGCATACATATAATGCGACCGTATGCAAAAAGCAAGTATTTAATGGAGATTTTTTATACGTATGTGCCAGATTTATCTAAGGAAGATACGGCTTTTTTCACGTCTCCGAACTGAATGCCATCATGAATCACTTCATCACCAAGCTGAACAGACATGAAATAATGCCCGCCTTCCCTCAGTTTTAAACCAACAGAATTTAAGTCTTTTGAGACGAATTCGTGCGTTACTTCACCAACAACACCTTGCTCTTTTAACGAGCGCTCACAAAGCTTTTTCAGGTTTTCAACATCGTTTTCACCTGCCTTAATAGCCTGACGAACCACACCCATAGATGTGCGTACTTTGCGCTGTTTAGCAGTCATCGTTTCTGCACTCATGTCCTGAGTCACGAGCGTAAAGAGCCCATCAAACTCATGAGAGAGTGTTTTGAGTGTCTGCGTTTCTACAAATTTGGCACTACTCACCGTCACCACAAGAGGCAAGACTTTCAAAATTGTTTTGAGGAAAAACGTTCCATCGGCTTTACCATCCACAATCAAGCGACTTTTCGGCTTTAAGTTATATGTGCTTTCCACATACACCACATCAGCTCCTGCTCCCTCAAGGTAAGGCTTATAGCGCTCACTTAAGTGGTTACCTTGCACAGCCACAACTACAATATCGCATAGCCTCGCAGCTTGTCGTACAGCCAAAATGTCGTCAGCAGAAGGTTCAGCCCCAATAAAGGCCACAGAAAAACTTCGATCTTCAGGATACTCAAGAAGAGCTTCAGAAAGCTGGGCCTTGGTTACAACCCACTTCATTTATTTGCCCTTATAACTTTGAAGCAGACGATGCTGCTGACGATTCCAATCACGCTCTTTAATCGTCGCGCGCTTATCATGGTTCTTTTTACCCTTCGCAACACCAAGCTGCACTTTCACTTTACCGTCTTTAAAGTAAAGCTTAAGCGGGATAATCGTCAGGCCAGAGCGTTCTTTTTCATCAAACAGACGGTCAATTTCTGCCATATGCATCAAAAGTTTTCTGGTACGACGCTCTTCATGATTAAACTGGTTCCCGTGAGAATATTGGCTAATAAATGCATTAAACAGGAACATCTCACCGCTCTGGAAAATACAGTAGCTTTCGCCCAACTGAGCTGTACCACCACTGCGTAGCGCTTTTACCTCTGTCCCTTGCAGAACAAGGCCTGCTTCATAAGTATCTAGGATCGCGTAATCATGCCGAGCCTTACGGTTATCGGTAATCAATTTCGTTCCCGGAGGAGATGTTGGTGTCTTTTGCTTTTTCGCCATAATTCAGGAAACTATATCAAAACTTCATAAAGTGCAAATAAAGTGCACTTTGAGATGAATTTTTGTCTTTTAAGGATGCGCTGAGTACATCTGCGTACTTGAGCAGACGTAAAAGCAAAAAGTCGCTTAAAGAGACTCTAGCTTAGAAAGAATATTATCGATTACTTTAATACGCGCTCCGCCTTTCGGAAATGCACGATGCACTACCAAGCTCTGGTCAGGCTTCACACTCATAATGCCGGCATTTTGCAGCACATAATGTAAGAGTTGCTCAGCTTTTCTAAAGGTTTGCTTATGGAACTTAATCACAGCGCCTTTATCACCCACTTGCAGACGATCAATATTAAGAAGCTTCAAACGGTTCTTTGTGCGCACCACATCAAAGAGAGCTGTCACTTCTTCAGGCGGTTCACCAAAGCGGTCCAATAGCTCATCTTGCATGTTCTGAATATCATCTTCGGTCTTCAACTTAGAAAGTCTACGGTACAAGCCAAGCCTTGCATGAAAATCTTTCACGTAAGATTCTGGAATCAAGAAAGATAGACCCAGTTCCAAAGATGGTTCCCATATCTCTTCAATAGCCTTTTTATCGCCTTTACCAGCCTGCGCCTCTGCAATGGCTTCCTGAAGCATTTGGTTATAAAGCTCAAACCCAACTTCACGGATATGACCACTTTGTTGTGTTCCAAGCAGATTCCCTGCCCCACGAATATCAAGGTCATAACTTGCAAGCGTAAACCCTGCCCCAAGCTTATCAAGCTTCTGCATAATCTTGAGGCGCTTCTCAGCATTATCGGTTACAGCACCGCGTTCAGGTAGAAGCAAGTAACAGTAAGCACGCGCATTACCTCGACCCACGCGGCCACGCAGCTGGTGAAGCTGAGCCAAACCAAAGCGATCTGCACGGTTTACAATCAGCGTGTTTGCATTTGGTACATCAATACCAGATTCCACAATTGTTGTAGAAATGAGGACATTAAATTTACCCTCATAGAACTCAACCATTACATCTTCCATTTCATCGCGGCTCATTTGACCGTGCGCAATACGGATAGATGCTTCTGGCACAAGCGCACTGATACGCTCTGAGAGTTTTGGAATATCATCTACGTAAGGTGTCACAACAAACACCTGACCATCACGGTGAATCTCACGAAGAATCGCCTCACGAATCACTTTTGAGTCTAGCTTCATCACATAAGTACGGACCGCAAGACGGTCCACCGGAGGCGAAGTAATAAGCGACAGATCACGCAGTCCACCAAGCGCCATTTGCATGGTACGTGGAATTGGCGTAGCCGTAAGGGTCAGCACATCCACATTTTCTTTCATCTGCTTCAGGCGCTCTTTGTGGCGTACACCAAAGTGGTGTTCTTCATCCACAATCACGAGGCCAATATCTTTAAACTTAACAGTTTTACCAAGTAGAGCATGGGTACCAATCACCACGTCCACCTGCCCCTTCTCAAGACCTTCAAGTGCTTTTTTACGAAGCTTTGGCTGAACGAGACGGCTCACCATCGCCACATTAATAGGGAACTGTGCAAAGCGGCTCTTAAAGTTTTGATAGTGTTGACGTGCAAGCAGTGTTGTTGGCACGACCACAGCCACCTGACGGCCATCAGAAGCCGCAAGGAAAGCAGCACGCATCGCCACTTCTGTTTTACCAAAACCAACATCACCCACAACCACACGGTCCATGGCACGTGGGCCTGTCATATCGCTTTCAACATCTGTAATTGCTGTTTGCTGTTCATCTGTTGGTGTGTATGGGAAGCCCATAGAAAATTCATCATATAAGCCATCGTGACGTGTGTATTGGTGGCCTAGACGCACTTCACGCTGTGCGGCAATCTTAAGAAGTTCACCAGCCATAGCGAGAAGGTCTTCTTTCACTTTCGCCTTACGGGCCTGCCATGCTGCACCACCCAGTTTATCAAGCCTTGTGCCATCTGCCTCAGAATGGGCAAAACGGCTCAGTTGGTTCAGTGCAAATACTGGTACATACAGTTTATCATTGCCATCATATTCAAGCAGAAGGAAGTCCTGTTCAGCACCATCAACCTTCAGGGTTTGCATGCCCGTAAATTTACCAATACCGTGTTCTTGGTGGACGACGTAATCTCCAACATTTAGCTCACTAAAGTGGGTAAAGGCGTCTTCGCCGCCTTTCTTTTTACGGGTGACTGCACGGTTTACTTTTTCACCAAACACATCTTGTTCCGTGAGAATCAGAAGCTTTTTCTTCTTATCAACCACACCCCACGCGAGTGGACTGACCAGTGCAGAGGATTTTTTCTTACTCTTTTGCCACTCATCAAATGACTCAATACTTGTCGCTCCAGCAAAACCGTGCTGCTCTAGCGCCCTAGTTAACTGGACAAGTGACGACGGTAAAAATGCTGTGAGCAGAACTTGCCATCCTTCTGAGATGGCATTGGTCAACATATCAACAGCTAAATCTGCTGAAGATTTATTGAGAGACTTTGCATCTTTAACAAGTGAGACCGACTTAAATGGAAGCGCCTTCGCATCTCCATCATCAAGCTGCACAAGAAGCTGTGTACCAGCTGCTTGAAGCGCACCAAAAAAGCTCTCAGGATCTACATACAAATCTTCAGGGGCAACTGGCCTATACGGGTCCTCAGAAAATGACTTTTTATATACGGCCATAAACTCGGCGCGCGCTTTAAAAGCATCTTCAACAGTGTTCCATTTCCCATCAACATGCCCTTCTACACCAGAAGAACACAGAACAGAAAAACCAGAACCCAAAACATTAATAAAACTACTTAAATCATTATTATAAAACAAACTCAAATAATGACTTGCCATACCATGACGTCGACCATTTGAGAGAGATTCATATACTTCATCCTGCGCCCCATCTGGAAACAGGCCTCGGTATCCTTCTCTAAAATTCTTGATGGCCTCTTCAGAAAGCGGTACCTCACTGGCAGGTGAAACACGCACAGATTCCATGCTCTCTTCACTACGCTGTGAAGACGGCTCAAACACCTTAATGCCATCCAGTTCATCATCAAAAAAGTCGAGCCTAAATGGACGCTCTTCTGTCGGTGGAAAGACATCAATCAATGCACCTCGCACAGAAAACTCTCCCGGCTCCATAACAGTGCCTACACGCAGGTAACCAAACTCCGCAAGAGAGGTTAAAAACTTTTCACGATCAACTGTATCACCAACACTTAACTTAACGGACTGCGCCACCTTCTTTAATGGAGGCACTTTCACCATTAAAGCTGCTGGTGTTGTAATAATAAGATGGCGACCATCTTCCTTAATCGTAGAAAGCACAGCCATACGCTGAGCCTGAATGGTCGCATCAGGGTTTAAACGGTCGTAAGGCTGCACATCCCAAGCAGGGAAAGGCATAACAGGCACACGCGGCAGCAAAAACTTAAGCTCATCGACACACTTTTGCATGGCTCCGTGGTCAGGTGCAATAACAAGGAGAGAGCCCTTACCCTTAAGCCATTCACGGTATGCCCAATAAGGCAAATTACCGTTTTCTATGCCGTAAACTTTTGGAATGTTACTGAGAAGCTCACTCATGAGCGACGTGATTCATACAGCTTTGTGAATGCAGACGTATTGAAAGGTGCGTCCGCTTCACCACGCTCAAGCCAGCCCCATAGAATTTGCTCAGGAACCAGAAGAAGGTCACGCAAAGGCTCGAGCTCATCATCAGCCAAAGCTTCCACATGGCCAGTAATATAATCACCGATCCACAGATCAAGTTCCTTCATACCACGACGGCCACGGAATTTAATTTCTTTGATGAGAAGTTGTCTTTTTGCGCTATCCATGCACATAAACCTACCTTATAATTCGCTATACGACAACGAAAATGGCTGAGAAAATAAACCGTAGCGCAATGTATTTAATATACATGAGCAACGGAAGTTATTGACTTCAGAAATTTGCAGTTTCGTATAGTAGAGTTATAGGGTAGGTTTTAGGTAATCAATTTTTTAAAGGAAGCTTGCAAGGTAAAATGAATCAAAATGTATCAAAGCAGAAAGCTGGGCATGATGCTCTTGATCCATTTGCGCCTTATGAAAAGATTCCTGAATTCAAAGATGCCCAAATCAAAAAGCTGCACAAACTCTGTGGCCCTCGCCTGATTGACCTTTGCTTACATATGCCAACAGGTACAATTGATAGACGCAATTTGCAGCCCTTATTTATGGCGAGCGCAGAGATGGAACTGACAGCGACTGCAACAGTTACGAAGCATATTGCCCCATTCCAAAAAGGCAGACAGCCTTACCGCATCCAAGTGAGTGACGGTACAGCAAGCGCTGACCTTGTGTTCTTTAACTTTGGTGGATGGTTTGCCAAACAATACCCTGAAGGCAGTGAAATTGTTCTTAGTGGTGAAGCCTCATTTGACCAAAAAGGCAACTTGCAGTTTTTACACCCAACACTTTCTAAAGCTGAAAACAGAGATGAGGTTGCTCGCCTCCATCCAACATACCCGCTTACAGCTGGTATTAATCAGTTTCAAATTGCTAAGGCAATCAGTTGGGCTATGAGCGAGATCAGCCATGCGCCTCTGCCAGAATGGCTGCCTAAAAACTTAATCCAAACACATGAACTCCCAAGCTTCATGGAAGCACTGAACAGTATTCATAGCCCTGAAGACGGGCACGACATTGCAAAAGATGGCAAAGCCCGCACAAGGCTGGCCTTTGATGAGTTTTACTGCTGGCAAGTCGCCCTAACGGAAGCCCGTAAACACACCCAGCAACTTGGCGGCATAGAGCACAAAGCCCCAGCAGGTCTCACCCAAAGTTATAACCACGGCCTACCCTTCTCTATGACAGGGGATCAGAAAAAAGCCGTCGCAGACATCCACCACGACATGGAACAAAAAACGCCAATGCTTCGCCTTGTGCAAGGGGATGTAGGAAGCGGAAAAACTGTAGTTGGTTTTGCAGCTATGGTCAAAGCCGTAGAAAATGGCCATCAAGCCGCCCTACTGGCACCAACTGAAATTCTTGCCACTCAGCACTATGAGAATGCTAAAAAGATGCTTGAGCCACTCGGCATTACTGTTGAGCTTCTAGTAGGCAAACAAAAGGCTGCTGAAAAGCGTTCTGTGAAATCCCGCCTCAAGGGTGGCTTTATTGATATTGTGATTGGTACCCATGCCATTCTACAAAAAGATGTTGAGTTTCATAATCTCTCACTTGCTGTTATTGATGAACAGCACCGCTTTGGTGTCCGTCAGCGTATGAATTTACAGCAAGGTGAATATCAGCCAGATCTATTGGTGATGACAGCAACCCCTATTCCACGCACACTCGCCATGACAGCTTATGGGGATATGGACATTTCTATCATTGCGGAAAAACCTCCGGGACGTACGCCTATCACAACCCGCGCCCTTCCTTTAGATAAGCTCGGCGACGTGGCTGAGTCTCTTGCACGTGTCCTTGAAAAAGGTGAACAAGCCTACTGGGTTTGCCCACTGGTTGAAGATAGCGAAAAGAGCGACCTTGCTGCCGCAGAAGAGCGCGCAGAGCTCCTCCAACAGTTTTATGGCAATGACGTTGGCCTGCTTCACGGTAAAATGAAAGCCGAGCAAAAAGACCTTGCCATGCAGACATTTAAGGATGCCCATACCAAGGTGCTTGTGTCTACGACTGTGATTGAAGTTGGGGTTGATGTACCCAATGCCACCGTTATGGTAATTGAACATGCAGAGCGCTTTGGTCTTGCTCAGCTGCACCAACTCCGTGGCCGTATTGGCCGAGGCAGCTTGCAAAGTAGCTGTATCCTGCTCTACAAAAACCCACCAAGCCAATACGCTAAAGAACGCCTCGACACACTTCGCAACAGTGAAGACGGCTTTGTGCTTGCTGAAAAAGATTTAGAACTGCGCGGCCCGGGTGAAATTTTAGGAACCAGACAAAGTGGGTTTGGCGTAACGCGCCTTGCTGATTTTAGTGTCCATAAAGAGCTTGTCAGCGAAGCAAGAGACGCTGCCAGAGAAACACTCTCTAAAGGGCTATCCCATGAAGAATCTCAAGCCCTCTTCTGGCTCATGCATATCTTTGAAAAACAGGATGCGATGAAGCTACTGGCTTCTGGCTAAAACGCGTCTACGCCATAGCACCATGGCAATAAAGCTTGAATTGGTAACCACCAAAGATGCTGGGTAAAGGTACGTGACAAGGCTATAAGACTCTAACGCAAACAGCGACACAATAAACTTCAAAGTACTCACGCTAAACGCAAACACCTTCTCTTGTACTGGATGGTGATAGCTTTTTCTAATCGTTGGCAAAAACGCTACAAAATCGATAATAGAAATCCAAATCACTGCAAGAATAGGGCTTTCAATCATAAACCAAAGCGGCACAGCCAGCAGGCCTGCCCCAAAGAGAATCCAATCCCCCTGTGTAATACGCACAAGGTTTTGCCTGTAAGCTAGAACAGCAATAATCACACAAAACGCAAATGATCCACCCGTAGCAACACTACCCAGACCGCCTCCAGCACTTAGCTGCGCTGCACAGCCAATCCCATTCAGGAGTCCCCAAAGAGACCATGTCAGAATATGCGGGCGCGTTATGCCTCTAAGAGTTGAAACCACATAAGGAATATATCCGATAAGGACAAAAGCAAAGGCAAGAAAAGCAAAGGCGTACTTAGACGTTAGAAGCTCAATCACTTCCCGCCTCTACAGTCTTCCCTTCTTTGGGTTGCGTCTTTTCAACCTTAAGAGCTGCACGGCCTTCAGCCATACTTGGTGTTACAATACCACCACTAATCACCATCTTCACACCTTGGTCTACCGTCATGTGAAGCTTAATCATATCCTTTTTAGGAACAAATAGCAGAAAGCCTGATGTGGGATTTGGTGTTGTTGGCAGGAACACATTAACCATTGTATCATCTGTGACCTTCTGCACCTCACCTCTTGTTTCACCCGTTACGAAAGCAATGGCGTAAAGCCCTTTGCGCGGGTACTCAACCAGCACCACATCACGGAAAGATGATGAGTTAGACACAGAAACCGTTTCAATAATTTGCTTTGTTGCGCCGTAAATTGCACGTACACCTGGAATAGAGAGCATCAGTGCATCCCACCAACCAAGCAGCTTTTTACCTACATACAGGCGCGCAATAATTCCAATAAAGATAAGCGCTGAGAGTGCAATAAACAGCTCAACAATGTTCCCCATATCATAAGGGACATATTTATTAATACGCTCTTCAAATGGAATAATCTCTGTAACAGTGCTTTCAACAAGCCCAATCACAAAAGTCAAAATATAAAATGTAATAAGAACAGGTAGAACAAGAAGAATACCTGCAATGAAGTTATCTCTCAGAAAAGCGAAAAGGCCACGCTTCTTTTTAGATTTCTTTTCCGGCTCAGGAAGATCTAACTCTGCTTGCGCTTTTACATCAGATTCTTTTTTAGGAGCCATTATTTTTACCTTTTTATTTTAGAGAGAACGATGATGGGTGTCTGTAGATGTCTCATGCGTTTTGGAGAGAATCTCCATAACCCAGTTTACAAATGCAAACACCCTTTTCATCTTTAAGACCTATTCTAGCTTAATAAGGCTTAGAATGGAATTTCATCGTCAAACGCAGGCTCAGAAGAAACTGGAACAGTTCCTGCGCCACCTGCTGGAGCACCACCACCCGCAGGAGATGTTTGGTCAAAGTTATCTACTGGAGCGCTCTGACCGTAACCACCAGCGTCACCCATAGATGCACCACCACGGCTACCAAGCATCACCATGTTACCGCCACGATCAATCACAACTTCAGTTGAGTAGTTGTCTTTACCGTCTTGGCCAGTCCACTTACGAGTTTGCAGTTTGCCTTCAAAGTAAACGCTGTCACCTTTTTTAAGGTATTTCTCAATCACACCTGCAAGGTTACCGAATACCACAACACGGTGCCATTCTGTCTTCTCTTGCTTCTGACCGTCTTGGCCTTTCCAGCTTTCAGTTGTAGCGACGCTTACGTTAGCAATAGGACGGTTATCCTGTGTGTAACGAATTTCAGGGTCACGACCCAGGTTTCCAATAATCTGTACTTTGTTCAAGCTCGCCATAATGTGTATCTTTCTTAATATCTCAAAATTTGTGAGGCTGAGTATGCCGTTTTTATCCCCTTTTGACAAGAGCTACATAGTAAAAGAAACATAAAAAATAGTACTAAACATGTCTTGATTTTTTACGCCTAAACTCTATGATAACACTCATGAAAACAAGTACTCCAATTACAAATACAACGCACATCTCTATTAGAGGTGCTCGTCAACATAACCTGAAGAATGTTTCTCTAGATATTCCTAAGCATACCCTTACAGTTATTACTGGCCTATCAGGCTCAGGTAAATCGTCTCTTGCATTTGATACCATCTATGCAGAAGGCCAGCGCCGTTATGTTGAAAGTTTGAGTGCTTATGCCCGTCAGTTCCTTGATATGGCAAGCAAGCCAGATGTGGATAGTATTGAAGGCCTATCCCCTGCCATTGCCATTGACCAGAAAACGACAAGCAAAAACCCACGCTCTACTGTGGGTACCATTACTGAGATTTATGACTACCTTCGTCTCCTCTTTGCACAATGTGGTACGCCGCACTGTCCAACACATGATGTGCCAATTGCAGGACAAACGGTTAGCCAAATGGTCGATACCATCCTTGCATGGCCAGAAGGCACACGCCTACATATCTTCGCGCCAGTCGTTCGTGGCCGTAAAGGTGAGTACAAAAAAGATATTCTAGGCTGGCAAAAAGCTGGTTACACACGCATCCGTATGAATGGTGAGCTCTACGACATGGATGACACGCCAGAGCTTGACAAGAACAAGAAGCACACATTAGAGGTTCTTGTTGACCGTATGGTCGCTAAGGAAGACAACAAGACCCGCCTTGCGGACTCTATTGAAACCTCTCTTAAGCTGACCGGCGGTATTGTACTTGTAGAGCCTGTTCCTAAAAAAGAGGAAGACAAGAAGTCCCTTCCTGAACCTGTACAATTTAGTGAAAAGCACGCTTGTAACATCTGTGGCCATACGATTGCCGATATTGAGCCACGCATGTTCTCATTCAACAGCCCTTATGGTGCCTGTAACACCTGTGACGGCCTTGGTGAAGTGGTGCACTTCTCACCAGATCTTATTGTGCGTGATCCAAGCAAGTCGATCCGTGAAGGTGCCATTCACCCATGGAAAGATGGTTGGGGTGTCGCTTACTATGGTGAAGCTCTATCTAAACACTTTGGTTTCTCACTCGATACAGCATTTGAAAAACTACCTAAAGATATTCAGGACATGCTCCTGTATGGCTCAGATGATGATACGATCCAATTCACATTTAATGCCAGCAAAGGAAACTTCCAAACCCGTAAAACATTTGAAGGTGTAATTCCAAACATTGAGCGCCGTTGGAGAGAGTCTCAAGGTCGTAACCGTGACCTACTTGACCAGTACCGCACAACGTCCCCTTGCCCAAGCTGTGAAGGCCAACGCCTCAATCCTGATGCTCTTGCCGTTAAAATTGCAGGCAAGAACATTTCAGATACAACAGACGTAAGCATTCTTGAAGCGAGTGAATGGTTTGCAAGCCTTGGCGACAAACTTTCAGGCAATAAGCTCACCATTGCAGAACCAATCCTGCGTGAGATTACAGCTCGCCTTGGCTTCCTTGTACATGTTGGCTTGGGTTACTTAACCCTTAATCGTAAGTCAGGCTCCCTGTCAGGGGGTGAAAGCCAACGTATTCGCCTTGCTTCACAAGTCGGTAGTGGTCTAACAGGCGTGCTTTACGTACTCGATGAGCCATCTATTGGTCTGCACCAGCGCGATAATGAGAAACTTCTCACAACGCTGAAGGCCCTAAGAGATATGGACAACACCATCCTCGTTGTTGAGCATGATGAGGATGCCATGCGTGAGGCAGACCATGTGATTGATATTGGTCCTGGTGCAGGTCGTAATGGGGGCCAAGTCATCTCAGAAGGGACAGCAGCAGAACTTGCCGCTGACAAAAACTCTGTGACCGGCGCATACTTGTCAGGTAAACGTGAAATCATGGTGCCTGAAACACGCCGTGAGGGTAACGGCAAGGAACTTATCATTAAAGGTGCAACAGGTAACAACCTGAAAAATGTCACGGTCAATTTCCCACTTGGTAAAATGACATGTGTGACAGGTGTTTCTGGTTCAGGTAAATCGACACTTGTAATGGATACGCTCCATAGCGCCCTTTCACGTGACCTCAATAGAGCCAAAACCATTCCTGCCGCTCATGAAAAAATTCATGGTGTGAAGTTTATTGATAAGATCGTGAACATTGACCAGTCTCCAATTGGTCGTACACCACGCTCTAACCCAGCCACATACACAGGGATTATGACCCCTATTCGTGATTGGTATGCAGGTCTACCAGAAGCAGGGAGCCGTGGCTACACATCAGGCCGCTTCTCCTTCAACGTGAAAGGTGGACGCTGCTCCGCTTGTGAAGGTGACGGCATGATTAAGGTGGAAATGCACTTCCTTGCTGATGTGTACGTACCTTGTGAGGTGTGTAACGGTAAGCGCTACAACCGAGAAACTTTGGAAATTAAGTACAAAGATAAATCCATTGCTGACGTACTTGATATGACTGTGGAAGAAGCCCTAGAGCTCTTTGAAGCCGTGCCAAGCATTCGTACCAAGCTGCAAACGCTGATGGACGTTGGTCTCAGCTATATCCAGCTTGGCCAAAGCGCCACAACCCTTTCAGGTGGTGAAGCACAACGCATCAAGCTTTCTAAGGAGCTATCAAAGCGTTCAACAGGCCAAACGCTTTACATTCTAGATGAACCAACAACAGGTCTTCACTTTGCAGATATTGAGCTTCTACTCAAAGTCCTGCACCGCCTTGTTGATGAAGGAAACAGTATGGTGATTATTGAGCACAACCTTGATGTCATCAAAACGGCTGACCACGTAATTGACGTGGGCCCTGAAGGTGGTGATGCTGGCGGAACAATTCTGGCGGAAGGCACACCTGAAAAGGTTGCTAAGCATAAAACTAGTCACACCGCTCGTTTCCTTGCGCCAATGCTGAAACCTAAAAAATCAGGAAAAAACAACAAGGTTGCTTGACCTGCATACAATTCCTTCTTATAAATGAGCTAACTCGAAACCCTTTTTTCCGTTCCTCATTCTGAAGGAGGCTATTATGGCCGATCAAGAACCCGAAACAAAAACTTTCTGGCAAAAACTTGGGTGCCTTAATTTCCACGAGCGTGTGCTGCGCTGGTGCAATGTCATTGTTGGCTACGGTAAAGCAATTGCCTTCCTTGTCATAGGTGGCATTTTGCTATCTATCACCCTCTTCATTGGCAGTTATGCTTGGGGTGCCTACAAGGCTGTTGGTAATGCCAAGGATGCTGTCATTAGCGCTCCAGGCAAGGCATGGTCTGCAACCAAAGGCACCAGCTGCAAATGGACAGGCGTAGGCTGCACAGAAGAGCAAGCCGCCATCCGTGAAGCTGAAAAGGCTGCTAAAGCTGCTGAAAAAGCCCGTATCCAAGCTGAAGAAGAAGCTGCGGAGGCTGCTACTGCACAAGCTGAGGCGGAAGCCGAAGCTGAAGAAGCCCGTCAACGGGCAGAGGCGGAAGCCAATGGCGAAACAGAGCCTGGCCTGTTTTCTCGCGGCTGGGACCGAGCCACGGACTGGATCCCTGGCGTTGGCGGCGATGATGCCCCTGCTGAAGAAAACACCGAATAAACCGATACCAACCCCTGCACAGAAATGTGTGGGGGTTGCTTTTTTGTCAGACCCCATAAATATTTATAGAGATGAACGGGTGTGCACGTTTACATTATTCAATGAACTGTTTAAACTGGCACAAATACTTGGGGGAATAATAAAAATGTATGAAGACGTTTTAACAGTCTATGAGTCGAATGACGACACACCATTGGTAATCGACAGCCCACACAGCGGCCGAAACTTTCCAGCAGATTTTAGTACAAAAATGGATGATCTCACGCTACGCCGTTGGGAAGACTGCTACGTAGATGAACTTGTTGGCGAGGCACCAAGCTTTGGCGCAGACCTTATTTCTATGCTCATTCCACGTACATACATTGATATGAACCGTCACGTTCTAGATGTAGACCCAGCTCTTGTTAAAGGTGAGATGTCTATGCAGATTCACCCAGAAAAGCAAACTGTAGAGCTTGGCCGTGGTCTTATTAAGCGTATTGGCCCGAACGGTGAAGAGATTCACAACAAGAATTTAGATGAAGATGACATTCTCCAAATGATTGAGAGCTACTACATTCCGTACCACCTGACTCTTGAAGAGCACCTTTTCAAGAAAAAGAAAAACGGCAATGTTTACCATCTCAACATGCACGCAATGTATAGTAAAAATGCTGAAACAGGTGAACCCCGTGCTGACTTTGTCATTTCAGATAACAAGCAAAAAACATGTGACCCTGAATTTACTGCCTTTGTGAAAAAGGAACTAGAGAATCTTGGTTATACAGTTGCTGTAAACGATCCTTTCCTTGGTGGTGAAATTGTACGTATGTACGGTAACCCTAAGCGCGGCGTACATAGCCTTCAGATTGAAATTAAAAAAGCGCTTTACATGAGTGAAGACACTTTTGAAAAACATGAAGGTTTCAATAAACTTCAAAAAGATCTGAACACATTTATTGGCAACGTGGCGAAACACGTACGATAAACTAATGATATTAAAAAGCGCCCTAAGGGGCGCTTTTTCCTTGGATAGAAACTATCTAATATTCTCTTTGTGCATCCAAACTTTAATTTTACTAATCTTTTCCATGCCCGGCGTATTCTGGAAACCAAAATCTTTTGGTGTCCCTTCTACCTGTACCGCAAGGCCCCACTCATTCACCTTCTTCAACTTCCAACGCGGTAACGTTGCAAAGCAACCATTCTTCATAAAGTGACCAACCTGACTTCCCTGCCCTAGGCGCTGCGCCTTTTTGACTTTAGCGAGGTCCACAATCTTCATGCAGGCGTAACCTACTCCTTTCGTCTTCACAATTTCAGCTGATGCTGTCCCCACAAAGCATGCGCTAAAGAGCGCCGTATAGACGAGAATATGTTTCATGAAATAAAACTACTTACGGGATTTATAGGAACGTGATTCTTGCAAACACAATTGTTTATGAAGTAGCAATACAAATGCTGAACTTAAACCCACGGCAGATAGAGTAAGAATCATCAGCTTTTCCCTTTATTTTAAGAATTTCCCTTACACCTTCTTATGAAGGGTGCCGATAGTTTAAAAACTAGCTATCAAAAAAATTCGTATTTTTGAGAACCTTTTCAAAGGTTTCATAAAGGGTGTCATAATCTGACGGGGTGTTGTGCCAACCACTTGCCATACGCACAGTGCTCAGTGCCAGCTCAGGGAAGCCCATCGCCTCAATCACATGAGACGGGTCTACGCGACCACTTGCACAGGCTGATCCTTGAGAGATACATACACCTTGCATATCCATCAGCATCACCATCATTTCTGCTGACATACCCTTAAGCGCAATACTGCTTGTGACTGGAAGCCTCTCAGCCCCCTCGCCCATAATTTTAACCTTGTCACTCAGTGACTTCATCTTCTCTTCAAACTTAAGCTTAGCTTCACCAAGCTCTTGGTAATGCCCAAAGTGCTCTTTCGCTTTTTCGCAAGCAACACCTGCCGCCACAATACCAATGGTATTTTCTGTTCCACTACGGTAACCACGCTCTTGGCGACCACCATGCAAAAGCGGCTCAAGCTCTACACCTGCTTTAAAGACAAGTGCGCCCACACCTTTTGGTGCACCAAGCTTATGGAATGATAACGTGACAATATCTGCCACATCTAAGCTCAGTGGAATTTTACCGCCTGTTTGAATGGCATCACTATGCAGAAGCGCACCATGTTTCTGACAAAGCTCGTAAGCTCCTTTAAGAGGTTGCATTACACCTGTTTCATTATTGGCATGCATTAAACTCACCAATGCATTTGGATGCATTTTAAGTGCACTCTCCAAACCCTCAAGGCTAATTAGACCTTTAGAATCTACATCTAAAAACACTACAGGATGGTTACCTTCAACAATGCTTTTTGCAGAATTCATTACACAAGAATGTTCTGTCTTCTGAGTAATGATCGGACGTCCGTCTCTTGCCGCACTTTTAAGGACCATATTGTTGGCCTCAGTACCACCACCAGTAAACACCACTTGCTCACTACGCACGCCGACAAGCTCCGCCACTTGACGGCGGGCAATATCCATACGGCTACGCGCCGCTTGGCCAACTTGGTGAACAGAAGATGCATTGCCAAAATTATCAAGCATCTCGGTGATCGCAGCCTTTACCTCTGGCAAAAGCGGCGTTGTCGCATTGTTATCAAAATAAAGCATGCATCTACTTTACTTATTTCTGCTTTTTATTCAAGGCGCAGATTTCACTTTCATTACAAATCAAATACTTACAACAAAAATTTGCATTTTGCTTTATTTTTCGGTATGTTCACCCCACAAGTTTTTACAAGTTAAAGGAGAACCCCATGCCTGATATTACATTCAATGGCCCAGCAGGTCGCATTGAAGGCAAATACTTCCAAGCCAAAGATCCACGTGCACCAATCGCGGTTGTGATGCACCCTCACCCACTACACGGCGGCACAATGAACACAAAAGTGACGTACCGTATTTACGAAGCTTTTGCAAAGTGCGGCTTCTCTGTTCTACGCTTTAACTTTAGAGGCGTGGGTAACTCTCAAGGTGAGTACGATAACGGCGTTGGCGAACTGAGCGATGCAGCTGCAGCACTTGACTGGCTACATGCACAGCACCCAAGCACATCTGGTATCTGGATTGCAGGCTTCTCATTTGGGAGCTGGATTACACTTCAGCTTCTTATGCGTCGCCCAGATGTACACCGCTTTCTTGCGGTATCTCCTCCAGCAGGCATGTACGACTTCTCATTCCTATCACCATGCCCAGCAAGCGGTTTTGTGATTGTTGGTGACAATGATGAGATTACTCCATCAGGTGACATTGAAACTCTACTGAAGAAAACGGCACGTCAAAAAGATGTGAAGATTCACTACAGTAAAATTTCTGGTGCGGATCACTTCTACACAGAACAGCAAGAAGAGCTTGCTGCGAAGTTGACTCAGTACATCATGTCTAACTTAGAGAATGAGCCTGCTTTGTCTGCTTGATAAAGCACAAACTCTTTATTCTCTTTGCAGAGCATAAATCTTCCGAGGGCGTTCGAACGAGCGCCCTCAAATCTTAGGTCTCTAAATTCTGCACAAGGCTTACCTTCCCACTTCACAAGTGTTTTAAACACAGCAAAGCGTGCCAGCCATTTAAAGTTACGGCTCTCAAAAGAGTCAAACGCAACTTGTGGAAACTTACTATTTGTCATGCCATAACGGCGGTAGATGCGCCAAATTGCCAAGTGCTTTGGCATGAAGAGAGAGTCAATACGTGCACTACGCGTCGAGTTGTCATACACCTCACGCTGCTCTTCACGGAACAGGTTAATCATAGAGTCATGCAAACGACCGTCTTTTGTCTCAACAATAATACGCCAGTTGAGCGGATTAATTGGCTGAGCAAGCGTTGTGACTTCAACCACATCAAGCTTGAAAGCCTCTGCGTAATCTTCTGCAAAAGAATGCGCCTGATGCTTAAACGTCATCACCACAACAAGATAAATACCGCAAGCAACAAGCCCTACACGAGCAGCATCACGGGCATAATTATTAAAGAGGAAACATGCAAGCAGGAACAATAGAGCAATAAGAAGCAAGACATAATCCAGCTCAAAAATCACATTAAAAGATACATGTACTGGAATTGGCCAAAATGGTTGAACCCCAGCCCCTGTAAAGAAAGAAAATAGTAATACAAAATAAGCTGCTGCTAACGAGTACGGATAATAAGATGACCAACTCTTTGTGTTCTTCGCAAATTTAAAAACAAGGAACGCTGGCACTGCCGTTAAAACAGGTAAAGTAAAAATAGACCATGTGAGGCCGTACTGGAACTTCAGTCCCCATGTTCCATTAAAAAGGAACAACAGCTCTTGTACATGAGGCATCGCTGCGCCGAGTGCGCCAGCAAGAACGGGCCACAAGCCCAAAGGGTGTAAGCCTAATTTACGGCGAAGTGCAAACGCGCTCAGCGCTCCAATCACCATACATAGAAGTAACGTCAAGGCCGTCCCTTTAAGTCATTATCCCACCTAGCATCCCATTGCTAAGCTGTCGTGAGTATACCCCCAACACTCTGCTTTTGACAACCCGTGGTCTTCTCACTGGTAAATGGTATATTTTTCAAACGCCTAGCCGCAAGCCAAGCAAAACATTCGGCTTCAAGAAAGCTTGTCTGATGCCCAATCTCATCCAAAAGAACCACATCAAGGCCTGTCTTCTCTGCAATATCCCTGCGAATCACTGGATGATACCCGCCACCACCGTGTACATAAATGGTTCCAGAGGTCACATTCTGCTGCTCCAATGCCTTTGCAATACCCGAGGCTGTCAATGCACATAACGTTCTCGCTCCGTCTTCTAGCCCAAGGTGCTGAGGCACACAACTTTCAAAAGCATAACGGTCAAATGACTTGGGCCAAGCCGCATCAAAGAAAGGTGCCGCAACTGCATATTGCACAAACTGTGTATCTACTTCTCCTTTTGAAGCAATCTCTCCATCTTTATCAAAAGGCACATCTGCATGCTTTTGGACCCACGCATCAAGAAGCCCAATACCAGGCCCTACATCAGCAGCAATTGCTCCCTCTTCTTTAAGGAGAGTCATATTCGCAACTCCGCCAATGTTTAAAATCACACTTGGCTTTTCAAGTTCAGAAAAAACAGATTCATGGAAATGAGGCACAAGCGGAGCCCCTTGCCCACCACACGCCATGTCACGACGACGAAAATCAGAGACCACTGCAATCCCTGTTTTCTCTGCAAGCAAGTTTGCATTGCCCATTTGCCAAGTGAGTTGTTCTTCTGGGATATGGCGAATCGTCTGGCCATGAAAACCAACAATTTCCACTTCAGCACCATTCACACCTGATGCCTTTAAAAGGTTCTCAACAGCGTCCGCGTGCTTTTCTGTCAGCTCTTTTTCAAGGCGCATAATATCTGAAGGGTTCACCAAGCTCTCTGGCTGTGCGAGTTCAAAGAGGCTCTTTCTAAAAGAAGCATCATAAGGAAGGGTTATTCCCGCAAGAAACTTATGCTTTTTCTCACCATCTGTTTCCACAAGTACAGCATCCACACCATCTAGTGACGTACCACTCATCAAACCAATTGCAAGCATTCGCTTTCCCTTCTGTTTTTCTTCTTGAAATGATGGACAATAAACCCATATATACCCTATAGTTTGACCTTAAATGTTTTTTAATACAAGGATACAGATGTATGTCTGAACAACAAAAATTCTCACCAGAAGTGGTGGCAGAGGCTGAACGCCAGTTTGCCATCCTTCAACAAGGTACTGAAAAGATTGAACCAGAAGGCGGCCTTCTGCTTAAGCTGAAAGAAGCAATCCGCGATAATCGCCCTCTGAAAATCAAACTTGGTGCAGACCCAACAGCGCCTGACCTTCACCTTGGCCACAGCGTTATTCTGCGCAAAATGCGCCAGTTCCAAGAGCTTGGCCATAAGGTCCAGTTCCTGATTGGTGGATATACAGCCCTGATTGGTGACCCAAGCGGCCGTAACAAAACACGCCCACCGCTTACAGAAGCACAAATCAACGAGAACGCTGAAACCTACATGGCGCAGGTGTTCAAGGTGCTTGAAAAAGACGAGGCGACACTTGAGATCCTGAACAACACAACATGGCTCAGCAAGCTTGACTTCGCTGACACCATCAAACTGTGTGCTCAAGTGACTGTTGCCCGCATTATTGAGCGTGAAGACTTTTCAACACGCCTTGCGGAAGGTACACCCATCTCTATGCACGAGCTGCTCTACCCAATCATGCAGGGTTACGACAGTGTTGCTATGGAATGTGACATTGAGCTTGGCGGTACAGACCAAACCTTTAACTGCTTGATGGGTCGTCAACTGATGCAGTCTCGTGATATGAGCCCGCAAATTGTTATGACCTTCCCTCTTCTTGAAGGAACAGATGGCAAAGACAAAATGAGCAAGTCCAAGGGGAACTACATTGCCCTACAAGACGAGCCGAACCAAATGTTTGGTAAAATCATGTCGATTCCTGATGAGCTGACGGAGAAATACTTCCGCCTGCTTACAGCCGTTGACGTAAGCACTCTGCCATCACACCCAATGGATGCTAAAAAGCTCCTCGGTCGCACGATTGTAGAGATGTACCATGATGAAGCAGCTGCCAAAGCCGCCCAAGAAGACTTCGAAACACGTTTCTCTAAAAACGCAATCCCGGATGAGCTCCCTGAAAAGGATGTTCAAACAGAAGGTGGCGAAATTGGACTTGTGAAGCTTCTTGTCTCTCTTGAGTTTGCAGAAAGCAACAAAGCAGCCAAACGCCTCATCGAAGGTGGCGCTGTTAAAATTAACCAAGAGAAGATGGGCGACCCACAGGCAACCATCACTGCATCAGAAGCTATTGTGGTTCAAGCTGGTAAGCGTAAAATGGCACGCGTTACGCTGTCATAAAACACACCATCTTTCATCGACAATTCAAGAGGTTGCCAATCGGCAACCTCTTTTTTTATAAAAAGTAGTTATTTTTCCAAAAAAGTTGTTGCAGATGTGCCAGTTCGCGTATACAATCGCCCTCGATTTAAAGATTTATTTCAGCGCAAATGTTTGATTTTGCCTGCAAAAATGGACCGTAAAGAGTCCTCATACAATTATAAAAAACGATAAATGAAGAGGGATAGCACAATGCAAGGTGTTGCAAACTTGGACCAAAACGTACGCGAGATGCTGCGTTCAAAAATTACGACAGGCGAACTTTCTGGTGGCGCCCACCTAAGCGAACTTAAAATCGCTAAAGAATACAGCGTATCTCGTACACCTGTACGTGAAGCACTATGTGCACTCGCTGCTGATGGCCTTATTGAAATGGTTCCACACCGTGGTGCTTTTGTCCGCACAATGACAAAAGACGAAATTACAGACCAAAAATCTGTATTTGCACACATGATGAGCCTTGCTGCGCGTATGGCAACTGAACGTGCTGACATCGAAAGCATCCTTGCACTTGAGAACCACGTTTCAAGCCTGAAGACAACTGATGTTAAAGCATTTGAAACAGCTATCTCTGAAGCATTCTCTCTGATCCGTCAGGGCTGTGGTAGCACAACAGCTGCTGAAGTTCTAAACATGGTAGAGCGCCGCATGGTTGTTGCGACACCTGTTGCTCTAACTGACGATATCATGAAGACAATCGCTCAAGAATTCACTTACCTCATGGGTGCATTCAAGCGTAAGAAAGCTGACAGCGCTGAAAAAACAATGCGTACAATCGTTAGCACTTACTACGGTATCGATGCAACTACAGTAGAAACTGCGACAGAAACAACTTCTGAAACAGTTAACTAAGCACTCTTCGTTTAAAAAAGAGGGACTACGTCCCTCTTTTTTATTTCTTCATACTTTCTTTTCACCTGTTCCATAATCTACAGTTTTGAGGGTAATTTTTGGCTTTTAAAGGCCCGTAGAGTAGCAATCTACTTAAGGGAATTTTAAAGGCAAAAAGTGCCTCAAAAGCTTGACTTGAGGAAAAAAGTCACCATATAGTGAGTTAGGTAGGGAATTCTGAAGCATTCAGGATACTTACTGAGTTTAACAAAACGAGGCTGTGCTTGGTTATGCTACTATACCTAGCTCCGTATCTTTTAGGTATTGCTTTCTTGCTTTACGCTGCAAGCTACCTATTTGGCTAAGAAAAAGAATTTTCAAAAACCCCTTCTCATGTGAGAGGGGGTTTTTCTTGGTTTTTGTTTTTATATTATAAAAACTTGATATTATACATTTCTAATATTACAATATATATATGGATGACATGAACAATAAAGCGGATATGGTCTCAAAATACTTAAAAGGTATTGCAAGCCCTCATAGGCTTCTTCTCCTTTGCACCATGGCAGAGGGTGAAAAAAGCGTCACTGAACTTATAGAAGCAACAGGGCTTGCACAAAGCTCAACATCTCAGCACCTTGCCAAGCTTAGAGAAGAAGGTATTGTCAGCTACAGAAGGGAGCATCGCACCCTCTATTACAGTATTTCATCCAAACTCACGCAGGATATTATGGCCCTGCTCTATCAAGAATTTTGTCAAAATAAGGAGAACTCTAATGTGTAAATGTAAAAGCGTTTTGCCCTGGGCTATAGGAGGCGCACTCCTTGCGATGGCTTTCTTTAGTGCGGTATTATTTGTGAAGCCAATTGGCGTATCCACCCAGTTTGTTATTGCTGATGCCATTGTTTGGGACATGATCAACCCTGAAATTATTCAAGAAGGTGTAGATAGTAAAACAGGTTACGGTTCAGAAAATGCTTACCTAAATAAGAGTGGCGGTAAATATGCCAAAAATGCAGCCAACCCACTTAACTATAGCTTTGTGTTTGTACTCGCGATGATGTTTGGTGCTTTTCTAGCAAGTAAGCTTTCAGGTGATAAGCCTGCATCTAAACAAGAATCAGAAATGCCTAAAGCTTGGTCTGATAATTTTGGCACCAACCCAACAAAGCGCTATGTATGGGCCTTTATTGCTGGCTTTATCGTTCTTTTTGGCGCAAGGCTCGCAGGCGGTTGCACAAGTGGCCATATGATGAGCGGTATGATGCAAACATCTCTCAGCGGCTACTTATTTGCATTAGGGCTCTTTGCAACATCTATCCCGCTTGCCATGATTTTGTATAAAAAACGCTAAGGCTCAAGAAAGGAATTAAACTATGGAACTTTATCTTGCTATTGCTCTTGGTACGCTGTTTGGTTTTGCCCTTAACCGTGTTGGAGCCACAAACCCAGAAAATATTATTAACATGCTACGCTTTACAGATTTGCGCCTCATGAAAGCCATTTTATTTGCTATCGGCCTTGCTTCCGTTGCTTTATTTAGTGGTCTTAAACTTGGTTTTATCGATGCAGGGCACATTTCTATTAAAGCAGCCTACCTTGGCGTTGTCATTGGTGGCGCTTTACTTGGTATTGGCTTTGCCATTGCTGGTTACTGTCCAGGCACAGGCCTTGCAGCCCTTGCAACAGGGCGCAAAGATGCACTCTTCTTTGTACTGGGTGGATTTGCAGGCGCTTTCGCCTTCACGCTCATGTATGAATGGCTTAAAGCGAACACCTCTTTATTTGATAAAATTGCAGGCGGTAAAGTCAGCCTTGCTGAAACAAGCAGTAAGTATGAGCATCTGATTGCCATGGATGGAACCTTACTTGGTATTCTTCTTGGCCTTGCCTTTATTGGCATTGCTATCGCAGTCCCTAAATCACTCAGATAGCAAAAGGCTCCTTCGGGAGCCTTTTTTAATGGCTCAAAATTTCAGAGATGAGCTCTTCTATATTAAACACATCACCGAGAGGTTTAGGCGCGAACGCTTCACAGAATGATTGAAATGCTTCAAAACCTTTCTGCGTAAACGTAGACCTATTTATTCCCTGCCCCGCTTTCTCAATTTCAACAGCATTCATTTGCTGCTCATAGATATTCAAAGGCATAGCATAAACAGGAATACCTAGGGTGGCTGACTCACTCATAAGCGAGTGTCCTGCGGTACTGATAACGCCCTCACAGGTTCTTAACGCTTCAATAAAGGCCTCATCACTCGCATTTTTACCATCAAAGATATGGAACTCAGATTCAGGGAAAGCCGCACAGATTTCCTGAATCTCACTTAAACTCTGGCTATGCCCACCTTGTGCAGACAGGTAAATTAAGTATGAACCTCTTTTCACTTTCCTTTTTAAACCTTGCAGCTCTTGCCTTAATATCGGCCTTACCACTTGCACTTCACCTGCGTATTGGATCTTCACATTCACATCAAAGAATGAAAACACCACTCTTTTGTGAGCTTTTGGGAAAAACATACGCAGCCTTTGAACTTCATCAATAAGAGATACATCTCCAAGCTTCTCTGGATAGTCACCAACTAAGTACTTACTTTGCTGGTCCATCGTATAAAGCGGCACGTCATACATATAAGCATATTGAGCGCTCACAGGTTCATAGTCTGTTAAAACCACATCAGGTTCTCCGATAAAGGCCTGCGCCTGCGCCATTGCAGCCGTATTGATTTCCCAAAAGTTCTGTTGATTGGCTTCATGTGACAAGCTCTTAGCAAAGTTTAACCCAGTTGAATCACCCACAATAAAGGGTACGGCCACAGGAATCACTTGAATATACGCGTCCTCAGCAAAATGCTCCTCACAGAACTTCAAGCTCTCTCCGTAGGCAAAAATAGCAATTTTAGCCTGTCCTTTTAAAGCTTCAAGAATTGGCAATTGGCGATACATATGGCCCAACCCAATACCGCAAATCCCGTAGAGAATCTTCTTCATGATGTTTTCTCCTTTATCAACTTTGCAATCTCTTGCCTTGTCCCTGATACTTCAAACACCTGAACATGATCCAAAACCTGTTTTAACAGTGCAGGCAACCCCTCTTCTGCCTTTTGATCTTCTGGCTGAAACAATACTTCCCCTTCTCCAAGAATCACCGAGGCATTCACCGTATCCATAAAGAATGGAAAGAGCCTATGTAAGACACTCATTTTTGACAACTCCTGACAAACAACGTCCTCATTTGTCAGTTTTACCACCCAAACAGCATGAATGTTTTGAGGGTGACTTGCGTATCTATCTTCTGAAATCCTGAACGCAACTCTATCTCCATACACCTTTTTGTCAGAAACGGGTGCCTGAACCTGTTCATGAAAGACCTGCTCTCCTATTGTCATAGAAGCAGTGCCACCAACAGCTTGCATCTTCCCATCCATAAACGTAACCAGAGTCTTATTACCCGAGATGACTTCTTTCATTCCTTGCTCAACGCACTCCAACAACACAGAACTCTTCCCTCCACCCGAATGCGCGACAATCAAATGGCCGTCAACACATGTGCTATGCACACTATAAATGCCCTGCTTAAGTAAAGCCTCTCTCACCATTCCACCTAATAAATGGTAAGCATCTACCGGAAACTCATCTTTACATGGTGCACTCAGTACAGCATGGCTTTGATACCTCGCGAGAGATGTTTTGGGGTTATGCTTAATGGTTAAGGTAAAAAGGTTCATATCCTGCCCAAGAAGCGCTGGCCTATAAGCATCTAAAAGAAGAGAATCAGGACTATGATGAGAGTTTAAGCTGAACATACCTGTCCTCCTTTCTCAATAAAGCCAAGAACAACTGAGGCAACAGCTTCATCACCAGATGTACCGTACACATCAATCAAGCCTTTTGCACGGCTAGAATCCTGAGCCGAGACCTGCTTTAAGGCGTGATTAAAATTTAAATTCACAGAAGGAAGCTTGCCAACACAGTTCACAATATCTGCAATCACCTTAGCTTGCTCTTGCCTATAATCAAGCTCAGGTATACCCAGCAAATCATGCCATGTGAGAGCGATGTCCACATACCCTTCCGACGCAATCATGTCTAACTGCTGCCCTTGGCTATCATTGGTTGGCGGAAGCCAAACTGTTGGCAAATCAAACTGCGCCGCATCATAGATATTCCCAAGTCCGGAGGTCATGAAGGCATACTTACTCCCCTCAAGAATCTTCAGCATCTCTTCCCTTGGATAACTCTGAGCATGTATATGTGGTAGAGCCTCAGCAACCTTTTCACTCGCGCACACAATCAATTCTTCCCCTTCAGGTAAAGCATCAACAACAGCTTTATACATCGCCTCCGCATAAGCAATCGCATCTCCCTCGCTCCAAAATGGATTCATGAGCCCACCAAAGTTCAAAAGAACATGCTGCCCTTCTCTTTCTGGCATTTTAGATTGAAGAATCGGTGGCACGGCAACAGCTTCGCCTTTCATCTTCTCTCTATACCCTTTAAGTAGTTTGCCCACGCCAATAAAATCTTGAGAGAGGTATAAATCACAACCCTTTACAGCATTTGGCATATCCTTCCAAAACCATGTGAGTGGATCATAGATAATCACTCTTAAGCCTGCGGCCTTTGCTTTCTCAGCCATTATAAAGTCAGTCGCTGTCAAAAACACATCATACTGTTTTAAGATGCCCTCCAAAGCCGTGTTTCTCATATTGCTGGAATCATAAATAGCGTCATAATCCAGAGGCTTTTGTAGGTCTAAGCTATGCCCGTCTCCTATATAACTGATGCGCTCTACTTGCCCTTTAAGGAGAGGAAAGAAGCTCGCAATGGCTGCTGTTGGACCAAACCCAAAAGACTCAGCATTTAATAAGAGTCTACAGTTCGTAAGGTTCAAAGCCATAAAGGTACGCTCCCAATTGGTTTAAGTGTTCTGGTTGTCTCACTGCGTTCATAACGGAACTATTTGTGAATCTTGGTTTCATACTGGCATGCATGAGCGCATCTCTCACGTTACTCCCAAGGCCACTTTCAAAGGCTTCCTGCCTGACTGCAGACATTTCAGAAAAGTTCTCAGGTGCAGGCCCCATCGCCACCATGGCCACGTACCTCGTAGAATCAGACAAATTCGATGTGTTGGCATGAGTTGTTCTACTATCCCATGTCACAATGTCACCTGCTCTGAGTGGAAAAGCTTGTTGGTAAGAATTCAGCTTTTCAGAGAGTTCACTCCCCTCTTCCAGCGCTACATACTCCCCTTTATTCTTCACAAACGGAATGTACCCATGAAAGTCCTTTCTTGATCCTGGTACAGCTCTAAATGTGCCCTGCTCTTTGGGGTTATCTGCAAGCGCCAGAATGCCCTGCAATGTTCTAAATTCAGGGTGAACCGTTGGGTTTTGATCCACATGCAGACCAAGCGCCTTGCCATCTTCATTCGGGAGCTTTACACCAAACCTGTCAAAACTACTCCATAAATCAACCCTACCCCACAGCAGTACGTGATGAATATAAAGCCTGATACTCTGCCTGATCTCAGCCCAGACCCCATCATGGTAAAGTTCAAAGAATCCTCTGCTCAGGAGTGGCGTACCATGTTCATCCTCGGGCATACCGTGCCAACTCTCAGGGTTTGAGAAATCAAATTGCCCATTACTGATAAGAGAAGCTACGTCCTGAATTCTATGAACTGCTTTCTTGCACAGCTCACTCGAGATCACGCCCTTACCCACAACAAGACCATGCTCTCTAAAGGCAGCCATAAAGCCCTCCTCATCCTTTAACGGGTCAAACGCTACAGCAAAGCCGTCCTCATCTAGAGGATACTGTGTGTAAGCTGTCTGTTGTGTAGGTAGATGTGTGAGAGTGTGGGAGTGGGTTTGAAGGTTGTTGTGAAGAGTCTGTATCAGTTGAATGATTTTTTGGTTTATATCTGGCGGAGAGGACTCTATCTCCCACACCAACTCCCTTACGGACTGGTCTATAATCACGGCGTTTCAGCCTCCTTGTTGTTTGCACCTTTTTAACAGCACAAAACGTTAAATGAGCCCGTATTGAGCGTGGCTTTCCATCAATTTGCAACAGGGGAACTCAGTTAGAACGTGTTGCATATAAATGTACCATAAAGTTAAAATCTGACAAACATAAAATGTCGTTTATTTCTAGCCCTTTTATATTGCATACAACTCAGTCACATGCTATAAGTCCCCTATTATTTAGAGACATCTAAAACCGTTTGATAAAGGATCCCACACATCAGGGGTCTTTTTTATCTTTCATCTCTCATATAAAGTGTACTTTGTATGAGGGATTCACCGTGCCTAGGCACACACTCAAACCATGCCTCATATAAGGAGATATCCCAATGGCTGGTATTGTAATTCTTGGTATTGATATCCAAAACGACTTCATGAATCAGGACGGCGCAGCGCTGCCAGTTGAAGGCGCCATGGCAGATGCAATTCGCAGTGCCTGCTTTGTGCGCCGGATGACAGATGGAGGTTTGTTTTATAACGGCCAAACGCTGTCGACTCCTGAAGAAGTCATTCTGACCTTCGACACCCACGAAATGCCCAATGCAGAACACCCCGACATTGCTCACCGTGCAATGTGGCGTGATGCAGACGGCAATATGCCTGATCCCTTTACGCTGATCACGTCTCATGACATCAAAAATGGTACATGGACGCCGTATGACCCTGCGCTGACAGAATATGCGCTGTGGTACACACGCCAACTTGAAGAAGATGGCACGTTTGCCCATTTCATTTGGCCAAACCACTGTGAATACGGCACATGGGGACACGAGCTCCAAGATGATTTCCGTACTGCAACCAAGTACTGGGAAGAACAGACAGGAAAAATCACCACAGATATTCTCAAAGGCAAAAACCCTCTGACCGAACATTACGGTGCCATCCATGCACAAGTCCAGCTGAACGACCCACACACCCGTGTGAATGAAGCCTTACTGAACAAACTGCGCGCTGCTGACTTGGTCTTTGTACTTGGTCAAGCCAAAAGCCACTGTGTCAACACCACTGTTCGCCAATGCGGCGAGCTGATTGGTAAAGAGCACATTGGCAAATTTGTTCTGTTGGAAGACTGCATGTCGCCGGTTGCACAAGCACCTGGTGGACCAGACTTCCCAGCAATTGGCGAACAGTTTATCGCTGACATGGTGGCTCTCGGCATGACCGCAACAACCACACAAGCGATCTACGAAGAGCGCGTCTAAAACTTTCTTGCTCAGGCCTTCGGGCCTGAGCTTCTCTTCAAAACTTCAAGGAGCTCAACCATGAGCCAAGACCTCATCAAAAACATGCTGATTGGTGAAGATGGGCATATGTCCGCTGCCAACTCCGATCTGTATCATGTCACCACAGGCCAGTCTCTCATGAGTATGCGAGATTATGTCAACACAGGTAATATGTACCTGCGCGGCGGCATGACCACACCTTACACCATTATGGCTGGCGCCAGATGGATTTTGCCCGCACTCTCTGAATTCCGGTTTGACCGTGAATTTATTGACTGGGCCAAATCTCTCAACCGTCCAGACGGAAAACCCAAGTATGATCCAGACTATCTGGATACGCTTGCAGGCATGCCGTTCAACTGCCAAGTGGATATGATGCCTGATGGTACTGTCACCTTCCCTGGCCCCATTGGCCGTGTAACGGGTGACCCTGTTCAGGCCAAGTGGGTGGATACCATCATCTCAGACTTCCTGCGCCGCTGTTCCTCAGTTGCAACCAAGGCAGCACGCCTGACTTGGGCTGTGGATGGCAAAGTGATTCTGGCTGATAACTCTATGCGCCGTTCTAACGATACCGGCGGTTTCATGACTGCTGATATTGCTTACATGTGCGGCATGCTTGGAACATCCAACATGAATGCTGCCATGCGCGGCGGCTACACGGCCGTTGGCACAATGGACCACTGGTTTGTCAAAACCAAAATGGCGGAATACTTCATCCTGAATCCGCAGGCCAACCCTGAAGACCCACGCCAAAACAGTATGGCTCAACAGCATGCCTTCCGGAAGTTCATGAAAGAACACCCTGATTATGGCGCCCTGCTGATTGATACCATTTCGGTGGAGCAAGGCCTTCTGGATGCCATTGTAGTTCTGAAAGAATTCAACCCGACCAACTACCAATTGCGGATTGATTCTGGCGACCTTGCACGCGGTGCCATTTGGTGCATGAAACAGCTACAAAAAGCCGGCATTAACACAGACACGACCACGGCTGTGACCATCTCCCTGAGTGGTGGGCTGCGCGCTGTAAACCTGGCTTCAATGGTTCGGGATCATAGCGTTCCCTTTACCACTGCTGGCATTGGCGGCTACTTCCAATTTGGTGGCGAGCTTGGTGGCGACATGCAAGAAACCAAGGTCAATACCACTATTGTGACGAAGTCTGGCTATCTCAAAGCACCCAATGGTGCAGAGCTGCGTCAGGTTAAGCTGTCTGAAAACCCTGCAAAGGCGTCTTTGCCTGGTATTCTGGATCGTGTCCGCCTGTATCGTGAAGATGGCAAAATCCTTGCGGATGTTGCTGTAGACATGACTCGTGGCAACTATGTGGAAAATGGCGTTCTGAAAGACGATTTGTTTTCGCAACGTCTGGACAGCGAACGCGGCAAACTGTTTGAAGCTGGCATTCAAGCATCTCAGCCCATTCAGCGCATGCTGAACGGCCCAGAGATCGTGGATGAAAGCCTGTTTGATCTCAGCGCCTGCCGTGCACGTTTTGAGGAAGAGTTCGCAAAACTCCCTGAAAGCTACAAGCCGGTCAACGGTTCGCATACCTCAAGCCCTGTGGGCATTGAACGTGAAATGTTCCTGGAATGGAAAAAGATGATTACTGGCAACCAAATCGTCTCACGTATCTAAATCGACATAAAAACAGGCCCCATACGGGGCCTGTTTTCTTATAGGGGGTTATATATTCCTAGAGGAATTTCTTCTTAATAAAGTGGTCAAGGCCAAGCTTGCCAGAACCATGTGTCATAAGAATACCAAGCAAAAGCATCCAGTAGTAATGCTCTGTTGTTCCTGGGTACACAAGGAACTCAATCACAAGCGTCATAATAAATAGGCCCAGAGCTGCGATAGGTGTAAACAAACCAAACACAAGAAGAACTGGCAAAATAAGTTCTCCTGCAGTCGCCATGTATGCTGCCACTTCTGTTGGGAGCACAGGTACAGCATATTCATACTCAAACAATGTCAGTGTACTGTCCCATGTTTTAATTTTAGTGAGGCCTGAGTAGAAGAAGACCTTCGCAATCCAGATACGTGCTGCAAGCAGGGCAACCGACTGAACAAAGTTTACATCTGCCATAAGCATACGCAGAGTTGTTTTAGCTGTAGATATCATGTTTTCATTCTCCATTTAAAGGGGTAAAAGCGCCCTGACTTAACAGGTAACCAAAATCCATTTGAAGCGCTTCTAAATTCGCTTCTTTTTCCATTTGTATTTGCATAGATTCTGCAAAGGATTTTCCAAGTGAAACATCTGCTAAAAATGCAGCTGTCTCAGCACTTAAAACTTTCATCCATGTCATGTGAGAGGCGTCTCTTAGAACAAGAACAGGGCGAGAACTTTCAATTAATTCAAAACTTGAAAAATCCGCACTATCAGATTGATGTAAATGCCAAAGACCATCCACATTAAAAGTTAAATCAACATGACTTGCATTGCTGTTTAACTCAAAATTCACATCTCCAAACTCTCCGAGAGCTGCTTGTAAACCCTCTTGTGTGAGTGTCTCTTTTTCTTCTGTCACCCCAACCTTAAAGTAGGCATATTCTAGTCTCGCCATATCGCTCAAATACGGAAGAGATTTTGCTTCTGCAAACCCGTTAATAAAATCGCTAAACTCAGAGCCATAGGCGTTGCGATTTCCAACTTCCATTGGCACCTGTTTCACATAGTGGCGCGCCATCGTTTTAAAGAATTCTTCACCAACCAACTGAAGGGTCACAGGGTAAACATTTTTCAATGTATCAATTAGGTTAAGGCGCGTATTATTTTTATAGATATTCAAACGGCCTTCTACATCAGGCACACGCGCATCCAGATACTCAAGGCTATCTGAACTGCCTGTATAAATATCATTGAGGAGTGTTTCTTGAAGCTTAGACAGCGACGGCATGGTTTGCCTCCTCTTTCACTTCAGTACGTACAACGTCAGCTCTTGCAGCTTCTTCTTCTAATACACTCAGCGCAGGAATATCCATATCCCACTCAATAAGCGTTGGGATATCACCAAAGCGTCTCAACGCACGTTTGTAAAGTTCCCAGACCTCTGGATACACAGGGTGACCATGTGTATCGAGGTAAAGCTGTGCCCCATCTTCTAGGTCACGTACTTCATAACCTGCTAGGTGGAACTGCTTGACCGCACCACTATTTGTAATTTCATCGACGTAATCCTCAGGGTTATACCCAAGGTTTTGTGCACTTACAGCAATGTTATTAATATCAAGAAGAAGTCCACAGCCTGAGCGTTCTGCCACAAGGTTAAGGAATTCTGTCTCTGTAAAATCTAAATCTTTAAAAGCAAGGTAGTTAGATGGGTTTTCCACCAAAATTTGTCTACCAAGTGTGTCTTGGAATTCTTTTACGTGATCCACAAACGTATCAAGCGCCTCATTTGTAAACGGTAAAGGCAAAAGGTCTGGCACATGGGTATGGCTGTAGCCACTCCACGTAAGATGCTCAGACACAAACACGGGGTTTACTTCTTCTACCAGCGCTTTCAGCTGTTTCAAATGTTGCTTATCAAGGCCGTCCGCGCGGCCTAGTGAAAGCCCTACCCCATGCAATGTAACAGGGTACAGTTTAGAAATTTCATTGATTTGCTCTCTTGCAAGGCCACCACCGAAGTAGTTTTCGCTGTGCGCTTCAAGAAAGCCAACAGATGATTGACCAAGCAGAAGCTCCTGCATGTGAGGATGTCTAAGTCCGACCCCGGATTTATTAAGACGTTCGTTCATAGCAGGAGCTTTCTTGGTTCGCATAAAATAAAACTAAATTTTAATTTAGATTATTTTTTCATCATTTTTACAACGCCGCCAGCAAGCTTGTCGCAAGTACCTTCTGGTAGGTACACCCACTCGTTCGGATCGTTATCTACTTTAGCTTGACCAGCACAGCTGTGACCGTTCGCACCACAGTCGTTCATACCTGCTTTAACAACGCCCATACACTTTTCGTAACCAGGCTTACCTGCGTGCGCATCCTCAATCATAGCGCCTGAACCTGCTACGAATGCTGTTAGAGCTGCTGCTGTCATAAGTTTCTTAGAGTTTTTCATATATCGAGTACCTTATATTTATATATTAGTTATCGTGGACTTTTTTATTCTTTTCATTAGAATATAAGCCGAACGATTTTATTAACTTTCAAATCATTCAGTGGGTAATACGGTCTATAAATAAGATCGGTTACACAATAAAAAAATTTTTTTTAATGTAACTTAAGTGATCATGAATACGTATAAAAGCAATGAGTGGGATAATTGGATGCAGGCCGCCCTTACAGGTGATAAAGCCGCATACAACAATCTCTTAACTCATGTAAAACAGTGGCTCCATGCCTATTATAGTAAACGCATTGGGCCTGAACATATTGATGACTTAGTACAAGAGACACTGATGACCGTACATACAAAACGCCATACTTATGATCCGACAAAGCCGTTTGGCCCTTGGCTGAGCGCTGTCGCGAAGTATCGCTGGATTGATTTTTTGCGCGCATCAAAAGCGGGTCTGTCTGTAGAGCTTGATGAGGAAACTCTACCAGGAAGCTCAAACCACGAGAGTATTCTCGCCAAACATGACCTAGAAAAACTCATGGGGCAGCTACCAACAAAGCAAGCCAAAGTCATTAAAATGGTAAAGCTACAGGAAATGAGCATGAAAGAAGTTTCAGATGCAACAGGACAAAGCGTTTCATCTGTAAAAGTAACAGTACATAGAGGCATCAAAAAAATGATGGCAATGATTGAGGAGAAAGCATCATGAGCGATCCATTCATTCAAGGCCTTGTTGACGACATGTCAGAAGTAAAGCCTCTCGCAAACAAAAAGCTATATGGCATTACTCTGGCCCTGCTCGTGCTCGGCTCATTCCTTGTACTTAGCTTACTAGGTCTTCGTACTGACTTTTTTGAATTTATTAAAACACTCCCAGCAGTATTTAAGAATGGTACATTCTTTATGCTCTTTGCATGGGCAGCTTGGCTTACCCTTAAACTCTCAAGACCATCTACACATATTGGCGTGAAGCATTTTGTGCCTGCTCTTCTTGTACCAGCAGGTCTTGCTATCACAGCTTTTGCAGAACCAAGCAAGTTCTCTATCGCTGCTTTTGAAGGCAAGATTCTCGGCATGACAAGCATGGGCTTCCATTGCTCAACAACACTTATGATTGGTGGATTGATTACATTTGGCTTCCTCTGGAATGCATGGTTGAAGCACACTGCAAGTTCACAACCTGCCCTACTCGGCATGGCAGCAGGTGTTGCATCAGGTAGCCTGACAGCCTTTGCCTATGCGTTCCACTGCAGCAGTGATTACGCACTTTACGTGTCTGTATATTACGGAATACCGATTATTATGCTTGCACTTATTGGTGGCTTACTTGGCCGCAGAAAGCTCGCTTGGTAAACCCGCAGCCTTCTCTCTCGCCTGCTTATCATCATACATTTGCTTATCGGCTGCATCCAGCAGCTCTTTAAGCGTGTTTCCATGTTCAGGAAACTGAGCCACACCAATGGACGCACCAACAGAAAGCGTTTCTTCTAGATTTTCCAGCTGAATAAGCTGAGCGACTTCTTTCTTAACAGCCTCACTGTAATCTTTATCAGCAAGAACCGCGAACTCATCTCCCCCAAGACGAGCAACTAGCGCTGTTTCAGGCAGAGCGGAAAGCATACGCTCAGCAGAAACCGTTAATACTGCATCACCAACTTCATGACCATGAGTATCATTAATAGGTTTAAACTTATCCAGATCAATGTAAAGGAGCGTGAGAGGATTTCCTTCCTCCAACAGGTCTTTGGCCTTGCGTTTAAAGTGAGAACGATTCAGAAGGCCTGTGAGCGCGTCTGCACCTGCAACGTTTTCTCTAAACTGACGCCCAACAGCTGAAAGCTCCTTAAAGGCTAAACTGTGCTCTTCATCATCCAGCACAGCTTGAATAGCTGGCCTTGGTAAATCCAAAGCTTTGGCAGTTTTAGCAAGGTCTCCATCAAAATGTTCTAACGCTTCTACCAAAATAGAACGGCTATCAGCAACAGATTGCACATCTTGTGGAGAAACCTGAATGTAATCCTGCAACGCATTTTTTCTGCGCGCAATCATAGGACGCGTCAATGCAATCACCAATGCGCCAGTTGTAATGAACACCCCAGCCATCACGTCATATGTCGAAATCGCTTTAATAGATAGTCCACTAATCGGAGATGTCGCCCACTCCCAAAACATAGTCCCTAGAGATGAAAACGCTGTGACAGTGGTAAAGTTTTCAGCCTTAATAGTATGAGCGCTTGAAAACTCCAAAATACGTAAAGGCACAACAATCAACACACCCATAATAATGCCAAGGAAAATTGTTGGCGGATGGGTAAAGTCTGAAAACATTGGCAAATACTCAGAGATGCGCTCTCCCTGAAGTTCCTGAACACCTGCAAGCAATATACAAAAGACGGTAAAAATACAGCTCATCGTAAACATAACAAAGCTAATGACACGCGCACGTGCTTTGGGGTCTTTCTTCTGTGAAGCTGCTTGAGAGTGAGGCCTATGAAGCTCGGCTGTAAAGATACGTGCGGCCTGCAGGCCACCGTATGTCAAAGCCAACAGAAGAATTGTGCCAAGGTTCTCTTGACCAAGGCCCCAACACACTGCAAATACACCAATGGTAATAATGCTTGTCCCAATTAGTTGGTAGCGATCAGGGACACGACCAAGAAAAATCCAGCTCGCCATCACACTCATAAACACACTAATTTTTTGAAGGATCGTACCCTCTGTAGACGTCACGTAAGCATATAAAAGCATACCAAATACGTAACCACACATCAGGACAACGCCATAAACCCACGTATCAATACTACGCATGGTTTCTTTACCGAGCGGCCCTCGTCCTGCATAAAGGAGAAGCGCAAGCGCTGCACTTGAGAAAGACACACAAGAATAAATGAGCGGGTTCGTGTTGTACGTGACAATACAGTAGCGTCCAAATACATTACAAAGCCCAAGAAAGACCATCACCGCAAGCAGAGCTTGCAACCAACCCACAACCTGCTTATTCCCTAAAAAGTTCATGACATCATCCCCCACAGGCCAAGCCCAACAAACACAGCATTAAGAATGACGCAGGCGATAATCACACGCCACCATAGCTTCTTCTGGGATTGAATTTCACGTAAGCGTGACAGCTCGTCCTCACGACGTTCTGTTTTAAGCTTAGGGTTGAGTTTAAAAGTTTTATAAAGCTCAGCATCACTGGCTGACTTATTTTTTCTTTTTTCAGGTCCTGTATATGTCATGTGCTGATATATGGGGGTTCTTTATGTGTTTTACAAAGGCTTTTCTTCAATTTCCATATTTACATCCTTTGGCAGTGTAAAAGAAAACACACTTCCTTTGCCTAGCTCTGTTTTTAACGTGAGCTCCCCGCCATGGCGTTTCACAATGCGCTTTGCGAGTGCTAGTCCCATGCCTAGGCCTTCATACTCATCTTCTCGCACGGCGCGCCTGAGCGGTTGGAAAATTTTCTCGAGCGACTTTTCATCAATACCAATACCATTGTCTTCTACAGAAAAAAGCCATTCACTACCTTTATCCTCACAGGCAATATGCACAACAGGAGAAGCCCCTTCTTCATGATACATAAGTGCATTTAACAAAAGCGCATGAAACACCATTTGTAGCTGAGAACGTACAGCTCTCACAACTGGCAAATGATCAAACGTAACCTTTGCGCCAATTTTTAGAATAAGTTGATCAAAAAGTGCAGCATTTAATTTCACCATATCTTCAGAGGGCACATCCTCAATCGCTTCTTTAGACGTATGAACACGTGAAAAGTACAAAAGGCCTTCCAACATATCACGGCCCTTTTCACAAGATTCAAGCACGCTTTTTAAATATTTCACGGAAGATTCACTCAAATTTTCAGCGTCCCTATCTAGTACCAGTTGCGTAAATCCATGTGCATGGCGCAATGGCGCACTAAAATCATGAGAGACGATATATGCATATTCGTCGTACTCTTTTTTTACACTTTCCAGTTCGGCTTCAAGCTGAGCAATCTTTTCTTCAGGTGTCATTGACTGAGATACACTTTCTTCTTATGAACCAAACGCAGGAGTGCGCACAATATCAATCCAGAACTCTTCAAGCTTTTTTAAAATATTTAGAAGCTGGCCCATACTGATTGGCTTTACGATATAACATGTTGAAGGTAAACCATGATCCTCCAAAACATCACGATCCATTTGTGAACTTGTCAAAATAATCACAGGAATTTTTTTCAAAACCTCATCAGATTTAATCACTTCAAGCACTTCCCTACCATCTGTTTTCGGCAGGTTTAGATCCAGCAGAATCAAATCAGGTGTTTTTGCATCAGAAAAACTGCCACGCTTAAAAAGAAAGTCTAAAGCCTCATCTCCATCACGCGCAACATTCAAGGCGTTTCTAAATTTTCCACCCTCAAATTCTTCTCGTGTTAATTCCACATCGCCCGGATTATCTTCCACAAGCAAAATATCAATCAACTTACTATTCTCCCTCATGCATTAAGACTCCTCACTTTTCATCAGCGTAAAGTGGAACGTTGAACCATGTCCCTTTTTAGACTCAACCCAAATTTGACCACCATGACGCTCTACAATTTTTTTACAAACAGAAAGTCCGATTCCCGTCCCAGGGAATTCATCTTTTCTGTGCAGCCTTTTGAAAACTTCAAAAATTTTCTTCAAGTGGCGTTCTTCCATACCAATTCCATTATCTTTTATAGATATCTGCCAAAAATCACCAACCTCTTTTACTGATACATCAACTGACGGTTTTGTTTCTGGTTTTTGATACTTAAGACCATTTCCAATCAAGTTTTGAAGCAACTGATAAATCTGTGTTTTATTTCCAAGCACCACAGGCAGGTTACCATATGTCACCTCTCCACCCGTATATTCTAAACCCACTTGAACTGTTTCTTCCACAAGCTTAATAAGATCATTTAAATCAACAGGTTCATGGCGCTGTGCATCACGATCAAGCCTTGAATAAGCAAGAATATCCTGAATAAGCTCCTGTGCGCGCTTGGCACCATCCACAATAAAGTTCATATAGCGCTGGCCTTTTTCATCCTTCTCAACACCAGTGTCTTTTATGTAATCTTTTAGCTTTTCAGTAAAACTGCTCACCATACGAAGCGGCTCTTGCAGGTCATGTGAACATACATATGCAAAACGCTCCAACTCCTCGTTTGAGCTCATCAGCGTTTCAATCATCTTCTTACGCTCAGTAATATCACGCATAATCCCACTATAGATCATTCCCTCAGGCGTCATGACTTCACTCACAGAAATTTCCACAGGGAAGAGTTCACCATTTTTACGCCTAGCTTCCACTTCACGCGCAAATCCAATCATATTATTCTTGCTCTTACCTTGTTGGTAATTATCCAAGTAACGATTGTGCTTCTCGGCAATATGTTCTGGCATCAGCATCTTAATGTTTTGCCCAATCACCTCTGACGGCATATATCCAAAAATCTGCTCACAGGCTTTGTTGTAAGATTGAACCGTGCCCTCTCGGTCAATGGTAATCAGACCATCAATAGTGTTATCCATAATCGCCTGAAGCTTCGCTTCACTCTCTGCAAGCTCTTCACTCTTACGCCTAGCAAGTTTATTACGTTGGTGGGAAATCAGAGCTGTATAAATAGCAAAACCAATAAGCAGCGAGAAGAGAACACCCGTAACCTGGGTAAAGAGAGCAACATACGAAATTTTACTCCCTAAATAATCTCCTTTAGGGGATAAAATCACTGACCATTTACGCCCAAATACCTTTAAACTCAACTCAGATGCAAAAGAGACATTTACCTTTCCTTCTTTTGAGCTTTCAAACACAATACTTTCCCCATCCCTTACTAAAAGGTGGAAATTATCAAGTTGTTCTGCAGGGAGCACATTACGGACAAATTTATCTGTATCAAATATACCAACAATAAATCCTTCAAAATCTTCCCCTCTATAAACAGGTATATACACAATAAAGGCCTTATACCCCTGCACAAGCTGGAAAGGAGACGTCATCGTAATATGTCCACGAACCTTTGCACCTTCCAACATTGCACGGCGCTTCTCATCAAAAACAATATTAAGCCCTAGAGCTTTTTCATTCCCTCGCAAAGGTTCAACCCACTCAATAATATTTTGATCATTTACCCACTCAACTGTTGTTAATGCAGGGAAATCTGAAATATAATTACGTGCATCTGCTACCCATTCTTCTTTTGGTGTACCGCCACTTGTTTCCCAACGTTGCGCCATACGGCGAAGAGCAATCACAGTAGAGCTAAGACCATCCGTAATACTCTTTTTAATAAGGTCCATCTCTTCCATAATAATGGCATGAACAGTTTCTTCTTCCTGACTTTCAAACTCTTCAGAAATATACAAACTCATCACGAGAAAGACACCCGCAAATGCACAAGCCAGCACAACACCTGCTGTTGTTCTTTCCTCAATATCAGCTGTCACAATTTCTTTTTGAACCGCTTCAACATGCCCAGACAACCAAATCAGGAAGAGTGAGAACCCACAAGAAAGAAGTAATCCAATGATCAAAAGCCACCAAAGCAGGTTAGAAACTTCCATATGTTTATGAATAAAACTGATTTCCCAAGTACGTCCTGCAAAGTTTAAACGTACATGTGCCTGAGATGCGTACTTATCAATAACAAGAGAGCTGTCCTCTTTATAGTCAGGCGTTCTAGAATCAAATAGAATTTCTTTACGAGAGTCGTTCACCGACACATCTTTTAAAATGACATCAAATCCCTTAGAGCGTGCCTCTTCACTTACCGTAGACATCAGGTCTGGAAATGTAAAAATACCGTTACAGTATCCAACAAGCGCTTCTTGACGCTTGCTCATAGATACACCATCAACATCACTTGAGAACACAGGGTGGTAAACAATAAACCCGTACTGATTTTCTGCCTGTACAATTGGAAAACGACCTGTTGCTTTTGGTTGTGCCTCATCCCTTGCTGCATCAAGAGATTTAACCCTCATATTCCCAACGAGAGGATCCAACCCGTAAACATCAAGCCCATGAGCATTCTTGTTAAGATCATATGGATGAACATAGGTAATCGGGAAGTAAACTTCACGCTCCTCAGAGGTACTCATCTTGCCATAATCAAAGCGCCTCTTAATTGTAAAATTTGCATAACCCTGCTCTTGAATGGAACGCTCATGAGAAGCGCGTTGATCCTTTGTTACCTTTGGTAGCCAGCCCATTCCTGCAAGGCCAGTATATCTCTTAAAGAACTGCCTTGTGAAGAGCTCAAACTCATCATCAGAAACATATTCAGATGATAGGATAAAACGCTCATTTGCAGTGAGGAGATTTAAATAAGTTTGTAACTCTTCCTCTAACTCCTGAGAGAGCTCCATTGCAATATTATCAATTTCAGCTTGTTGGCGGTTTTTATCGTATTCTTTAGCTGTAAAGAAGGCGACAATCACCAACAATACAAAAATGGCTGAGGGCACAACCACAATAAACTTCCTTAAAAGGGAGTTTCTCCTATCCATCAACAGGAAAAGAAGCGGGCTAATTAGCGCCACACCAATAGCATCGCCAACCCACCACCCTATATAGTTTGGAATAATCACTTCTGGTGGAATAATGCCATAAAAATATAGTGTTGCCGTACCAATAGTACAGCTCACAACTGAACCTATCACCGCACCCAGTAGTAAAAACAAAGACACATCATGATAGTTACTTGGCGGGATTGCCCCTTCTGGCATAAACCTTCGCACAAGATACGCTGCAAAAGCAGTTTGTAACATGACACCAAATGAAATTAAAGATGCTGTCTCCAGACCACGAAGTGCTGTAATAAAAGGCTCATCTGCCGATGTTTCAATTGAAAGAATCAAGTTTGCAGCAACAGCTCCAAGGAAAACAGCAGGTAAATACCGGTACCCACCCATAATGACACTCACAAGTGCGACACCAGCAGCAGGCCAAATTGGAACAGCAAACCCAGGTGGAATAGCAAGAGTATAAGAGAGACGACCAACCGCAGTATATGCCACAGCAACGAGCATAAACCTTAGTATAAACAGTGCAATTTGCCTTATAAGCATATATTTTTATAGGGTTTTAGAGGGGCCTTGCGCTATGCAAAACCTTAAAACCAAACTCTCTTTTTATATATTTACTTCCCCAATGGTAACCGCTTATGGGAGCTCGCACAAAAAATAAAAGCAACTTTAAAGAGCAATAAATGACTTAACTGACTCAATTTTAAATACTATTAAGAGATCACATCATTCTGGCCCCTTTTGACATTTTCTAAACGGCCTTGCCTCAAAGACACGCTTTCTATAAAATAGAATGGATTTATGAATCTGAATTTCTTTTAACCCTTGAGGGAGAATACGCATGTCTAATGACAATAAAACTGGCGCAGAAGGCGTCCGCTGGGACCGCTCACAACTTTACGCAGACTTGAACGATCCTAAAATTGATCAAGATATCGCAAAAGCCAAAGGTATCATTGAAAAAATCGGATCCTTTAAAGGCACACTGAGCGCTGACCTAGGACAAGTTCTCACATTGATGCAGCAGCTTGAGCGTACAGCATATGACTTGTATGTGTACCCTATGCTACTTCAATCTGAAGATCCATCCGATGTACCAGCCCAGCAAATGTCTGCTAAAGTGAGCGAGGCTATCAGCCCTCTTCAGGCTGAACATATGACTTATGTTGACCTTGAAATTGGTAACATGGATGACGCTGAATATGAGAATCTGCTAAATACAGATCCTGTTGTGAAGCATCATCAGCCAATGCTGGACAAAATCCGTGAGAATGCAAAGTACCAGCTCTCTGAAGATGCTGAATCTATGCTACAAACTGTCTCACCATTTGGCCCAGGCGTCATGAAAGATTACGCAAATTTGCTGGAAGCTGAACTGGAATTCATGATTCCAGATGAACAGACCGGTGAAGAAAAAGCGCTAAGACTTACAGAGTCCCTGAAAATTCTTGATGACAGCAAAAATCGTGAATACCGCGCAAAGGTCATTAAAATTATCAATGCCACTTTTGCAGAGAAGAAATTTGACCGCTTCGTAGCAAAAGCTATGAACGCAAATATGGGTCAAATGGCTGTTTTGCAAAAAACACGTGGTTATGACCCTGCCAATCCTATGCAGGCGAAAAATATTGGTAACATGATTGATGATGCAACGGTTGAAGCTTTGCATGAAGCGGGTAAAACCCGTGGTGCTGATGCTTGTGCTCGTTTCTACGCACTTAAGCGTGACATTCTCAACAAAGCAGATGGCACTGCCGCTGGCACACCTCTGGAATGGTCTGACCGTAACGCTCCAATGCCACTGAAATCTGATGATAAAGTGAGTTGGGCTGACTGCATGGAAATGGTACGAGACGCCTATGGCGCCTTCAGCCCTACCCTGCTGGACTTGGTTGAAACCATTGAGAATGAGAACTGGATTGACGCACCTTATGTTCCTGGTAAACAAAGTGGTGCTTACAACTGTTCTGGCCCGTACAGCGGTGGTAATAAATCGTGGAACTTCCTGAACTATCTCGGCACCCGCCGCGATGTCATGACAGTTGCCCATGAACTTGGCCACGGCGTGCACGGTATGCTGGCTCTTGAAGAGCAAGGCGAACTGATGTGGCATGCACCAATGCCTTACGCTGAAACAGCATCTGTATTTGGTGAAATGCTCACCTTTACGCACATGCTAAATCAGCCAATGAGCGATGCAGAACGCCTCGACCTGCTGATGGGTAAAATTAACGACTTCATGAATACTGTGGAGCGTCAATTGTCCTTTAGTGAATTTGAGCGAGCGATTCATACACATCGCCGCACAAAAGGTGAGCTTTCAATTGAAGACTTTAACCAGTATTTCATGGGCGTTTCTGAAACGTTCTATGGAAAGAATGGCGAGGTCTTCAACTATGATGAAGAGCAGATGAACCGTCTATGGTGCTATGTCAGCCACTTCTTCAACCCGTTCTACGTTTATGCTTATGCGTTTGGTGAACTGTTTACACAGGCACTATTTGCAAAGCGTGCAGAACTTGGCGCACAGTTTGAGCCGATGTATCTGGATCTCCTGCGTGCAGGTGGTACTAAGAGCGCTGTTGAACTGACCAAGCCGTTTGGCCTTGACCCAACTAAGCCTGAATTCTGGAATGCTGGTTTCGACGTTGTTGAGGACTGGATTGCAGAAGCAGAGCAGCTGGCGAAAAAGCTGAACATGGCTTAAGCCATAATCGACAAAAAAGCCCCCGCAAATGCGGGGGCTTTTCTTCGTTTTATATATTCCTTAAAGAGAGTTATGGCGATGATATTTTCTTTTTGAACGGCATAGAGTAGAAGCTCTACTTAAGCCGAATTAAACAGGAAAAAGCACGCCATAAGGCCTTTAAGCTGCGGAGACCTTCATAGGGCCAACATAACACGTCGGCGCATTTGTCGCTCCACGAATCTTCAAGTCGTCGGCTTGCGTCAGGTTCTTGTACATATCTGTCAAGTGCCCGGCAATTGTCACGCCTTTAATCGGGCGATCAATTTTACCGTCCTTAATCAGGAAGCCCTGTGCACCACACGAGTAGTCACCCGTCATGATATTTGCACCGGCGCCCATCAGGCCTGTCACAAGAAAACCTTCTTCAACATTCAGAAGATCATCACGTGTCATAAAGCCATTTGACAGTGTCAAGTTACTGGTTCCGCTGGCATAGCCGTTAGACGGCAGTCCAAGTTTATTACCTGAACCAATTGCCAGCATCCACTCATTGAGAACACCTTGTGTCACAAGTTCACGCTTCTGCATCGCCACACCTTGGCTATCGCAGTAACGAGACCCTGCCCCACGCATCACCAGCGGATCATCCGTAATGGTAATGTTTGGGTTGAAGATTTCAGTGTTCAAAGCATCTTTCAGGAACGTTGACTTGCTAAAGACAGCGTCACCGTTAATGCCAGAAATGAGAGACATCACCAAAACCGTCGCCATCCTGTCATCAAAGAAGACAGGCATTTCACGCGGATTTTGAATCGGTGCTGCACCAAGCATAGACAACGAACGTTTCACAGCTTCATCAACAATAGATTCAGCAGAATCCAAGTCAGAAGCATGACGCTTGCTATCACCATAGTAGGCCATAAAGGTGTCATCGCCTGCACCAACCATTGCCGAAGCAGTTAGGCTGGTAAAGGTGCCTTCACCACGTACAAGCAACCCGTTTGAGTTGGCTGTGTATGTCTCACCATAGCTTGTTGACGCATAGCAAGTGGCTTTCGTAACGCCTTTAACAGCTTCTGCACGCAGAGACATCTGTTCAGCTTGCGCTTTCAGTGCTGCTGCATCCATCTGCGGTTGATTGTCAACCTTATCCAGGTCAACAGGCGTTGCCCACTGCGACGCCTCAGAAAGGCCAGCATAAGGGTTTTCTGCTGTATGGTCAGCCATAGCAACTGCGCGTTCCGCAAGGCGTTTCAGGCCAGCAGGTGTCAGGTCTACACCTTCCACACTTGCAAGCTTTTTACCTTTAAACACTGTCAGAGAAATGCCCTGTTCACGTGGGGCTTCAAAGCTTTTCAGCTCAGATCCTTCCACTTCAACCTCAGTGCTTTCAGAACGGCTTACATGGCAAATCGCATCTGTTGCCCCTGCTTTCTTGGCAAGGTCAATCATCTGCTGAGCAATTTGATCATAAGAGAGTGTCATTGTCTTTATCCTTTCTCTTACGCTGCACCGCCAACCGCAACACCGCCCATCAGGCGAAGCGTCGGTTGACCAAGGTTAACAGGGAGGCTTTGGCCTTGCTTACCGCACATGCCGACACCGGCATCGTACTCAAGGTCATTACCAATCATGTCCATATGCATCAACGCTTCATAAGGGTTACCAATCAAGGTTCCACCTTTCAGAGGCGTTGTCAGCTTGCCGTTTTCAATCAGCATTGCAAATTTTGCATTAAACACAAACTGGCCTGTCGCACTTTGTACACTGCCCCCAGAAAAGTCCGTGATATAAATCCCGTTCTTTGTCTGAGAGATAATGTCTTCAGGCGACATGTCTCCATTCTGCATGAAGGTATTACGCATACGCGGCAATACAGGATGGCGGAAGCTTTCACGGCGACCACTACCCGTAGACTTTGTACCAAGCTTACGTGCGCTGATGCGGTCATGCATCAAACCAACAAGTTTGCCATCCTCAATGAGAGTAGTGACTTCGGTTGGTGTGCCCTCATCATCAAAGTTGAGTGCGCCACGTGCATCTTGATCATGCCCACTATCCACAATGGTGACACCGTCAGACGCAACTTTTTGACCCATTTTGTTATGGAAGTTAGACGTCTTTTCAGCGTTGGCATCGCCTTCAAGCGGGTGACCAATAGCTTCGTGCAACAAAACACCAGCCCAGCCATTACCAAGAACCACTGGCATTTCACCAGAGGGGCAAGGCTCAGCTTTCAGCATTTTGATAGCAGCAGAGAGCGCAACGCCCACATGATGCTTCCAATTGGCTTCCGTTGTAATATCTGCATAAGTGGTACGACCACCAATCGCAGAGCTCCCAGCTTCAGTTCGGCCATCTTCTTCCACCTGAACGGTGATACGAAGTTGAACCTGCGGACGAATATCATCCGCCATAAAGCCATCAGGGCGCACAATCAGCACTTTGCTATAGCTTCCAATCAAAGCCACGTTGACACGGCGTACACGAGGGTCTTGAGACCTTGCGTAGGCATCAATTTGCTCAAGCAGAGCAAATTTGTCTTCATAGCTCATTTCGGTCAGCGGGTTAGCGCTTCCGTAAAAAGCTTGCGCTGTGCTTTGAGGTGCAGGAAACAGCGTGTTCGGCGAAACGCCAAATACAGCACGCAAGTTTGATCCAGCATCTTTTACAGCATTTGCTGTAAAATCCGTTGCAAACTGATAACCAAAGTTACCATCTACAACACGACGCAGACCAAAACCACCATCCTCGCTATAAGAAGAGCTAGTTTGAACGTCCAGCTCAGCGCTTCCAGGTTTGGGTTGAGACGAACGACTTACAACTTCATCCCAAATATCTTCACAGTAAAGTTCACCGTCATCGGCACCTTTGAGGCTATCGGCAACAAGGTTTGTCGCAGACGCAGCACTCAGGCCAAAGCGGTCCAGAAAGTCTTGTGTGACTGACATGGTTTGCTCCATTCTTCAGTTAAAGGTAGAGTATAACAGATTATTGAACCCTATCAATGTATACAACCAACAGAATTGTCGCAAGATTTTTTTTAATATATATGGATAAAAAAAGCATGAGCATTCAAACATTTTTAGAAGACCTCAACACAGGAAACCTGAAAGGTTATACAGATGCAGAACTTCAGCAGTATGAAGAAGAGCTCACTGCCCTCACCTTAAAAAGCTATGATGACTTTGCAGAAAGCTATCTTAAAACCGTCCACACAGAAGACCTCACCTTGATTAAATATCAAGAAATGGAAATTTTTGCCGCAAGACTTCCCAAAAATTCTCACATTCTTATCCTTGCAGCAGGAAGCGGTGATGAAATCACCTTCTTTAAAGAAAAGGGCTTTACGGTAGAAGCGATAGAACCTTCTGCTGCCTTTGCACAGCACCTAAAAGGGCACCAAGTGACGCATGGTACATTAACAGACCTTTCTGCTTTCAATGACAGCTCTTTTGATGCAGCATTTTGTCACGCAGGCATTTTACACCTGCCAGACGTTAAAGGGCATAACATTGGCGCAGAAAAAGCCTTCTCAGAAGTAAGCCGTACTCTTAAGTCTAAAGGGTACCTCTTCCAACACGTGCGTGCAGGCAGCGGTGCGTACATCCAAAAGGAAACTGGCCGTTTCTTCCAACTTTATTCAGAAGACAGGCTTAAGGAACTCGGTGAAAGCCATGGCCTTAAGACCGTACTTGCTTCACACATCTACAAAGCCCCTCTTCCAGAGAGTTTTAAAGAATGGATTAGTATGACTTATCAAAAAGTGTAGTTGCTGGCGCGAGCTTATTAAGAATATAAACCGCAAAAAACTCTGAGGCCTCATACCCCTTAGATTTTTGCAACTGTTCAGATTTAGACTGTGCAATATAAAACGCAAGCTCCCTTACTGAAAGCTCTTGGCGCATCACCTTATTAAAAGCCTCAAGCATACCTTCTGCTTGCTCTTCTAGCGGTAATTTTTCAAATTTTTTGTATAATTCCTGCAAGCTTTGAGACGTGCTTTCAGGGCTTGTTATTATTGCATTTTTTTCCATGCCGGAAGTGTAACAGAAATTTTATTAAAAAAAGTGAAAAAGAGTACTTGACCTACCCCTAAAAATTCTCTATTTTTCGTGAACGTAAGCGAGGGCTCATAGCTCAGTTGGTTAGAGCACTGTGTTGATAACGCAGGGGTCGGAAGTTCAAGTCTTCCTGAGCCCACCATCGTTTAATACGAAAATAGAATATGGGGCCTTAGCTCAGCTGGGAGAGCGCCTGCTTTGCACGCAGGAGGTCAGCGGTTCGATCCCGCTAGGCTCCACCATTTTCAAACAGATTCAACACCCTTATGGGTGTTTTTTTGTTTTTGCCGTCCCATCCCCGCAAACACGGGCGTTTTTAATATACTCAAATCTTCATATGAGGTCAGCAGCTCCGTATCATCTGTGTGATTGAGCTAGATGACTTATCACATAATACTCTTAGAGGTCAAAAAAGTGATACTGTAAAGAATAAAGCATGTAAACAAGCTGGCCTATGTCTAATTAGATACCAATCTAAACCTCATCAGAGCTATTACGAATCTGATAAAATCAAAACATATATTTTAGAGGCACTGACTACCTTTAAAAAACAAAGCAGTTAACTTAAGGCGTCCTAAAACGGTATCGCTATTTTAAGCAGCGCGCTTTGTTGCGTCACATTATCTGAAATTTGAGCACCGTAATCAATACGTACAACCGTATCATCAGAATTTAACAGTTCAGCACCTACATTAATATCAAGGTAGTCCTCATACACTGGCGTACTTGTTGTAAACTTAGTACCTGCTGGCGCCCCTTGAAAACGTGCGTTCAGCGTTGTATTTCTATCTGTCAGGTAATGTACATAACCAACTTTAGCATACGGACGAACAACTGCGCATTCATCGTTACAGTAGCGGCTGGTTTTAATTTCACCACCCACATCAAATCCTGCACGTACATTTACAGACACATCACTGTTTGAATCAGCATCAATGCCTAGTACACCTGCCCCATTTTCACTAAATGAAGACGAATGAGAGTACGTTACATTCGTTCCAACCGTTGGGCGAATAAACCAACTATCGTGGTCAAACGTATGTGCAATATCTGTTTCAACAGATACAAAGTGCGTATCAAAGTCTGATTCAGCATTAACAGTACCCCCACCGCCAAGATCAATCACACGTAAAGCATCGTGCTTATTATAACCAGCAGCAAGCGTACCTGTAATCAAGGTATCGCCAATATCGCGCTTCACAATACCACCGACTTGCACACCTGTGCTCTCTTGAGAGGCTGTCGCTCCAACAGATTTAGAACTACCTTTTTCAAGAGAAAGACCTGCACCAAAGTGTAAACCGGGCTTCACTTCAACCTGAGCACCAGCAGCAATATCATGACTGCGCGACTTATACCCTTGTGCTGAAGCCGTTAGGTTTCTATCTGTGTAGCGGGCACCAAGGGCATACCATACACACTCTCCTTCGCGGACAAATTTGTTAGCGCCTGTACGTTGGTGACAACTACGCAGCCTTTGGTTAAATACACCAGAAGACAGAATGTTCGTTGCCTTAGCTGTTGTTTGTGGCTCTGGAGAAAGCTGCTCCATAAAGGCTGCAACTTCTTCACCTGTTTGCATCCCTGCAATCAAGCCAACCACTTGCTGAAACTCTGGGTTAGGGTTAGATAAAATTGTATTAAAGTATTCACCAATCGCTCTCTGATTCCCTGTTGCAGTTGGGGCATCAGGTGTAAAATCAACAGACGTCTCTAAAGAGAGGTCTTGACCATTTGCAAGGAGGTTATACCCAACCACAGCTGTGTTTGGCGCTTGCAGTGTAATACCACTATCAACAAGCCCGCCTGTCGCCTCAATTAATGATGTCACATGTGTTCCTGATCGTATTTGTTCAGGGTTTAAAACATTTAATACAAGAGTACCATCTGTTGTTGCTGAACCTGTCGCTTGAATGAGGTCACTAGAAAGCGTGCCGCTATCAAAGTCTACATTCATAGTACCTGCGGAAGCTTGGCTAAAATGTCCATTTAAGACTGTGGTTTGCAGCAGCCCCACATCACCAACTGTTAACATGCCTGCATTATTAAAAGTTTGAGACAGCGCTATACCACCAAGGTTTAAGTTCGTACCAGAAAAGACAATACCTACTGTATTGTTGAGCCTATTTGCGCCAGTGCCAAGGTCAATATTACCAATAAGAGTACCTTGGTTCTCAATTACGTCATCTCCGCCTGTACCTGCAACAGAAAGCCCTGTAAGGCCTGAAGCGTTTTGGATCACCCCTTGGTTTGTTAGGTTATTATTTCTACCTTCAGTAAACTGCACCGCTGCGTCTGTACCGTTACCACTTGCAATAGATCCACCTCTTATAGAAATATCAATATCACACGCTATGCTACAGCCATCCTTTGTGTTGGCCACAATAGCGTGAGAGCCTTGCCCAAGCACAGAAATTGTTCCTGTGTAATCAATCGTCACTTCACCTGATGGCGCGCCCGCTCCATCCATAGATTGGGCATAGATACCATGTGCATTATCACCCAGTGTTGTAATGTCACCTGTATGTGTAATAAGGATATCTCCACCCTGCCCTACAGCTCCTGTTGATCCTGCAAAGCCTGGTCCGTTACCGATGCTACCTGCGACACCGCCACCACCACCAACACTTTGTGCAAAAATACCAAATGCGCTATCGCCACGGGTTGTGATGCGACCTGAACTATCAATTGTAATATTGCCGCCATTACCGCCAGCACCGCCACTGCGTCCAAGAGCAAGGCCTGTTGTACCATCATCTGTTACACCGCGGTCAACATTGCCTGCAAGGCCTCCACCGCCACCAATGCTTTGCACAAACATACCGTGTGCAGCAATACCAAATGTATCAATGCTTCCATTGTTCGTAATAGAAATATCACCACCATGGCCAGAGCTACCGCCAGCACCACCGACACCTACAGAACCTGTTTCACCAGATTCGCTTAGGCCACCAGTACCGCCGCCACCACCAATGCTTTGCACAAGCAGGCCAAAAGCGCCATCACCGCGGGTCACAACAGAGCCTGAGTTACGAATTGTCACCGCTTTACCATGTCCGCTTGCACCACCACTGCCACCAACAGTAACGGATAAATCCTTCGTATCAATAGCCAGCTGGGGCTCCTGATCAGGTGTACTCACTGTTGGGTTAAAGCCAAATCCTGATAGCCCTGCAAAAGATGGCCCATCAGGTAAATCAATCATAGCAGCCAGAGTTGGTCTGGCATGAGCAGCGTCACCACCGTTACCGCCACCGCCACCAATGCTTTGTGCAAAAATGGCATGGCTATCCGCACCAGATGTTTCAATTGTGCCAGAATTATCAACTGTAATGATACCGCCATCACCACTCGCGCCACCACTACCACCAATACTCAGCACACGTGATTTACTCTGCGTGCCATCACGTGCGCTTGAAGATGAGTTTGAAACCATTGTAAAGGCGTTCGCGTTCCCACCAGAGCCACCACCGCCACCAATGGCTTGTAGCAAAAGACCGTATGAACCGGCACCAAATGTTTGAATTGTGTCCGTATTATTGACAGTAATATTGCCAGCATGGTTCCCTGTACCGCCAGAACCACCAAGTGCTACTGATACAGCAACATTACGGTTTGGCTCGCTAGCTGAACTTGTACGTGTCGCAGCAAAGCTGCTACCACCATTACCACCGCCACCACCAACGCTTTGGGCATAAACTGCATGTGCACTATTACCGCGTGTAATAAGTCCACCACTTAAAACAAGATCTACATTAGAAGCCGTATTACCACTTCCACCAGAACCACCAATCACAGCGTTATAATTACTATTGTTTCCGCCTTGACCGAGTGAAACGGCACCACTAATACCGCCGTTACCACCACCGCCACCAATACTTTGAGCGAGAATACCATAAGAACGGTTACCTCTTGTCTCAACAAGACCAGTCTGTGTAATACTTACTGCACCAGCAGCACCTCCAGATCCACCTGATCCGCCAAGAGTAAGGCCAAACTGGTTAGAACCTGAACCTGTCATTCCAGCGCTAAGAGACATACCGCCATTACCACCACCACCGCCAATGCTTTGCGCTAAAATACCAATTGCGTCAGCATCTTCAGTTAAAATTTGAGCGGTATTAGTAATATTCACAGCGCGGGCAATACCACCTGTTCCACCATTTCCACCAAGGCCTACATTAAACTGTTTACCTGAACTTCTAAAGGCAAGGTTCCCAGCAATAACGCTACCGCCATTACCACCGCCACCGCCAATGCTTTGTGCCAAAATACCGTTACTGTATCTAGCAAGCGTGCGCAGGTTTGCCGTATTATTAATGGTTACGTCTTGTCCGTACCCACCAGAGCCTCCTGCTCCACCAAGCGTAACACGTGCAGAACTTCCATTAGAGCCTGGTGTTAAGCCCAAGCTATAACCAAAACCAGCATTACCACCGCCGCCGCCAATGCTCTGCGCCATAATTGCGTTAGCACCCCAGCCTCTCGTAAGCACAGTGCCTGCTGATGACACCTGAATAGCACCACTATGTCCACCAGAACCTCCAGAGCCACCTACTGTTAAACCAAACTCACTTCCGTTTCTAAGAGTGCCACCAAGGCTGCCAGCAAAACCAGCATTACCACCACCACCACCGATACTTTGAGCCAAAAGACCATGAGAGGATGTACCAGATGTTTGAAGAGAGCCTGAGAATGTAAGGGCTGTTGTTGCGGCATGACCACCTGTTCCACCGCCACCGCCAAGTGCAACATTTACACTATGTCCGTTAATAGCTGCTGCCCCAGAAAGTGCAAAGCCGCCATTACCACCACCGCCAGCAATACTTTGTGCAAGCAAGCCATAAGCATCATGACCTTCAGTCATCACTGTGCCACCAGCTGAAAGGTTTACAATATTGGAGTTACCTCCACTACCGCCACCGCCACCGATACTGGCATTAAGAGCACTAGAACCTGCGACATTACCAGCAAGGCTGAAAGCTCCATTACCGCCACCACCACCAACACTTTGGGCGACAAGCCCAATGGCACCATGTCCTTGCGTCCTCAAGAAACCTGATTGATTAACTGTGACAACTCCAGAACTTTTACCAGAACCACCATTACCACCAAGGCTAAGCGTACCTGTATAACCTTTACCACCAGAGAAACCGAGGTTAAAGCCACCATTACCGCCACCACCACCAATACTTTGAGCAAGTAGCCCGTGTGCGTGTTTACCAGAAGTTCTCACATCACTGTTTAATGCGTTAAGTGTCACGTTTGCACCAATACCACCAGAAGCTCCACTTCCACCAATACCTGCGTTAACACTATTTCCTACACTAAAGCCTGCACTTGCATTAAAGGCGCCGTTACCACCGCCTCCACCAACGCTTTGAGCAATCATGCCAAGAGAGCGATCACCTTGTGTATGCACAAGACCTGAGTTCGCTGTCACGATAACTTGACCACCATTACCACCAGAGGAGCCTGATCCACCAAGGCCTAGGTTGCCTGCAAATTTTGATGATGCTGAACCGTTAACACTAAAGCCACCATTACCACCGCCTCCACCAATACTCTGCGCTACAATACCGTGTGCGTCATGGCCATGTGTATAAATAGAACCTGTATGTGTAACACCAACCAGTGCACCATTACCGCCAGAAGCACCATCACCACCAACAGACATGCCTGCACTATACGTACCAGCTCCAGCACCACTCACGCTAAAGCCTCCATTACCGCCACCGCCACCAACACTTTGTGCCACAAGACCGTTTGAACGATTACCGCGTGTTGTGATGCTTCCATGGTTTGTTGCATGGACTTGATTTGCATGGTTCCCTGAACCACCATTTCCACCAACACTTAGAGTCGCGGCACCTGTTCCAGCCCCTGCTGCTCCAATAGCAAAACCACCATTACCACCACCACCAGCTACACTTTGCGCTAGCACGCCATGTGCTGTTGTGCCGTGTGTCAGTAATCCGCCGCTGTTATAAGCTGTGACAACGCCAGCATAACCTCCGGCCCCACCTGCGCCACCAACCGCACCTGTAAAGCTATATCCACCAGAGAAGCTTGCCCCAAGGGCAAAACCACCATTACCGCCACCGCCACCAATACTTTGTGAAATCAGTGCATGGCTATTGTCACCATGTGTCGTCACATTACCGTAATTGTTGAGGGTCACATTATTCGCGTTTCCACCCGCACCAGCAGAACCACCCATTGAAAAAGAGCCAGAAGCTTTTGTCGAGAAAGAACCACTCAAACTAAAGCCCCCATTACCACCGCCACCACCAATACTTTGGGCAACAACCCCAGAAGAGTTTGCCTGACGTGTTGTCGCGTGACTAAAAGAATTTAAACTCACTGTGCCACCATGACCAGCAATACCACCGCGCCCACCAAGAGCCACAGAACCTGAAAAGCCAGAAGAACCAGAAAAGGCACCAGCAAAACCGCCGTTACCACCACCACCACCTATACTTTGAGCTAGTACTGCTGACGAATTTGTTCCATAAATTTCGAGTGTAGATCGCGACCGAACATTCACGTTACCACCATGACCACCAGAGCCGCCAGAACCGCCCATAGCAAAAGCAAAAGAGCCGACAGGTGCAGCACCAAATGAAGCAGCTGAACCACCATTACCGCCACCACCACCAATACTTTGGGCGTGGAAGCCATGTGAACGGTCTCCATATGTTTGCACAGTGACTGCGTTATTACCAAATGTATCGCCATCAAATAGGTTTACATGACCGCCGTGGCCACCGCCACCGCCAGAGCCACCAACATTAAGTGTAAATGAGTTTGCACCTACGGCATTACCGCCGTGACCACCACCACCACCGATACTTTGAGCAAGAATAGCCGATGACAGGTTACCTGCAGTAAAGAGGGTCGCATCATTATTCACAGTCACAGTTCCGGCATGACCACCGCCACCACCGGAGCCACCTACGCCCATGTATGCTGAAGCAGATGAACCGCCATTACCACCACCACCACCAATACTTTGTGCAAAAATAGCAGAAGACAAAAGCCCACTTGTTTGAATGTAACGGTCATTATCAACAGTCACTGTGCCACCATTACTGGTTGCTGCACCTGAGCCACCAACAGCACTAAAGCCGCCAGAATCACCACCGTCACCGCCACCACCACCAATAGACTGGGCGTAAATACCGTGAGAACGAGAACCATATGTAATTGTATAAAGGTTGAGTGCTGTATTATTGCGGTTATAAACACCAACGCCACCGCCATGACCACCGGCATTACCAGCGCCACCAAAACCGACAGCACCAAAACCGCCACCGCCAGAGCCACCGCCACCGCCAATGCTTTGTGCAAGGATAGCATGACTATGAGAACCACGCGTGACCATATTACCGTCATTATTATTAATCACGACAGTGCCACCGTTACCTGCACTGTTTCCGCTCCCACCGTAGCCAATAAAACCAAATGAGCCGCCTCCTCCGCCGCCAAAACCACCGATGCTTTGCCCTACAATGGCTGATGAGAAGTTTGCTTTGGTTTCAATATAGCCATAATTATTAATATAAGCCGTGCCACCATGGCTGGTACCACCACCATTACCACCACCATTCCAAAACAACCCATTACCACCAGTCCCACCGATACCACCAATACTTTGGCCAATAATACCGTGCGAACCAATGTTGTGCGTAATAATATTACCGCGACTACTAATTGTGACATAGCCGCCAGCGCCACCTTGCCCGCCAGCGCCTCCGCTACCGCCAAGGCCACCATTACCGCCATTACCACCATCACCACCACGGCTTGCTGAGTAAATACCATGTGAATGAGCGCCGTATGTATAAATATTAGAGCGGCTATCTACCCAAATTTGTCCACCACGACCACCAGGGCTACCACTTGCACCGCCGCCAAAAGCGTCATCATCACCACCAGGACCATGCCCGCCACCACTGTATGAATAGATACCATGCGCACCTGTACCGCTCGTTGAAATATCAAATGTACGCCCACCATTAGTATAAGTATGCACGACGTGACCGCTTGCATTTCCCCCGCCACTACTCTGGCGCTCATAGGCAAGGTTTAAAAAGTATGACCCCCATGAACCGACCTCAATACCATGCGCACCATTACCATGTGTAGCAATAGTATTGCCAGCACCGAATAAAGACGGTGTCAGAGCAACATCTAAGGCACGCGTATCATTACGGAAAGACGTAAAGTTAATAGCACGTACACCAACTCTGCCAGCTGAAGGATTAATATTTTCTGTTAAGTTAAAAACATTGAGACGAGAATCTGGAATCAGAGCATTGACTGGCATAAGAGGTGTAAGGCCTCCGCCTGTATAGCCAGAAGGAAAATTGACGCCACCTTGTATATCATCTGTACAATCAAATTGAGCGGCGCTCGGGAACGGGTTTCCTGGATGAACAGGAATACTTGTACGGGTACATTGTGCATAAGATTCGGCAGGGTTAAATAGGCCAATCATGGCGCCCAATAAGACGTATTTAGCTATACACTTGAAATTCAAGGCATCATCCTTTGTGTACTGTTTGGCCTGTTATAAGAGAACTCTTATATAAAAACAAGAGTTTGCTGAAAAAAGAAATGATTTACGTTATCAAGCTTAAATACATAATAAAGTTTATTCCCTGTTATGAGTTAATGGAAAATCGTGCTAAAGCCCCCTGAGATCAAGCCATAACTATCTTTATTTATCAAAAATAAAGCAATATCCCTGTAAATTTATATACTTTGCCTGTTTAATAATAAGTAACAGGGATTTTTATCTTACAGCTGCCTTTTATAGGCTCATTATTCACACCACCATTTTCAAACAGATTCAACACCCTTATGGGTGTTTTTTTGTTTTTGCCGTCCCATTCCCGCAAATACGGGTATTTTTAATATACTCTAGTCTCCATATGAGGTCAGCAGATCAGGGAATTGGGAGAATTATCAGCATCACTGCACTTTTGCTGTAAACAGAAAAAATGCCGTACCTTAATCTTAGATACGGCATTTAGCTTTAGCTTTTCCTTTCTTTAACAAGTTATGACACTGATGCGCCGTTTTTAATGTATGAATTCATTGCTCATGCTTATGAGAAGCATATACCGTAGGGATCATATTCTGCCCGATCCCAAGTACCAATTTCCCACTAACTTTCTGAGGGTAAATACGAACAGAACATATTGCTCCATCCCTACTCATTTCAAAAGGCTCAAACTCAACAGTTTCCTCATTAAAGGAAAGATCCTGCTCAAGGTATTTATCTATTAGAGCTTGTTTTTCATCTTCATGAAAGGTGATGTTCAACTTATCTTTAAGCACCCCCTGCCATGAGCGAGAAAAAGCCCCTGCAAATGCGGGGGCTTTTTTATTCTCCATGGGCACATGTACATTTCGTAACATTAGCCTCTTAATTTACCTCTTCCCTCCCCATAATTTATAGAGAGTTGGAAGCACAAACAGGGTCAAAACTGTGCTTGAGATAATACCTCCAATCACCACTGTCGCGAGGGGCCTCTGCACCTCTGCACCGGTGCCTGTATTAAGCGCCATAGGAACAAAACCTAGACTGGCCACAAGAGCTGTCATCAGTACAGGTCTAAGTCTTGTACGAGCTCCCTCTCTAATCGCATCCTGCAGAGGTTTGCCTGAAAGGTATAGATCTTTAATAAAAGAGACCATCACCACACCATTCAAGACGGCAACACCAGAGAGAGCAATAAACCCAACCCCCGCAGAAATAGAGAATGGAATATCTCTTAGCCACAGTGCTGCCACACCACCCGTGAGAGCGAGTGGAATACCTGTATAAACAAGAAGCGCATCACGCACAGATCCAAGTGCTATAAACAGTAGTGTAAAGATGAGGATCAGAGCAACAGGCACAACAATCATAAGTCGATTCTTTGCAGAAATAAGCTGTTCAAAAGTTCCACCATAATCGAGCCAATACCCTGCTGGAAGCTTAACTTGCTCATCTATAGTTTTTTGAACCTCACTTACAAAGCCACCCAAATCACGACCACGAACATTTGCAGTCACATAAATGCGTCGCTTGCTATTTTCTCGACTAATTTGATTAGGCCCATACTCAGTGTTGATATCAGCCACCTCACGAAGAGGAACATAATTCGGCTCTGCGCTTTGATCCATCAAAGGGACTGGTAAGTACTCAAGCGAAGCAACGTCTGTACGTAACACTTCAGGAAGTCGAACAACCAAGCTAAAGCGTTGATCACCTAAATACACAGTACCAGTCTCTTTGCCACCTATAGCGATCGCCACAACGTTCTGTACATCAGCAATACTTAAACCATAACGCTCAAGAGCTTGCCTATTAGGCTCAATACTCAAGACAGGCAGACCTGTTGATTGCTCAACACGAACATCTGCCGCCCCGTCAATCGTTTTAAGCACAGTCGCAATCTCTTGAGCAGATGCAGCCAGTTGCTCAAGATCATCACCATACACCTTTACTGCAAGATCACTCCTCACACCAGAAATCAGCTCATTAAAGCGCATCTGTATGGGTTGCGTGAACTCATAGTTATTCCCAGGTAAAGCACGTAGAGCTTTCTCCATCTCATCAACAAGCTCTGCTTTTGATTTATTTGGATCAGGCCATTTTTTACGATCTTTCAAAATCACAAACGTATCGGCTACGTTAGGCGGCATAGGATCTGTTGCAACTTCAGGCGTTCCCACCTTACTAAAGACACGTTCAACCTCTTTAAAGCCAGTAATAACCTCCTCAACCTTCAACTGCATATCAACAGACTGCCTCAAGCTTGTACCAGGTATGCGAAGAGCATGCGTCGCAATATCTCCCTCATCCAACTGAGGCACAAACTCAGCCCCAAGGCGACCTGAAAGGAGCACGCTCAACACAAGTAAAAATAAAGCCCCTCCAATCATTGTACGAGGTTTATTGAGGCTCCAATCTAAAGCCGAGGCATAACGTTTATTACACCAACTCATGAGGCGCCCCTCTTTCTCCTCAACCTTACCTGTCACAAATAATGCAACAGCCGCAGGCACGAAAGTAAGAGAAAGAACAAGGGCGGATAGCAAAGCCATAATCACTGTTGCTGCCATAGGGTGGAACATCTTTCCTTCCACGCCCGTAAGTGCAAAAATTGGCACATACACAATAGTAATGATGAGGACACCAAACAGGCTTGGACGAATAACCTCAGCAGTTGCTGAAGCCGCCAAGTTAAAGCGCTCATCTCTCGTCATTAATCGACCGAGCTTACGTTGCTCTATTCCAAAGCGGCGCAAACAGTTCTCAATAATGATCACAGCTCCATCTACAATGAGACCAAAGTCTAGTGCCCCAAGGCTCATCAGGTTTCCTGATACCTTGTTTTGCACCATACCTGTAACCGTCATAAGCATCGCAATAGGAATCACAGATGCAGTAATCAGTGCCGCACGCATGTTACCAAGCAGAAGGAACAAGATAGCAATCACTAATAGCGCCCCCTCAGTCAGGTTTTTAGAAACCGTTTTAATGGTTTTCTCTACTAATGTTGTGCGGTTATAAACAACTGAAGCCTTCACCCCTTCAGGTAAGCTAGAATTGATACGTTCAAGCTTAGCCGCAACACGTTCTGATACGTCACGGCTATTTTCACCCATGAGCATCATCACAGTACCGAGCACAACTTCCTTACCGTTTTGAGTTGCAGCCCCTGTTCTAAGAGGTGCTCCTAATGTAAGTTCAGCCACATCACGCATACGAATGGCAAGCTCATCTCTTTTAGCAATTGTTATGCTACCGATATCTTCAAGAGATTTAACCTGACCAGGAACACGCACCAGATACTGCTCACCGCTCTTTTCAATATACCCTGCACCTACGTTATCATTGTTATGTTCCAATGCTTCAATGACATCTCTAAACGTAAGGTTATAAGCAAGCAAACGATCAGGATAAGGTCTCACATGAAACTCTTTTTCATAACCGCCACTGGTATTGACTTCTGTGACACCTTTAACAGTGCGTAGCTGAGGTAATATCGTCCAGTTCTGGATCGTTAAAAGATCCATTGGCGTATAAGCATTCCCATCTTCTGTTACAGCTCCTTGCTTTGCCTCTACTGTGTACATAAAGATTTCACTCAGCCCCGTAGCAAGAGGCCCCATCTCAGGCTCAAGCCCTTCTGGGATTTCTTCACGCACTTGCTGTAAACGCTCCGCAATTAACTGGCGTGCAAAGTAGATATCCGTCCCTTCCTCAAATACCACTGTCACCTGCGACAATCCGTAAGCAGAAAGTGATCGGGTATAATCAAGCTTAGGGAGCCCTGCAATAGCCGTTTCTATAGGAAATGTAATACGTTGCTCCACCTCAAGCGGTGAATATCCCGCCGCTCCAGTATTAATTTGTACCTGCACATTGGTAATATCAGGCACCGCATCAATTGGTAGCTTGGTAAAGTTGTACGCTCCAAGCAAAGAGAGAGCGAGTACAACAACAAGCACAAGCCACCTCTGCTTAATGGAGAATAGAATTGTTTTCTCTAACATCATCCTTCTCCTTAGTGCGCGTGTTCAGCAGATTCTTTTCCGATATCTGCCTTCACAATAAAACTACCTTCAGAAACATAATGTTCCCCCGCTTCTACACCCGAAAGAATTTCAACACCCAAAGGCCCAGATAATCCTGTTTCAACCGTTCGAGCCTCATAAGCTCCATCATGCTGAACAAAGATGACTTGCCTGCCTTCAAGAGTTTGAAGAGCTGACGGCTTAACCACTACATTCACCAATTTTTCCTGTGTGATAACACGGCCAGAAATCGTCATACCAGGCCTCCATATCCCCTCTTTGTTATCAATAACAGCAACAGCAATCACCGTTTGGCTCAACTTATCAGCAGTTGGGAGCATTAAATCAATTTTTGCAGGAGCTTTTTTATGATTACCCACAATGGCCACCTCAACAGGAAGCCCTTCATGGATGCGATCTAGATCCTTAGGAAAAACATGAAACTCAGCCCATACATTTGAAAGGTCAGCAATTTGGAAGAGTGCACCATCATCTGTCAAATCTCCTGCACTGGTATTACGCTCAAGAACCACACCATCAATTGGAGAGACCACATTATAGATATTTAAACTTTCATTACTCTCCACACGTGCAAGTAACTGGCCTTTTTTAACAGCCTCTCCCCACTTTACATGCACAGATTTCACAAGCCCTTCAAAACGGCCACGTACATGCACAGTCGTATCACGGTTCAGCATAATGCGCCCCGTTAGAGTTAACGTTTCTGCAACCATTCCAGTAGAAGCTGTTTCTAGCTTAATGCCTGCAGACTTTGCCATGTCATCATCTATTATTGTTTTGTCTTCATCATGCTCATCGTGACCATCTCCTGACTCCTCAGCATGGTCATCGTGATCATCATGTTCTTCTACCATATATGAAGCTTCCGTTTCATGCTCATGACCATGGTCATCATGATCTTCTGCTGCAAATGCGACAGAAGAAAGAAGCAATAAGTTTAATGCCATCAGGGCAACTGTTTTATGAATTATGTTCATTTGAATTTTCCTTAAACTCTGAAATATTTGTCTCTGAAAGGCCACCAGTAAGGGCAAGCACACGTGCACGAGCCATATGCGTTCTCAAGAGTGAGATATGATACTGCGCTCGTGCATCAAAAAGCGTGCGCTGTGCATCTAGCACTTCTAGATAAGGGAAACGACCTTTTTCATAACCTTCTCTGGCAAGCTTAAAAGCATCCTCTGCTGAAGGAATAATACGCATTTTTAAACGCTTCACTTCTTGTACACCTTGTTGCCAAAGCTGCCAGTTTTGCCAAAGATCTTGGTTTAGATTTAAGCGTGTTTCTGCGAGATTTTGCTTTGTACGCTCAACCTCCCCTTTCGCCTGTCTAATACGTCCCTTGTTTCTATTAAAAATTGGTACAGAGAAAGAAATCCCTGCGACAAAAGCCTGATCGCCAGTTTCACGAATATCCTTCATACCAAGCTTAAATGTTGGATTTGGAATATTTTGAGCCTTCTCAAAACGTAGCATCTCAGTGCTGGCTTTTTCTAAATGACGATACCCACTTAACCATGGAGAGTTTTCTAGCTGACCCTCATAAAGTGGAAAAGCCTCAGGTGAAGGAACATCATAAAACGCATCTTTATCCAAAGAACCTTCTAAAAACTTTGACTGCCAATAACGAGAAAGCTCTCCACGTTTAATACTTGCTTCACGCTCAGCTTCCTGACGCTTCAGCTGCGCTGTAGCAAAGGCAACTTCTGCTTTCTTTTTTTGAATTTCAGGTACACGTGCTGCTTTTACACGCTTAGTTACATCTTTCAAAACCGCCTCTGCAAGGCTTTCTTGCTCCTTTGATAAAGCAAGCTCTCTCTCAGAAGAAACCGCCTGCATATAAGCGACAGTCACCCTCTGTTCTAGAGCAAGCTTTGAAGCCTCATACTCTTCCTGAGCAGCTTTAAAGTTGGCATGAGCAGAGCGTTTTTTGGCTCCTCTTTTACCACCAATCTCAATACCTTGAGAAATAGCAAAGGTGTACTCCGCACCACTTGTGCCGCTTAGGGCACCTGTGCCCCCAAAGTTTTCAATTTCAAAATCAAACTCAGGGTTTTGAAATGCTGAGACCTCTTCCGCCTCACCCATTATAATTTGAAGTTTAGCTTTTGCAGAAAGGAGCTCTGGCGCATTTTGTTCTGCAAGCTTAAACGCCTGTGACAGAGTAATAGATTTTATATCCTCTGCCTGTGCTGTAGCTATACCTAACGATAGGCATAAGCCCAGCATATATAAATTTTTAAACATAATTTTCCCTTAAATAACTTAACAATGCATAGGTAGAAGCCTTCAAAAAACGACCTCTAATATGTGGTGTTAAGCAATTTTAGGAGGAGGAGTATCTAAAAGACGTGCAACACCGCCTGCACGATCTGCATATATGAGCTTATCTAGAGATTTATCAATTTTAGGATCAAACTTGAACTGACCAAGAGCAGAAACAAGGTGTACATGACAATGATGGCAACCATGTGCAACCGCCTCACAGTCACCGCCATCTTCATGCTGGTGCGCATCACTCACGGTCTTTTCAACATGTGAGTGTTCACCTGCAAACTCAGCAACCTCTTCCGCCATAGCAAAAGCTCCTTGTAAAACAAAGAGTGTCGCGATAAGTATGGCAAAACATTTATTCATATGTATTCAGGTACAACCTTACTTCAATTTATATATTTAGTGTGACCTTTTCCTATATTGAAGTCAACTGAGAACTTATGAGCAATTTCACAAGCGACAAAAATAACAATACATCTCACGATATGAGGGTTATGTTTACAGCTTTATCACAGAATTTAAAAAATAGATGACACTTAAAAGGATGACCCAGGCTGTTTTAAAAACTCAACTTCTTCAGGTGTACTTTGGCGGCCTAGAATGTCATTTCTATGTGGGAAGCGGCCAAACTTTTCAACAATATCCTTATGAGCTATAGCAAATTTTAAATTTAACTCAAGGCCAGCCTCTCTAAAGAGCTGAATGCCTTGATTTTGCATATCCAAGTCTTCACTATGCATAAATGGCATGTAGAGATACGTCTTATGCTCATTCAGCATAGTTTTATCCCAGCCTTTCTGAATCACCTCTAAAGCAATATTCAAAGCATGTGTATCTGTATCAAAAGCTTTTGGTGTATCCCTAAACATATTACGTGGGAATTGATCAAACAGAATCACCAGAGCAAGCGCTCCCTCCGCCGACTCTTTCCAACTCTCTAGCTCGCCTGCTACACCTTGTTCATACACAGAAAGGAACTTCTCTGTAATTTCATCATCAAACGCTTTATTTTTTACAAAATGGAGCGGCTTCACTCGCTCTGAATACCAAAACTCTAAAATATCTTTCACAACATAACCCCTCCACATTCATGGATATTCTGACACACTTCATTCCTCTTAAACTATTCTTTTTTCATATTATTCAGGAAAAACATTAATGTCTGTTATCATAAGGTATTGGTAAAAAAAGGGGAATGCTATGAATAGTTGGCTTAAAATTTTAGGGTGTGCAGCACTTTCAGCAGCACTTATGCTTAATCATGCTGCTAATACACAAACAGCAAGAACAGGCGAAGGCCTGTCTAGGCAAATGACATCCATTAAAAATCAAATGGAATCTTTTAGAAATCATGTAGACGGTGAAATATCAACCATTACGGGACAGTTAAACAGTGTAACAAGCACTGTAAATAGCCTACAAAGTACCGTAAATGAAATGTCTACAGATGTTAACCGTGTTAAGAGATGTGCAAACCTCAATAAAATTTATGCCCCCAACCACGATAACGCTGATAATAATGGATGTCGTCCAGACAATAGAATTCAGTGTAAAAATGTAGGATGGAGCAATAAAAATGGTAAAAAAGGTCTAGAACTACCTAGCCAAGGTGGAGAACGATACATGATACACGCAGACTCTGCATCTGTAACCCAAAGATGCAGAGAAAGAGGCTATGATTATGGGTTCACAAAAAAAGTATTTACTCACAAAGAGTGGTGTCGTTACTCTAATGCGAATGTAAAAGCTTATACAGGATCATCAAACCGCACGGGCGCACATACAGATGTATCAGCGTGGCGCGATGTGAGCTGTGGTAACCCTGTGTCAGAAGCCAAGTGCTGTAAACAAATTAATGATTAAATAAAGTCTCTAAAGAAGCCCTCACTAAAGAGGGCTTCTTTATTTAAAGAGGTTCGCCCCAAAGGCTTCCTGAATTCATATATCCATTAGCATACGATACGCCCCCTGCTCTATCTTCTTTAAGCCACCAAGGGCCATCTAAATCAATATACTCGACAAATTGAGACAGTAAGAATGCAGGCTGAATAGAAAGCGAGCTACTTACCATGCAGCCAACCATGGTTTGAAGCGGTTGTTTTCTGGTCTTATTAATATCCTGAATAGTTTGAAGCATGTCCATACCATGCGTTAGGCCACCAGATTTATCTAGTTTAATATTCATGACGTCATAGATATCCTGTTTCGCAATAATATCCTCAGCTGTATGAATACTTTCATCCCCACAGAGAAGCACACCTTTTGTATCCAGACCCTTAAGGTCAGAGTCTTGTTTAGACGGTAAAGGCTGCTCAATCATATGAACACTACCTTCAGGAAGCTTCGAAAGAAAATCTTTAAAGGTTTCAATATTAAACCCTTCATTTGCATCCACAACAAGCTTTGCATCTGGGCGAACTGTATGAATGGCCTGAATGCGCTCACTATCAATACTGTCACCGCCCAGTTTAATCTTAATCACTTGTCCTTTAGGGATTTTAAGGCTCTCTTTAGCCATTGTTTTAGGTGTATCGAGCCCAACTGTTTGCATAGTTGGTAAAGCAGGTGCAGTGCCACCCTCATTTAAAAAAATATCCCAAACAGATGTTTTCTTCTGTTTGGCTTCTAAATCCCAGAGAGCACTATCAACAGCAAAGCGTGCCGCGCCTGCAGGAAGAAGATTCATAAGCTCTCGACGGCTCACTCCTGCCTCAATGCTGCCAGAAACGTTCTCTATTTGCTTTGTAACAGATTCAGGGGTTTCATCATATCTTGCATAAGGTCGACACTCTCCCCAGCCTTTCAGGCCTGATTCATCTTCAATTTCAACAACAATCACCTCTACCGCACTCACACGAGAGCGAGAAATTCCAAATGGAGTATGGAGTGGGAGGCTTTCTTTTCTGATATTTAGCTTATTCATGACAACAAGCATACAGAGATACAAATGAAAAAGCCACCCAAAGGGTGGCTTTTGAATAGACAAGAACAAATTTGTGAGACCCAGTCAGTAATCCTTAGAAAGGAGGTGATCCAGGCGCACCTTCCGGTACGCCTACCTTGTTATGACTTCGTCCCAGTCGCGAGTTCTTCCGTGGATGGCTGCCCCCCGAAGGTTAGCTCACCAGCTTCAGGAAAACCCCACTCCCATGACGTGACAGGCGGTGTGTACAAGACCCGGGAACGTATTCACCGTGGCATGCTGATCCACGATTACTAGTGATTCCAACTTCATGGAGTCGAGTTGCAGACTCCAATCCGAACTGAGAATTGTTTTAGGGATTTGCTCCACGTCGCCGTATTGCGTCCCTCTGTACAATCCATTGTAGCACGTCTGTAGCCCTAGCCGTAAGGGCCATGATGACTTGACGTCATCCTCACCTTCCTCCTGGTTATCCCAGGCAGTTCCCTTAGAGTGCCCAACTTAATGATGGCAACTAAGGGTGAGGGTTGCGCTCGTTGCCGGACTTAACCGAACATCTCACGACACGAGCTGACGACAGCCATGCAACACCTGTGTTGTATCCAGCCGAACTGACCGCTATACTTCTATAGCGTACGATACACATGTCAAGGCTAGGTAAGGTTCTTCGCGTTGCTTCGAATTAAACAACATGCTCCACCACTTGTGCGGGTCCCCGTCAATTCCTTTGAGTTTTAACCTTGCGGCCGTACTCCCCAGGCGGAGTGCTTAACGCGTTAGCTTACACCACCGAGATCTGAGATCCCGACAGTTAGCACTCATCGTTTACGGCGTGGACTACCAGGGTATCTAATCCTGTTTGCTCCCCACGCTTTCGACTCTCAGCGTCAGTATATGGCCAGTAAGTCGCCTTCGCCTCTGGTGTTCCTTCCAATATCTACGAATTTCACCTCTACACTGGAAATTCCACTTACCTCTCCATAACTCTAGTGATGCAGTTCCAAATGCAATTCCCAGGTTAAGCCCGGGGATTTCACATCTGGCTTGCAAGACCGCCTACAGTCGCTTTACGCCCAGTAAATCCGAATAACGTTCGCCCCCTCCGTATTACCGCGGCTGCTGGCACGGAGTTAGCCGGGACTTTTTCTTTAGGTACCGTCATTATCTTCCCTAATAAAAGAGCTTTACAGTCCGAAAACCGTCATCACTCACGCGGCATCGCTGCGTCAGGCTTTCGCCCATTGCGCAAGATTCCCTACTGCTGCCTCCCGTAGGAGTCTGGGCCGTGTCTCAGTCCCAGTGTGGCTGATCATCCTCTCAAACCAGCTACTGATCGTCGCCTTGGTAAGCTTTTACCTTACCAACTAGCTAATCAGACATGGGCTCATCGAAAAGCGCAAAAGCTTTCCCAATGTGGATTATGCGGTATTAGCTACTGTTTCCAATAGTTGTTCCCCACTTCTCGGTAGATTCCCATGTATTACTCACCCGTCCGCCACTCGATCCGAAGATCGCGTTCGACTTGCATGTATTAGGCGTGCCGCCAACGTTCATTCTGAGCCAGGATCAAACTCTCATATTGATGTCTAGCGCTTGCTAGATATATGAGCCGACCGACTGAACGATCTTCGCATATAGTAATGCGTGATCTGGCACCGTCAATGATTTACTCAAAAGTTAGATTTTTACATCTAACGGGTATATCAATTTGCTGTGCCCAGTCGATCCATAACGTAATTGTTAAGAGATACCGTCCAGGCCTCACAAATTGTTCTTGTCATATTCAATTTTCAATTAGCTTTGCTGTTGTTGGCTTTCGTTTCCGTTTGCCCCGTCAGCGATGTGGAATATAGCCATACCCCCCTCACATGTCAACACCCAATTTTCAAAAAAATGCACTTTTTTCGTTTTTTTTTGTTTTTTAAAAAACTGTGTCCTTTTGAATACAGAGATAACCTAGCAAAACCAATAGGTTCTGTAGTTTGGTTTGACAGACAAAAAAATGAAGCGCAATGATAAAAAAATGAGAACTTTGTACAAAACATCTATTTTTGGTCTTTTCCTTCTGCAAAATGCGGCATGGGCGAGTGCCGATTTACCCGAAATTATCATCGAACAGAACTTTCATTTAGGATCTGGTGACACCCTTGCGGAAGCTTTGCAGGAAAAAACACCTCTTAAAGGAAGTACTCTTTATGGTGCGATGCATGCCCTTAATAAAGAGTACCGTCTCAGCAAGCTAAAAAGCGGCCAAGAGTTTAAAGTCTCTTACACCCTTCCAGAAGACACCCCTATAATAAGGAATATATCTTTTGAGACACCAGACCATCATAGTGTCTCTGTAAACATGACAGATGACGGTGTAAAGATTGCCAAAGAGAAGATTGAGCTCTTCGAAAGTAAGTCTATTGCCATTGGTAAGATTGAGAGCTCTCTCTATCAGAGTGCTGTAGATGCAGGATTGCCTGATGCGCTCATCCCTGCTTTTGTAAACCTGTTCTCTTGGGATGTAGACTTCACACGTGAGATTCGTAAAGGCGATACCTTTAAGATTACTTATATGCAGAAGATAGACGCGGACGGTAAAATTCGTGACAACGGACCAATCCTCGCAGCGGCGATGACAGCCCGCGGTAAACCACTTGATGCCTTTCGCTTCCATACAGGTAAGAAGTACGACTACTTTAATAGTAAAGGTGAAGGACTTCGTAAATCCCTCCTTAGAACACCTTTAGATGTCGTACGCGTAACATCGCACTATAACCTTAAGCGTAAGCACCCTGTGCTTGGCTATACGCGCGCGCACAGAGGTACAGACTTTGGTGGCCCTGTAGGTACACCTATTAAGGCCAGTGGTGATGGTGTGGTAGAACGCGCGAACTGGTATGGTAGCTTTGGTAACTATGTTCGCATTAACCATGGCAATGGCTATAAGACAGCTTACGCTCACCTGAAAGGCTTTGCCCGAGGCATTAGAGCCGGCAAACGCGTAAAACAAGGACAGACGATTGCTTACCTTGGGAACACTGGTCGCTCAACAGGCCCTCACCTTCACTATGAAGTGCATAAGAATGGCAAACAAGTAAACCCGCTAAAAGTTGTCCTACCTAAGAGCAAGCTTCCAAGGAAGAAAATGGCAAGCTTTAAAGGCACCGTTTCTGAAATGGTTGCCCTATGGGATAAAGAAGAGAAGAAGACTATTCAACTCGCTTCTCAGTAAAGTGCCTTATAGAGGACTCTAAATACCCCTTAAATCCTTCTTGAAGAAAGACGTCACTGTGCCCACCGGGCACAGTGACTGTTAGGGGTTCAACCACAAGCGCTTTCATCAACCTATCAGAATGCGCCTTGGGCACCACAATATCCTGCTCTGCAATAAGAATAGAAACAGGCTCTGTCACCTTCTTTATAAAGTCGATAGATTTAAAACTATGCTTTACAAGTAAATGTACTGGTAACCATGGATATTTGGCCTGCCCGAGTGCAGCCATACTATCAAACGGCGTAATCAACATCGCGCCAGCAGCCTCTCTATGAGCGACAACATAAGACGCCACGCTACTCCCTAGGCTTTGGCCATAAATGACAATCTCTTTATGAGGGAATGCTTCCTTCACTTGATCAAAGGTCACAAGAGCATCAGCGAGAACCGCCTTCTCACTTGGAAGGCCTTCACTATTGGCATATCCCCTATAGTTTACACCCACCACATCATGACTTGGTAGCAAGCGGTGAACATTACCCGCAACAACGAGCGCATCTTGAGAGTTTCCTGAAAATACGAGAATGAGAGCACTTTGAGAGTTACTCCCTTTTATATAGGCACCATCTAAAGTAATAGAATCTTCAACTTTCACCTTAAAAGGCTCAGCACCCGGCATATCTGAAACCTCACGTACAGGCGTATCATACCCACGCGCAAAGATAATCCAATCTTGGTTAAAGTATGTGTAGCTTGCTGCAAGCAGGTAGGCCCCTGCCAGAATCAACAAGCCACTATATAAAACAGACATTGTTATAGCCCTTTACTTAAGCACGGGCACGATCATCAAGCTCAGGTGTTTCCACCAGCTCCATACCTAGCTCTTGTTCAGCTTTAGCCAGAGCCTGTGCATAAACATCTTGCGGACGACCACGGCCATCAATCGTGACCCAAGCACGCTCATTATCACAAGGGAGTACAAGGTCTTCCTTTTCAGGATACCCCTTTTCACGTGCAATACGGTTCTTATCCTCAAGGATATCATCATTTCTGTTTTCAATCTGATCAAAAACATGCGGCGTCATATCACTCGCATCAGGGCCACCTTGCATGCGTTCATGCACACGATCAGCTGCCACATCACGAGGTACATCTAAGAACACACCAACAAATTTTGCACCACAGCTTTCTGCGAGCTCTTCAAACTCTTTACGGATCATATAACTTGTTGAGGTTGCGTCAACAACCACGCTCTTACCTGCATAAAGAACCTGAGACACTTCATCTTCCATATTTTCTCTATGCTCTACTGTATAATCAATCGCCCCTTCTGGGATATTGCCGTCTTCATCCCTTTTAGGAGGTAAATAGTATTTAGGATCTAAGCGTTCATGAACATCACACTCAAATAGAGCCTTACGGCGGGCATCACTGGACAGGTTGACAGCCCCCATGTCACTGGCCATTTTTTTGGCAACGGTACTTTTACCACTGCCAGAGCGACCACCAATCACAATAAGAACAGGCTGCTCTTCTTCTGGGTACACCTTAAGTTCATCCATAATTTCACGGATTGATGCGCCCTCATAAGCCATCTCATTAATATCATCAATTGATGCCGGTATATGTGTTGAATCTAGCATGTATGTCCTCCCGTACATTTCCCTACCTAAAATTATGAAGAGAAGCACAAATAAAAACAGGCCCTGTAGCAGACAGGGCCCATAACATTTTGATTTATTTATACAGCTTGTTGTACCGGCTGCTGCACAGAGAGTTTAAGAGTATTCTTATCAGCTGAAACCAGCACAGCTTGCCCCTCCATGATTTCACCTTTTAGAATCAATTCAGCCAGCTTATTCTGCAACTCTTTCTGAATGACACGCTTTAGCGGCCTTGCCCCATAAGCAGGGTCATACCCCTCTTCTGCAAGAAAAGCCTTTGCCTTATCATCAAGCTCAAGCGTTATTTCACGTTCAGCAAGCATACCTTTAAGGTGTTTCAGTTGCACCTCAACAATCCCAGACATCACGCCTTTATCGAGTCTATTAAAGAGAATCATGTCATCCAAACGGTTGAGGAACTCTGGCTTAAAGGCGCTGCGAACAACATTCATCACATCATCTCTTGCCTCTTCAGCATTTTGACCATCCTTAAGAGCCACCAAATGCTCAGCCCCAAGGTTAGACGTCAGAATAATCACCGTATTCCTAAAATCAACTGTACGGCCTTGACCATCTGTTAAACGGCCATCGTCCAGTACCTGTAGCAGAACATTGAAGACATCAGGATGCGCCTTTTCAACCTCATCAAACAGGATAACGCTATATGGCCTGCGGCGCACAGCTTCTGTAAGCGCACCACCCTGATCATAGCCCACATACCCTGGAGGCGCTCCAATCAGGCGGCTCACAGCATGTTTCTCCATGTATTCGCTCATATCAATACGCACCATAGCACTGTCATCATCAAATAAGTATTCAGCAAGCGCCTTGCAAAGCTCTGTCTTACCCACACCTGTCGGGCCTAAGAATAAAAATGATCCAACAGGACGGTTCGGATCTTGTAGCCCTGCTCTCGCACGGCGTACCGCTTCACTTACAGCGCTTACAGCTGCAGTTTGCCCAATCACTCGCCCACCAAGCAACTCTTCCATTTGTAGAAGGCGCTCTTTTTGACCTTCAAGAAGCTTATCAACGGGAACTCCTGTCCATGCGCTCACTACTTTGGCAATATCATCAGAGGTCACTTCCTCACGAATCAAACCACTTTGACGGCCTTCAGCCTCAGCCTCTGTCACTTGAGTGAGTTGCTTTTCAAGCTCTGGAATACGCCCGTACTGAAGTTCAGCAACTTTCTCCAAGTTATTCTCACGCATCGCAACTTCAAAGGCACTACGGGCTTCATCCAACTCTTCCTTAATACGCTTAGACCCTTCAATAAGGCGTTTCGCCTCTTGCCACTGCTTTGAGAGTACATCAGATTCAGCCTGTAGCTCATCCATTTCCTCTTTCAGAGCTTTCAAACGCTTCTTAGAAGCCTCATCCTTCTCTTTCTCAAGCGCAGTTTGCTCAACCTTAAGCATTGTAAGTCTACGGTCTACTTCATCCAAAGCCTTAGGCTTAGAGTCAATCTCCATACGAATCTGTGCTGCCGCCTCATCCATAAGGTCGATTGCTTTATCTGGCAGAAAGCGCCCTGAAATATAACGGTCAGAAAGCTTTGCCGCACTCACGAGCGCACCATCAGCAATACGTACACCGTGGTGAACTTCATACTTTTCTTTAATCCCACGCAAAATAGAAATGGTCTCATCAGCTGTTGGCTCTTCAACCAACACGCTCTGAAAACGACGCGCTAGCGCAGGATCTTTCTCAATGTATTTACGGTATTCATCTAAAGTTGTTGCACCAACACAGTGGAGCTCACCACGAGCAAGAGCAGGCTTTAAGAGGTTGGAGGCATCCATTGCCCCTTCTCCACCAGCACCAGCGCCAACAAGCGTATGTAGCTCATCAATAAAGAGAACAATGTCACCACCTGCGTCTTCTACATCTTTCAGAAGCGCTTTTAAGCGTTCTTCAAATTCACCACGGAATTTTGCACCAGCCACAAGAGCGCCAAGATCAAGCGAGAGTACGCGCTTACCTTTTAAGTTCTCTGGCACATCTGAGTGCACAATGCGTTGAGCTAAGCCTTCTGCAATGGCAGTTTTACCGACACCAGCCTCACCAATCAGCACTGGGTTGTTTTTGGTACGACGAGATAGCACCTGAATCACACGGCGAACCTCGTCCTCACGGCCAATAATTGGGTCCTGCTTCCCTTCACGAACACGCTCAGTCAAATCACGGGTATACTTAGACAAGGCATTTTGTGCATCTTCCGCATGCTTACTTTCTGCTGCCTTCCCTCCACGTTCATGCTTAATTGCTTCTTCAAGGTTAGAAACCTTCAGACCTGCCTTTTTCATCACAGCCTGCGCATCACATTTTTCTTTTACCATTGTAAGAAGAAGAATATCCGCAGCAACAAAGGCATCTTGCCATTTTTCACTTTCTAGTTCAGCCTTTGCCATCACTTTAGCAAGGTCACTATCCATCATCAGTTGAGCCCCCTCAACCTCCGCATAGCCACCAAGGGCTTTACTTGCTGCTACAACCAGCTCATCAGCAGAAACACCTGCCTTTTCAATTAAGCGCTTCGCATAGCCTTCTTCATCTGCTAAAAAGGCCATTAAGGCATGCACAGTGGTAATACGCTGGTGATTCTTTTGCAGCGCAAGTGTTTGCGCATCCCCAACAAGGCGCACAACTTTTTCTGTTAAGCGATCAATATTCATCATTTTCCCTCTTATCATTTTATATAGGTATATCTGCCCTACATGTAGATTATGGGAATTTAGCACTCTAATGTCAAGAGTGCTAAAATGAGTTTTATGGATTTATCATATATATTATGGTAAAAAGCCTGCACAACATAAGGAGAAAACTATGCTACTTAAAGGAAAACGCGGCCTCATTATGGGCGTAGCCAACGAAAGATCACTTGCTTGGGGTATTGCTAAGCAAGCTCACGAACAAGGCGCAGAACTTGCTTTCACATTTGCAGGTGAAGCTCTTGAGCGTCGTGTAAAGCCACTGGCAGACTCAGTTGGTAGCAGCGTTGTTCTTCCTTGTGATGTTACTTCAGACGCTGATATTGCACGTACATTTGCAGACCTTGAAAAAGAATGGGGCAAACTAGACTTTGTGGTTCATGCCATTGCCTTTAGTGATAAGAACGAACTTCAAGGCCGTTACACAGATACATCTCGTGAGAACTTCAAAAACACAATGGATATTTCATGCTACAGCCTCGTTGCTGTAACAAAGGCTGCTGAACCACTTCTTAAAGATGGCGGCAGCGTGCTTACACTCTCTTACTACGGTGCTGAAAAGGTTATTGCCAACTACAACGTTATGGGTGTGGCTAAAGCTGCTCTTGAAGCAAGCGTACGTTACCTAGCAGCAGACCTTGGCCAAAACGGTATTCGTGTTAACGCACTGAGCGCTGGCCCAATCAAAACACTGGCATCAAGCGGTGTTGGCGGCCTCAAAGGCATTATGGGTGCTTATGAAGAGATGGCTCCACTCCGCCGTAACGTAGACCAAGAAGATGTTGGTAAAAACGGCGTTTACTTGATTAGTGACCTATCAAGCGGTGTAACAGGGGAAACTCTATACGTAGATAGCGGCGTGAACATTATGGGTTACCAACCTAAAGCCAGCTAATCTCTCTCATATTCAGAGCACGCGTCAGGACAATGTTCCGCAAACATGGCGCGTGCTTCTCTATGCATACGAAGTGATCGATATGCGATATCCTTTTCTACATGGTTTTCAGCTTGGCTGAGGTAATAGTTATAGGTCTTCCTATAAGCAGAAGCTTTATATTCCCCATCTAAATCTGGACGATATTTTTCATCAAATGGAGGCATTTTCGTTTCCATAAACTCTCGCCATGCTTCTTTTTGCTGATGTGCACATGTATGCCCTTTTGCAATATGGCGGGCATACTCAGCAACTTCAGTTGTGCCACACATTTCAAGCTGAGGCTGAATTTCTAGTAATACGTCATCAACCATTTCAGAAAATTCAGTCTCTTGGCCTTTCCACCTCAGAGGCTTCTCATACCCGTTTTTACCGAGCTGTTGAATAGAACGAGCAACATCCCCTTGCCACATACGAGGCGTCTCTTCCATATCGCCTTGCTGTGCCTTCATCACCAATGCCTGATAAATTGCAGCCGTTGCTGCCACTGCACGTGGGTCAGATGTGCTATCACAGATCATCAGCTCTAAGGTTTCAGGTCGAGGAACCTCTAACCCATAAGAATTTTTAACGGTATTTGTTCTAAAAGCAGGCGTTTCTTCTAGGCCGTGCTTATCTTTTGTCCACTTAGAACGTTCAACCATACGCATAGAATAATCTTGTGCCTGCGCATCTCCAAATGGGCTAGACATTGTTAAACCTGCAAGCATAGGCACATAAGGCAATAATTTGCGCGCGATATCTTTTCTGGCAGCTTCTTCCATTTCAGCATGCAAATGCAAACCAGAACTATAACTTTCAGCATCTGATTCCAATTGTCCATCAGGCGGGAGCCCAGAGAACATCATCCTTTGGTTCACATCATTTAACTTAATTTTTCCATCGACAGGGTTATCTTGCATACGGCTGGCATATTGAGCCCTATAAAAGGTTGTTGTCATATGCTGCAAATCTTCAACGCGCTCACTCAAGCTCATCACAGTATCAATGACATCCGCAGAAGGTTCTGACTTAACCTCAAAACGGTTATATGTACCAGCCTCCGGATCATACAGTTCAAAATCAAACTCATCTTGACGATCTTTTTGGCTGATATAGTTAACCAGCCCAGCAGAGATATGTTGTCGTGTTTGAAATTCACCGCAATGGGTTACGCAGCCTTCTAGCTCAAGGCCAATTTTAGGAATATTTGTCGTCGCATGTATATCTGACATGCGGAAGATATAAGAACGACATATGGGGATATCAAGCTTTTAAAGCTTAAATATGACGTTGAATCAGCTTACTTTTAATAAATGATGCGACAGAGATAGCATCACTATGCGGCATAAAGCTGGTTTCTTTATGCTTTTCAGCCAAATCAACCACACGACCAGACGTCAAAAATCCATCATAAAAGCGCTTTAACTTAGGAATACTTTGCGCCTGCTCCAAGTCAAACGCATAAACAGGAGCTGACGTCGCGCAAGATTCACTCAACATACTCACACTCTCGGCTGTCACTACAATGTTATCTGCAAGAGCCAGCATACCGAAATAAGGGTTTTCGCCTTCTCCATCATAAAAGTAACTATCGAGTTTCTCAAAGTGCGCCTTTAGCAGCTCATTTTCAGTGTAACCTGTACGACGAGATGTTGTTACCAAGTAGCGCACGTCTTCACCAAAACGCTCTGAAAGTTGAGCTTTCAGCTTTTCAACACTACTCTTGTTAAAGGTAAATTTCTTGCTATTTCCACCAATAATGACTGAAATAAGCATTTTCCCTTCAGGGTTCAGCGTTTTCTGCCATTTTTCCTTTTCAGAAGTTAGCTTTTCTGTAGAAATACGATGCGGTGCGCCCATTGTTGAAACCACATTACGCGCAGCTTTTGGACGGTCATGCTCAGGAATTGCCAGCACCATAAAGCCACCCTGCCCGCCTTTAGGCTTCATCATATGCACAAGCATTGTATCTTGACGCTTCATTTTGACCCATTTTGCAGCTGTAGAAACATGATAGCCAGTACTTACAATCATATCTGGGTATGGGCCAACTGGGAGCTTTTTAAAATACCAAGACGGATAAAGCCACTGTAGAAGTTTGCCAAAAGGACGCTTTTCAAGACGAATCACTTGCGGGGTAATACCCAAAGCCTCACATACACCTAAACTTTGATTTTCATGACCAGGCTTGCCATCAGACAGAACCCAAACATTGATACCCTTCAAATAAGCATCAACATCAAATTCCATTAAGCTTTCTCCGCATGGAGCAGAAACTCTTTATTGCCATCACCGCCGCGTACTGGGCTGTCCATGAGATCTTTAACTGTGTAGCCTTCATCTTCAAACATGCTTTTCACACTCTGGATGGCTTCTTCATAAAGAGATTCATCCTTAACAAGGCCACTTTTATTAATCGCTTGTGGAGAAAGCTCAAACTGAGGCTTCACAAGGCAAACAATCTCTTTAACCGTCGTAATTTCTTCAAAGACAAAAGGCAGAACTTTTGTGCATGAAATAAAGCTTAAATCAGAAACTAAAACAGTTGGCTTAGGGTCAAACTGACCAGGCATAAGGTCCCGACCGTCTGTTCTAGACATATCTACAACCTGTGGAAGAGCTTTTACTTCTGAAGCAAGCTGATCTGTTCCTACGTCTACAGCATACACCTTCTCAGCGCCAGCTTCACATAGCACCTGAGTAAACCCGCCTGTAGATGCACCGATATCAATGGCAACCTTACCTTCTACAGAAATATTCCACGTATCCAGCGCCTTTTTAAGCTTTAGCGCCGCACGAGACACATAAGGGTGATCCTCTTCTACAGTCACTTCATAAGGGTCCGTGTTAATAGAAGGCTTTTTGGCAACCTTACCATTCAGCTTCACAAGGCCGCTTTTCACCATTTCCTGTGCACGAGCTCGGCTACGTGCATAACCATTTTCATAAAGGTATACATCTAAACGCATAATTTTCTCTCCTTAGTGGCCACTTAGTGGCCGCGCGCCACAACAAACTGCGCAAGAATACGAAGAATGTCTGCTTTAGGGCCGTAATGCGTCAGGTTCTGAATCGCCTGCTCACACAACATACGCGCTTGGTTTTGCGCCCCTTCTACACCCAGAAGGCTTGCAAACGTTGCTTTGCCGCGTTCAACATCTTTACGGACTTTCTTGCCAACTTTATCTTCGCTGCCAATTTCATCTAAAATGTCATCAACCATTTGGAATGCAAGACCAATGTTACGGGCATAGTTCGTGAGGTGCATGCGGTCAGAAGCCTTGGCACGATCTTCGTTCAAAATCAAACCACACTCACAACACGCACTAAATAGAGCGCCCGTCTTCTTACGCTGTAAGCGTGCAAGCGCGCCCTGGTCAAGCTCTTCCATGTCTTCAGCCAGCATATCAATCATTTGGCCACCCACCATACCTTGCGCACCAGAAGCTTTTGCAAGTGTATTGACAAGGCTTGAGCGAATACGCCCCTGCGGGTGCGTCTTCTCATCTGACATAATATCAAACGCGAGTGTTTGCAAAGCATCGCCGGCAAGCACTGCTGTCATTTCATCAAATTGCTTATGGTTTGTTGGTTTGCCGCGACGTAGATCATCGTCATCCATGCAAGGCAGATCATCATGAACCAATGAGTAAGTGTGCAGAGACTCAATAGCTGCTGCCACACGAATCGCATGGTCACGATCGCCACCAAAAATATCATTTGTTGCCATGACCAAAACAGGACGCAAACGCTTACCGCCAGAAAATACGCTATAGCGCATGGCTTCAAACAAACGGCTTTCTTCATCTTCCGATGGCGCAGGAATCACCTTATCTAGTACACCTTCCACATCAATAGATGTTTCCGTCACGTACTCCTCAAGGACTTTCAAATCCTGTTCTGTAATCAATTCAACAGTCATTAACCGTTAAGCTCCGTTTTTTCTGTTGTGAGCACACCGCCCTTTTCAACAATCTTTTCAATCTTCAGCTCAGCTTCATCCAAAAGCTTTTTGCAGTGGTTATGTAGCTTCATGCCTTCTTCAAATGACTTCATTGCCTCTTCAAGAGGAAGATCACCTGCTTCTAGCTTCTGAAGAATACCTTCAAGGTTTTTCATGCCATCTTCAAAGCTCATATCTTTTTTCTCAGCGCTCATATCTTAGCCCTCTTTCTTTAACATTTCTGGATAGCCTTTGTTTGCAATATGCACATCATACCACAAACACAGAGAAAGCAAACGAAACACCACAAGCGCCTGCTTTTGGCTAAGCTTGCCAGCACTCAACCATTTTTCAAGCTCACTGCGTTCGATGTAGTTCTCAAGCCATTCACTTGATTTAAAATATTGTGAAAGATTCTCTGTACGGTTAGAAAGCCAATGTGCAATCGGTACACTGAAGCCACGCTTTTTACCAAAGAGAGACTCTTTAAACGTGAGATATCCCCCTTTAGAGAATTTACCCGCCACGACGTGTGAAAGCCATGTTTTCACAAGAAGTTTACCGACTTTCCCTTTCATCTTTAAATGGCGTGCGAGTGAAAAGCCAAAGTTAGAGACCTGCTTATCTACAAAAGGCACACGACCTTCAAGGCCATAAGCCATTAAAGAACGGTCAAGCTTGAGGAGAAGATCATGTGGAAGCCAGCCTGTAATATCTTGCCATTGTTTCTTTTGCAGAGAGTCTAGCTCCATTGGTGCATCAGATTTTTGAAGCTGAATTTCATTTTTAAAGAGCGCAGGAAAACGCTGGCTATCATTCTTCTGTTTTTTGAACAGTCCCTTCCAGAAAGGCTTTCTATAGCGGCTGTATCCAGCAAAGAACTCATCTCCGCCTTCACCGCTTAGCACCACAGTCACATGCTGCGAGGCAAATTCAGAAAGCTTAAGGACTGGAAGAATGGCGTAATCAGAGCACCAGTCATCCATATGTTGCACCATAACTGGCAGATACTTCCAAAAATCTTCTTCTGAAAAGCTGATGTTTTGATGGTTGGCACCGAGGGCATCTGCCACCTCTTCTGCAAGGCCTGTTTCATCAGGCACGTCGTTACTATCAAAACCAACAGAAAAACTATTTACCTGCTTTTCATGTTCAGCCATGGCTGTTGTCACAGCAGAAGAATCTACGCCACCAGAAAGATACACACCAAACGGTACATCTGACTGCATATGCTTTTCCACACTCTCCATGAAAATATTATCAAACGCGTCTAAGGCTTCGTCCATCGTTGCATCATAAGGCGCAGTGCTCAGCGCAGGAATAATTGAAGACTCAATCACTTTGCCGTCTTTTAGTGTCAACACTTCACCAGGGCTTAAGCGCTGAATGCCTTTAAAGAGAGTCTCTTTACCACCTGTCCAATTTTGAACGAGCGCTTCTGAAAGCTTCTCATCATTCAGCTGACGCTTCACCCACCCTGAAGCCAGAAATACATTCGGCTCTGAAGCGAAACCTACACCAAGACCTGTTTCAGCAATATAAAGTGGCTTAATACCAAAGGCGTCGCGTGCAAGGGTCAAAGTTTTCTCTTGAGTATCGTAGATAGCGAGGGCGTACATACCGCGCAGCTTATGGAAAACTTCTGCGCCAAGCTCTGCAAATAGGTGTACAACAGGTTCACAGTCTGATCCTGTCTTACAAGCAATGTCTTTTTGGGAAAGCTCTTTTTGCAAGTCTTTATAATTATAAATCTCACCGTTACCAATCAGCACATAGCGACCGCATTGACTCCATAAAGGCTGGTCACCATGTTCTACATCCAAAATAGAAAGGCGTGTATGAATAAGCAGCGCCCCCTCTTCTGTATGTACCCCATGACCATCTGGCCCACGGTGATGCATCGTTTGTACAGCGCCTTGTGTCAGGCCCTCTAAGTGGCTTTCAGAAAGGCGTGCACCGCTTTTAAAAAGATATCCTGCTATTCCGCACATATACGCTCGTAAAACTCCAAGTACTTCTTCATAATCACATCTTCCCCAAAGTTCTCTTTCAGGAAAGCACTCCCCTCTTTAACCATGCCCTTTGCAGCCTTATCATTACCCAACATTGTTTGTAATTGAGAGACACAACCATCCACATCATCAATATCAAATAACAATCCTGTTTTCTCATGTTGAATCAAGCTCTCAGGCCCTTTAGAGCGCGCCGCTACCACAGGTTTTTCGTGCGCCCAAGCTTCCAGTACAATATTGCCGAGAGGTTCATAACGAGACGGCGCAAGCCAGATGTCGCTCGCAGCCACAAATGGTGTAATGTTATCTTGCCAGCCCATAAAGTGAATACGACCATCAACATTAAGTTCAGAAGCCAACCTTTTAAGATTATCTTGTAGGCCACCAGAGCCAACCAAAATCATATGCGTATTTTCAGGAAGTTTTGAAAGTGCACGAATGGCCACATCAAATGCTTTGACTTCATGCAAACGGCCTGCGCAAAAAATGACCTTGTCACCTGTTTTCAAATTTAGAGAAGCACGAACTTCATCACGTTTTTTCTGCCAGCCCTCTTCTGGCATCACAGGGAAGTTAGAAAGATAATGTATCTTCTCTTCAGGCCAACCTTCTGTCTTCATGTAAGCACAAATATCTTCTGTGTTCCCAATCAAATGGTCACAGTTTCTGTAATATTTAAGATTATAATAACCACCCATACGACCAGCGACAGGTGCGCTCATTTTTGGAAGCTTTTGACCTGCACGATTCATCCACACCTGTGAAAAATCAGGTTTAAATTCATCTGATAATGAGTTGATTTTACTTCTAGTTTTAAAATCAAAGATCGTTCCAAAAGGAAGTTCGTGCAGAATCAAATTTGACGCATTCAGCTGTTTTGAAACCCAACTTTTTTCACGCACAACACAGTGCACATCCATATGCTTAGAAAGTGCATTAACAAAACGCACATAGAAGGCCTCAGCTCCACCAGAGCCTTTCGCGCCAATAATCTGCAAGCAGGATTTTTTATGATTTTTTGCCGGCGTCATCTGTATATTCATACGCTCGTTTAACATGAATCATAAGTGGCATCATTGCCGTAACAACAGCAAGGAAGAATCCCATACGACCTTCTTTATAGCCCTTACGACCCAGGTAGCTTTTATAGAAACGCGTCAGCATTTTTCTGAATGTTTTAAGCGGGTGTGGCGCAGGCTCATGACGATCCCTCATGTCCTTTGCCATCGCTGTACTGTAACGCTGCAAACGATCAATCATGTCATCGATATCATCGTCTACAAGGTGCACGATTGGGTTAAAGAGTTCCATCTCTTGCCCTTTAAGTTCAAGCTTAGGATGCACACGATCCATACCCCAAACTTTAGAGCCTTTACTAAATACCTTTTTAGTACGTGTCGTTCCAAAAGAGCCGGCCCAACCATGCTTAACCAAACGGCCACCAACATAGTTATCAATAGGTGTTTGGAAGTATCCATCAGGTGCATCTTTAAGCGTATGCTGAAGCTCGCGTTTAAGAGGGTCACTCACACGCTCATCCGCATCCAGCTCAACAATCCATTTACCCGCACAAGCATCAATACCAATAGCACGACGCTCACCTTCAATTGGCCAAGAACCTTTTAGGATATGCTTCGTGAACTTTTTACAAATGCCTTCTGTACCATCTGTACAGTTATCAAGCACCACAATAATCTCATCACAAAAATCGAGAGACTTTAAAGCGTCCTCAATCTTTTGCTCTTCATTATGGGCAACAATAAGCCCAGAAATAAAAACGCTCATTTATGCTTTTTTCTTCTTTGTCAGTGTACGCGATGTTCTCCATCCCATGCGGTAGGCAATCAGTGCAGGCACAATTGCAAATACCAACCATGTTGCGTTAAAGATAGACGCACTAAACAGAGCTGCAAGTGAAAACGCCATGAATGAACTCAATCCAGCAAGGGCGTAAAGGTCTGCCTTAGCACCATGCCAGAATTGCTTAAACACAAGCCCCCAAAGTACAAGACCTGCAATAAGGCCAAGCGCACCCGTTTCTAGGAAAAGCTGAATAATAAAGTTATGTGGATGTGCATTTGAGGCAATTCCCTCTGCTGGTACAGGAAGCTTTCTAAATGCATTTACACCAATACCTGTCACAGGGTTTTTATCCATATGTTCAATGGCAAAACTCCAGATTTGATCACGGCCAGAACCCACACCAAATGGCTCATTCCAAAACTGAATACGCTCCATAAGAATGTGATAGCCACGACTGTAACCGTATCCAATCAGGCCAATACCTGCTGTTAGAATACCAAGTCCCCAGTGGCGCTTGTGTAGAACAATACCATGGTAACGAGATGCAAACCCAAGGAACACAACACCAGCAAGGCCAAATGCAAGCCACCCTGCACGGCCACCTGTTAGAAAGACAGCAATACCGCCAAGTAGAACAAGTGGGATAGCAAGGTAACGTGCCATCACTTCACTTTCACGGTACATTTTAAGCATCCAAGCCCACATAAACGGTAATAGGATCGCCAGAATTGGGCTCATAAAGTTCAAACGGTGTGGGCGCCAGAAATCTTTACCATGAAGCGCTGAAGACAGGCGTTCATCCTGAAGCGTCGCATCTAGAATACAGAGAATCATCACAACAAGTGTGCTCATCACAAGTGTACGCATCACCATGCTTGTATAACGAGATGGCATTTCACGTAGCACAACAAACAGGAAGAAGGCCCCTACTGCAACCATTGCCATTTGCCCCGTATGCTCAAGCGAGTAGTTAGGATCAATTGAGAATAAAGAAGAGAGAGTAAAGGCACCAAGTAGAGCAAAAATAACTTTCGCAAGTGTTGATGACATAAACATTGAAACACTGCTACGAATACTCGTATCTTTTGTAGCCATCATGCCAAAAATAAGGGCTAAAATCAGAAGGATAGATGTAATGGCTTTACCAAGTAGCATTGCAGGCATAGCTGCCCCCATACAAATGGCAGAAATACGCCACAAAGTGTTCACTTCATCTCTATGCATAAGTTTTTTCCTTCTTTTTTGCCTGCGTTACTTTTAAACGATCTTGTAAAGCTCGTAAAGCATCATACACCATCTCTGGCTGAATATCAGTCATGATTCTTGGCAATGCTTTAGGTTCTAAATTTAGTGTTTCTGAAGCGCTTTCTGGCGCAATAAGAACTTCTACATGTTCACCATAAGGTGCATACACTGTATCGTCTGTTGGACCAAATAAGCTGACAACAGGTACATTAAAAGCTGCAGCAATATGGCCAAGCCCGCTATCGTTACCAACAAACATGTCAGAACCTGCAATGGCTGCAATCGCACCTTTTAGCGGTGTTTTACCTACAAGATCAATCAGGTTATCTTCTGGAATCGATGCAATAAAATCTTCAATGCTTTCACGCTCATGGGGAGCACCAAGAACAACAAACTTTGTATTTTTATAAGATTTGTCCGAGATTACTTTTTGTACAAATTCAGCCCAATATTTTTGAGGCCACTGCTTACCCATCCAGTTTGCTGTTGGCGCAAGCGTTATATAAAACTTACCTTCTTCTGCTTCAAAAGGCATTTCTGCTGTATCACTGATCCACAGTTTTGGTTCTGGTTTTGAAGAAGCTGGAATCATCGCGGCAAATTGGTCAACGCTATGCCCAGAGCTACGACGAAAGACCATACGTTTCTTTGTACGAACCATAACGCTAATGAGAGAACCTCTTAGATCAATAACCAAATCATATTTACGTTTTCTCAGCTTCCAAGCCAGCGCACCATAGTGCAAATGATGCTTCATTTTAATCAGCGGAATCACATCCCCTTTATTTGGGAAATCATCAAACAAGCCCACAGAAGGCTTACCGCACACAATATCAAACGTTGCGTCAGGGTGCTGTTCAAGAAGTCTTGTAAGAATGGCAGTAGACATAACTACATCACCAATATTACTAAGTGTCACAAATAAAATACGCATCTTTTGCCTTAACTTTCATGCTCTCTAGACATGCCCACAGTTCTAACATAAAATAAGGGATAAATCATGGATAAACAGAGCAGACCAGACAGCGAATACATTTACCTCTTTTCTAGAGGTATTCTGTGCTTGCGTGGCTCTGATGCAGAAACATTCCTCCAAGGCCTTATCACACAAAACATTGAAGGCTTAAAAGAGGGTGAACTCCGCTATGGCGCCCACCTCACTCCTAAAGGACGCATCATTGCCGACTTCTTTTTCTTTAAAACAAAAGAGGGCCTCATGCTGGATGTAAACGCCTCTATTCTCATGAAGCTTGCTACATCTCTACATGGCTACAAAGTTTCTGAAGATGTAGAATTCCATGATATGACAGAAGACTTCACTATTCTCTCTGATCTAGAGGGAGAAGATGGCCTGCAAGACCCTCGCTTACCAAAGATGGGCACACGACTTTACATTCAAGAAAGTAAAGACACGTCAGGCTATAAAGATGAAAAAGAATACACAAAGCAGCGCATCCATAAGTGCATCCCAGAGTTTCCATTTGATGGAACTGAAGGCACGCTTGCCAATGAAATGCGCCTTGAACACTTGAATGGCATCGACTTTGAAAAAGGCTGCTACGTTGGGCAAGAAATTACGGCTCGCACCAAGCACCGTACAGAACCGAAAAGGAAGCTTTTCTACGTGCGCTCTAGTCAGCTCATTAAAAGCAATGCTGATATTGTAAATGAATCTGACCGTATTTCAGGGGAAGTTTTTACAACGCTCGGACAAGAAGGTATTGCCCTCATCAAAGAACAAGAAGTTAAAACAGGCTCAGCTCTCTTTACCAGCACACATGCGATTGAAGCCTTCACCCCTAAATGGGCGCGCCCAAAGAAAAAATCTGACTCTTAATTTCTCATTGCAGAATATATTTTCTACATGCTACTTATACAGAGATAACGTCTCTTTATTTCCTTTTTCAACAGGTGACTTATGATCAACATTTTATCAAAGCCAGTTACAGACATAAAACTGGCTATCGAAGTCTATGAAAATTCGATCTCTCAGCAAGAGGCCGAAGATATTCTAGATGCGCTAGATATCGACTATCAGATTATTCCTCTTGGCAGCGACTATACAATCCTCCTTGAGCAGGAGACCATGGATGCTGCCATCAAAAAACTGCAGGATAATGGCCACCATGTCTTTGAATGGTCCAACGGAAACATGTCTCCAGTATAACTCGAAAAGCCCCGCACTGCGGGGCTTTTTTTTTGATCAAAGGTTAAAAAATGAATCTAAGGTACGCTTTGCAATAAGATTTGAAATTTTAATCATGCGCTGAGTAATAAAGCTTACTTAAGCATAAATTAAAATATTAAAGGTTATGCAAATAGATCATTTTTATCCTGCAACGCGCTTAAAGTCAGCCACACGCCCTAGCAGAGATGTCATAGATGAAAGCAGAAGCAGGCGGTTTTGCTTCACAGCTTCATCATCCACCATCACCATAACGTTGATAAAGAACTTGTCCAAAGGTTCACGCAGATTGCTGAGAGATTTCATTGCATCTTTGTAACTTTCATCTTTTAACTGCTTTTCAACATTCGTATAAATGAGCTCAATTTGATTAAACAAGTCATACTCAGCTGTTTCTTTAAACAGTTCCTGTTTTACATGCTGGTAAATATACTTTTCATTATTAGAAGCCAACACCCATTGATTAAAGCTACTATTACTAAGAATATTGGCTGCACGCTTGTAAGCACCATGTAAAGCCGCGCCATCTTCCCCTTTCAGGAAGCTTTGCAGCGCAGTTGCACGTTCAGCAACATCCACAACATCATCAATGTTCAGGCCAAATACAGCGTCTACACAATCTGCAGAAATATCTTCTGATTTCAACAGCACCTGAAGACGGTTCATGAAGAAAGCAAGTAGCTCTTTCACTGTCTCTTCTTTAGAGACCTTAGGGGCATTATGCAGGTCATACACTTGCTCAAAAATACTCTTCAGTGGTAGACGCAGTTGGTGCTCACGCAGCACGCGAATAATGCTAAGTGCCGCACGGCGCAGTGCAAACGGGTCACCTGAGCCTGTTGGCTTAAGGCCTACCGCGTAAAATCCAACAAGTGTATCTAAGCGGTCAGCAAGGATAAGCCCTTGCGCCACGGCACCAACAGAAGCAAAGTCATCGTAAGCGTACTGGCTTGCAAGGGCTTCAACCACTGATGCATTTTCACCTTGACGTTCTGCAATTTCAGCCCCCACTAAACCTTGAAGCTCAGGGAATTCAAATACTGTCCCTGTCACAAGATCACATTTAGCAAGGCTAATAGCACGTTCAAGGAGGGCACTATCTACACCCACAAGGCGACCACCAAGTAGCCCCGCGATCTTCTGCATGCGAGCAACCTTTTCGCTCAACTGGCCTAGGTCTTTATGGAATGTCATCGCTTCTAGCTTAGAGCTTTGCTCACGTAGAGGCGTTTTCACATCCATATCCCAGTAAAATTTGGCATCATTAAAGCGAGCTGTCAGAACTTTTTCGTAACCTGTTTTTACGTTACCAGTACGGTCTGGAACGTTAGAAACACCGACAAATTTTGGCAGAAGCTTACCGCCTGATTTATCATAAATCGGGAAGTAACGCTGGTGTTCAGCCATTGTAATTTCAAGAAGTTCATTTGGGAGATCCAAGTACAGCTCATCAAACTCACCAAGTACAGCTGTTGGCGCTTCAACAAGGCCTGCCACCTCACTCAGTAGCCCCTTCTCAATCTTTGCACCATCAGAGCTAATCGCACTCACTTGGCTTTTAATTTCATTCAAACGGTCTTCCTGTTCAAGAATTACATGTGCATTATGAATAGAAGACACATAGTCCTCAGCATGGTTCAGCGTCAGTGTTTCAGGCGCAAGGAACATGTGTCCACGTGTTTTACGGCCGGACTTAATGCCGTTCCATTCCATATCCATCACAGAATCTTCCCAAAGGGCCACAATGCCTTCAACTGGACGAATAAACGCCTTTGGTGCATCGCTCCAACGCATAGATTTCGGCCATGAGAATCCATCAATAATGTTACCAATTTCAGATGTCAGTAACTCTTTTACAGATTGAGCTGGCTTTTTCACTGTATAGAACACAAATGTGCCCTTTTCAGTTTCACGCTTTTCAACGTCAGCAGCGCTCACACCTTCTCCGCATCCACGCAAAAAACCTTCAAGCGCTTTTGTTGGGTTACCATCCGCATCAAAAGCAGCTTCGGCACGCGGGCCACGGCGCTCATCTTCTGAAGCGGCTGTACGCTCTGGCACGTTGTAAGCCATAACTGCAAGGCGTGCGCACGTTACGTAAGACTCAATACGCACATCTTTTAGTCCTAGACCATCAAAGAAAGCGCCTAGCGATTTTGCAAACTGCTCTTTCGCGCCTGTTTGTACGCGAGATGGCATATCTTCAACAAGAAGTTCAATCAGTACATTCGCCATAATTACGCTACCTTACTTTGAGAATTGTTTTTAAGCAGTGGGAACCCAAGCTCTTCACGACGCTTCAAATACCCTTCTGCACAGGCCTTAGACATGTTACGTACACGTAGAATATAGCCGGCGCGCTCTGTCGCGCTAATTACGCCACGTGCATCAAGAACGTTGAAGATATGAGAAGCCCCAATCGCATGATCGTAAGCAGGAAGTGGAAGGTTCTGCTCCACAAGCTTACTGCACTCAACTTCCATGTCCTTAAAGTGCTGGAACAGCATATCTGTATCAGCATGGTTAAAGTTGTAGTCACTAAACTGTACTTCGTTATCGTGATAGATATCACCGTAGGTTACGCCCTGATCGTTAAATTTCAGGTCATATACGCTTTCAACATCTTGGATGTACATCGCAAGGCGCTCAATACCGTAAGTAATCTCACCCAAAACAGGCTTCACTTCAAAACCACCCACTTGTTGGAAATATGTAAACTGTGACACCTCCATTCCGTCACACCAAACTTCCCAACCAAGGCCCCATGCACCAAGTGTTGGAGATTCCCAGTTATCCTCTACAAAGCGGATATCATGATCCTGCGATGTAATACCAAGCTTCTCAAGAGAGCCTAGGTACAACTGGCGAATGTTCTTTGGAGCTGGCTTCATCGCAACTTGGTACTGGTAGTAGTGCTGAAGACGGTTTGGGTTTTCACCATAACGGCCATCTGTTGGACGGCGTGACGGCTGAACGTAAGCTGCATTCCAAGGCTCAGGACCTAGAGCACGAAGTACCGTTGCAGGGTGAAAAGTCCCTGCCCCCACGTTCATGTCATATGGAGGTTGAAGCACACATCCTTTGTCCGCCCAATAGGTATCAAGCGTCAAAATCATATCCTGAAAACTTAGCGTCTTGCCTGTCATGAGTTATTTTCCTTTTCTGTAAATTCTTCGATGGCTCTTTGTTTGCAGCCACCACAAATAGCTTGTTCCCCAACAGCAGGAACTTGAATTACTGTTACCTTACACACAGGGCAAAGCATTTTGCCTTCTGAAACTTGCAAAGTATCAAACTCTTCTTCGTCTTCATCATCCTCAAAAGGCACAGCCTCTGGAGGAACGTAAAACATGTCATGGCCAGATTTAAACATAATCACAAGAACCTTGAAGATGATAATAATGAGCGCTGCATAAAGCGCTGCATTTAAAGCATCATGTAGCGTCATGAGTTCCCTCCCTCTGGTAGCGTTTTCTTCAAAAGCTCAATTGTTTTAGGATGGTTCCAATCACGCTCACCAGCGTCTACGCGGTAAATTTTACCGTCTGCACCCACAAGATAACTTACAGGAAGTCCTTGTGCTTTCAGGTGCTCACGCGTTCTACGACCCATTGGGTCAAGTCTGACATCAAGCTCTTCTAGCGCATTATTTTTCAAGAAGCTTTGCACCAACTCAGGCTGTTTATCTGTAGAAATGGTAATCACATCAAAGTCATCACGCTTACCAAGAGCGCTTAGCGATGGAAGCTCTTTCACACAAGGCGGGCACCATGTAGCCCACACATTCACAACCGTTGGCTTATCAAAAGTAACGTCTGCACTTTGCATCGACGGAAGCTCTGCGACATCAAACTCAGGGAAGGCTTCCCCAACAAGAGCGTTTGCAGGATGATCGCGCAACTTACTTGATATCTCATCCTCAGATGAACAACCGACAGCAAGCAATGCCGCCGCACATGTAAAAACAAATGTCTTCATTTACGCAGCACTCTGTTGTTGAACATTAAAAACCGCTTGCGCAAAAGCTTGCCAACGCTGTGCTTGATCAACCTGTGCAAAGCCGTAAACTTGTGCAAGTGCTGCACTGGCAATCAAACCAAAGAAGAGTTCTACCGCCTGCTCTGGCTCAAGCTTAGCCGTTTCACCTTTGGCTTGACCGTAACGCAGAATTTGCGCCAGCTGTGCACGCACTTTTGCATGTAAAAGTTTTAATTTCTCAGGTGCGCCAGGGAAACCTGAAGATCCGTGTCCTAAAAAGAGTCGTGCAAGACCAGGGTGACCGTAAAAGAAATCGAGGAATTTATCAAACACAACAGACATACGCTCATCTGTTGCGCTTTCACTTTCTTGCACCGTTGTTAGCGGACTTAGGAAGTTAGATTCCATGTACAAATAAAGCGCGTTAAAGATATCTTCTTTTGAAGAATAATGTCGGTAAATAGCTGCATCAGTAACACCAACCACATCAGCAATTTTGCTGATTGTTACTTTTTCAGAAGGGTTTTCTAGAAGGGTTGCAACAGCTTGCAAGATTTTAAGCTTACCCGGACTCAGATTTGTCAAACTCATGTGTGTATTTTTATCCTTTTTCAAGTGCAGGTCAGCATACGCTAACATAGGTAAAAATACAATGCATTTTTAACCTCTGGCACAGGATTCTTAGCTTAAGGCCACAAGACGTTCAGGGACAATTTTTTACTTTTTTAAAAGCGTTGAGTAAAACTCATTACTTCAGCTTTGTTAAAATGGAAAAAAGAGCCCTGATAAGCAAGAAGCATAGGCAGAGTTATTCCCAAACACTTGAGAGCCAGTCTGCGATAGAGCGTGATGTGTAATCCACATATTCAGGCTGTCCATCCGGTACCGTATGCAAGAGAACTGTGCGCATCCCCATGTCATAAGCAGGCTTTAAGTTCTCGATACGGTCTTCATGAAAAATACTCGCTTTAGGGTCTACGCCATGAATCGCACAAAAACGATCATAAACCAAAGGGTTTGGCTTCACAGCATCATCAATTTTACGCACATAAAACAGCCCATCAAAATGACCGAGCAGACCCAAGCGCTCAAGAACCACATCAATACGGTTAAAGTGAGAATTTGTAAAAATGAATTTACGACCAGGCAAAGCCTCTACGCCAGCTTTTGTGCGCTCACAACGCTCAACAAGATCATGATCTACAGCATCAAAAACACTAATAATTTTCTCATAAGATAGATTCTCTTCAATCATCCACCCATAAAAAGAATTGCCGTCATATGCCTTTGAAAACTCTTCAGACCTCTTCTGAGCTTGCTCAGGAGAATACCCGCGCTCTTTCTCCAAAAAGCCAAACCAAGCCTCCCAAAGCGCATCCTCCATACCGCTTTCAGGAGAGTACAGCGTCCCATCCATATCGAAAACCCAGTTTTCGATATGGCGGAACTCTTTTTTTAACACTTTAGACATACTTTGCTTTCTCATAAATTCGCTTAGGCTTCGCGAAAATCACTTTTCAAAAAGGCGCACAGCTCGCAGTGTATTTTTATATACATAAGAGCGCGCACCACATTTGAAAATGATTTGCAGCAAGTCCTAAGTAGAATTTAGCTTGCTTTCTCAACTTGCTTCATCAGGATGTACTGCTGCAGAATTGAAAGCACGTTGTTCGTTAGCCAATACAGTACAAGTGCAGCAGGGAAGAACAGGAACATCACCGTAAACAGTACTGGTAGCATACGCATCACAGCTTGCTGTGTTGGGTCACCCATGCTTGGGCTTAGCTTTTGCTGAAAGTACATACTTAGACCCATCAGAATTGGCAGGATAAATAGAGGGTCTTGCGCAGAGAGGTCTGTAATCCAACCGTTAATGAATACTGCATGGCGGAACTCAAACGAGATCAAAATTACTTTATAGAAAGCAAAGAAGATTGGAATCTGCACCAGCATTGGCCAACAGCCAGACATAGGGTTTACCTTATGCTTTTTGTACATTTCCATCATGGCCATTGCCATTTGCTCACGGTTATCACCATAACGCTCTTTCATCTTCTCCATTTCAGGCTGAATGAGCTTCATTTTCGCCATAGAGCGGTAGCTTTTGTTTGCAAGTGGCAGAAGCAGGATCTTCAGAACAATTGTAGAAAGGATAATCGCCGCACCCATGTTACCAACATGAGATTGGAACCAAATAATCATTGAATAAAGCGGGCGTGCAATAAAATCAAACCAACCATAGTTCACAGCACCGTCAAGGCCAACGTCTTCTTTCTTGAGTTCAGAAATTTGACGCGGACCAACATACAGACGTGTCGCGCTCTCAAGCGTTGCACCACTTGCAAGAAGTTTTGGCTCACTTTGTACCAGCGCTGTAAAGAAATCTTCTCCACGCTTTGTGTGCTTAAATGTAAACGCATGCTCTCGGCCTTGGTCAGGGATAAGAGCAGCCATAAAGTAACGGCTTGTCATACCAATCCAGCCACTGTCACCATCAGTTGTTGTGTTTTGCTCAAGTACATCGTCATACTCTGGCTCAGCGCGAATACCATCAATCACAGATACTGGGCCCATGTGGTTAAAGAACGTACTACGATCTGGGTTATATTTCAGACCACCCGAACCACCAAGTACACCTGTTTTATGAATTTGTGCATAGTGAGAGAGTGCCACAGCGTTCGGACCTTCGTTCACCACTTTATCTTGAATTGTAAGAACGTAACGAGAAGCGTCCATTGTGTATGTACGGTGGAAAACCTGACCAGTGTTGTTACTCCAAGTAAGCGTGAGTGGTGTTTCAGGAGAAAGACCTTCACCAGACGCTACCCATTTCGCGTTCCCATCCGGTGCTTGAACACTTTCAGAGACCCAGCCCGCATCAAAGAAGTGGCTCTTACCTTTATTGTTACTAAATAGACTTACAATCTCATCGCCCATTGGCTCAGTTGCAAAGTTTTGGAAAGACAACATATCTACGCGACCACCCGTCAGCGCAATAGATCCTTCCATCACATTTGAGCGAATTGGAACACGGCGTGTTGTTTGTACATTTTCAGAAGATTCATTCGCAACCAAGCCCATTGGCTTTTGCTGCATCATCTTAGGTGCAGATGGAAGACCTGCCTCATTCATAGCAGGCTCTTGAGCCATTGCCATTTCAGTTTGCTCACCTTTTACCATACCATGGTCAACGCCTGTCCAGCGCACATACCATTCATATGCAAGAAGCACCATGATACTCATGATGACAGCAACCATCAGGTTTCTTTTGTCGTTACCTTCTTTATTTTCTGGTGGCAGAAAAAAGCTCATTATCTATCCTATCTTTTTGATGTCTTTTGCGAATTCTTCTTACTACAAAAGCAGTTATATTCTTCCGGCACAGGGTCGTACCCCCCATCAGAGAATGGACCACATCTTATAAACCTTTTCACCGTTAGCCAACCCCCTTTTATCGCTCCATGACGATTTATTGCTTCTTTACCATAATGAGAGCAAGACGGATGGAACCTACAACGGCCTCCAAACTGATGAAACATGGGCGCACCGATCATCTGGTACAACCAAATAAATGCGAGAAATAAATATTTCACACTATGCCTTTAGCACCTGAATGGCGCCTTGGAAATCTTTTTGAATTTTTGAAAAATCTCTATCGACCATTGAGTAGCGTGCAATAAACACGATGTCATATCCCTTAGAGAGGCCTGACTCGGCATTCAAACGGATATGCTCCCCAACAAGGGCACGCATACGACGCTTCGCTTTATTGCGCTGAACAGCGCCACCAACCTTTTTACTAGCGGTATACCCTACACGGACTTCTGTATCCTCACGCTCTGCGTATTGCATCACAAAGCTTTTCGTAACTACTTTCTCACCTACAGCAGCAAGGCGCACAAATTCTTTGCGCTTCTTCATTTTAGAAAATGGATGGTTACAGTTTGTTTTCATATATCACCTAAAGGGAACAACAAAAGCGGCACGTGGCCGCTTTCGGAATAATCTAGCTTAATAAATTAAGCTGAAAGAGCTTTACGGCCGCGAGCACGACGTGCGTTAAGGATACGACGACCCCCAACAGTTGCTTTACGTGCACGGAAACCATGACGGCGAGCGCGTTTGATACGGCTTGGCTGATACGTACGTTTCATGGTTGTTCTCCTTGTTTAAACTTGTCTTAGTTTTTACCCCGTTTCACACGGGAATTTCAAAATCAGTTGCCCTTTTACGGAATTTACCCCTATCTTGTCAACTCTTTTTTCTCGCAAGCGCACTTTTTTTGTAACAAAATAGCATTGTACTCCGTATTAAAAGACATAAGAACCAACAGAAAAGTATTCAAGAGTATGAAACGTTATTTTAAAATCATCCTAGGCCTATTTATGCTAAGCGTCTTTGCTATGGGCTCTATCTATGCACCAGAGTACCTGAGTTTTGAAGCCCTCGGAGAGTACAAAGGCCAGATCATGGCATTTTATGATGAGCGCACAGCTCTCTTCATTTCGCTCTTTATACTCGCTTATATTATAAGTACAGCTTTTGCCCTCCCAACAGGCGCACTCCTCACCCTTGCAGGAGGATTTTTTATGGGCACCGTAACGGCAAGCCTCTCTGTTGTGGTGGGTGCAACCATTGGTGCGGTTATTCTATTTATGGCAGCCAGAACCACACTTGGTGCACCACTCCAAGCTAAGGTAGAAAAATATGCACCTAAGTTTAAAGCCAACATGGAAGATAATGCATTTGAGTATCTACTCTTCCTGCGCCTTGTGCCTATCTTCCCATTCTTTGCAGTCAACATTCTGCCAAGCCTATTTAATATTCCACTCAGAACATTCGCCATCAGTACGTTTGTTGGTATCATTCCTGGAACCACTGCTTACTGCTACTTTGGCTCAACACTCAGCAACCTAAGCGAACCTAAAGACGTCCTCTCCACCCAAATGCTCCTTGCTTTTGCATTCCTAGGTGCACTAGCTCTGGTTCCAGCAATCCTTAAAAAGAGAAAGAAGACACATGCATAAATTTGATATCGCTATTATTGGTGGAGGCGCAGCAGGACTCGTAACAGCTTCTGTTGCCGCTCAACTTGGTTACAGCGTGGTGCTCTTTGAAAAAGGTGAAATGGGTGGAGACTGCCTCAACAGTGGTTGCGTGCCAAGTAAGGCGCTTCTTTCTGCATCAGCAAAAGGCCTCTCATTTAAAGAGGCTATGGATCAAGTGAACCATAGCATTGAAACCATTGCTCCGCATGACAGCGTAGAGCGCTTTGAAGGCCTTGGAGTTACAGTCATCCAAGAAGAAGCTCATTTTATTGATCGTCATAGCATTGAAGCTGGTGGTACTATTTATACAGCTAAGCGCTATGTGATTGCAGCAGGCTCAACAGCTGCAATTCCACCGATTGATGGCCTTGGCGATGTCCCTTACCTGACCAACGAAAGCCTATTTAAGATTAAAGAACAGCCTAAGCACCTCATTATTATTGGTGGAGGCCCTATTGGCTGTGAAATGGCAGATGCCTTTCAAGGCCTTGGTACACAAGTTACACTTATTGAAGGCGCGCCAGATATTCTGCCTCGCGACGACGCAGATGCCAGAGCCATTGTACGCGACGCCCTTACACAAAAAGGCGTCAATATTCATACAGGCACTCAAGTTAAAGAAGTTTCAGGTAGCAAAACGACAGTTACAGTCAGCACATCTGATGGTGACATTAAAGGCTCCCATCTTCTCCTTGCAACGGGTAGAGCCCCAAACGTCCATAGCATGAGCTTAGATAAAGCTGGCGTTGCCTATACTGCCCGCGGCATTGACGTGAACGGTAGTAACCAAACCTCAGTGAAGCACATCTACGCACTAGGCGACATTACCGGCAAGCATCCATTTACCCATATGGCTGCTTATGACGCCTCACTCTTTATTAAGCGTGTTCTCTTTGGCGCCTTTACAGCAAAAGAAAACTTAAAAGCCATGCCGTGGGTAACTTATACATCGCCAGAATTGGCACAAGTTGGCCTCACAGAAGAAGAAGCCAAAGCCAAACATCCTGACGCTCAGGTTATTCGCGTAAACTTCTCAGAAATGGATCGTGCCATTACTGAAGGAGATACAACAGGATTTTGCAAAGTCATTATTAATAAAAAATCGCGCATCCTTGGCGCAACCATTGTAGGCTCACATGCAGGAGAGTTCCTCCCGCTATTTTGTTATATGATTCATCATGATAAGAAGTTTGGCACCCTTTCAGGTGTTACATGGGCCTACCCAACACGAGGTGAATTATACGGTAAACTCATTTCAAAGCACTCAAGTCCACTCTTGAAAAAAGGCAGCGTTCGCGTTATAAGTCGTGTTATGTACCGCTTGTTCGGTTAACTCATAAAAGAGACAACAATATCAAGGCTAAATATGATTCGCTTTATTGCTCTTAGTTTTGCGCTATTCTTTTCAAGTCACCTGCACGCTGCTGTTCAGGATACTTTCAAGTTTTATGATGAACTTCTTCAAGACTACGTAAAAGGTGGCAGCAAAGAAGGTATTTCTCTCACTCTTGTAGATTACGATAGCTGGGGCCGTGATGAGCGCCATAAAAAAGCGATGATCCAAATCAAAAAAGCAGACCCTCTCGCCCTTAAGAGTGTTGAGGAAACTCTCGCTTTTTGGATTAACACCTACAACCTCCTTACAATTGATCTGATCATTCAAAAAGATGAATCACAATCGATCCGTAACCTTGGTGGTCTATTTGGTAACCCTTGGGATAACTTTAAGTGGCAAGTGGGGCCAAAGTCTTACACGCTGAATGACATTGAGCACTCTATTCTAAGATCTCTTAATGAGCCGCGCATTCACTTTGCGCTGAACTGTGCCTCTCTATCATGCCCAGACCTTATGCCAGAGGCTTACAGCCCTGAAAAGATTTACACAACACTAGACGCGAGAACAAAAGATTTCCTCACAAATCCAACCAAAGGTATTCAAGTCGAATCACGCTCAGGCGAATCAATTGTGAAACTTTCTCAAATTTTTAAGTGGTATAGAGACGATTTTTCCTCTATAGAGAAGTTCGTAACGCAATACACAGGTTTAAAGAACCTATATATCGAGAGTTACATTAAGTATAACTGGAACCTCAACAAAGGGAGCTAATGGGTATGTCACTTTCTGTTCTTGCATCCACTGCACCACAGATGCCTATTTCCTCTGTTGAACCTCTTCAGCAAAACATTATTACGTCTACAGAAGCGGTGATGCATAGCGCACGTGACGTCAGCATCTGCCCTGATAGCATTGCAAAAATTTCACTGTCTCTTTCAGACAACCTGATCCTACGTCGCCCAACATGGAGCCGTAAAGATTATGAGCGTCACTTCTTTGATGGAACAGAGACAACAGCACAATGGCTGTTCATTCTCACAGCTCTTAACTTCTCATTCTGGGCAGATAAAGAAGAGCCAGCATGGGAAGTTCAGTATAACGGCGAAACAGTCAGCGGCTACTGGGCCCTTGCCTGTGCACTCAAAGAAGCCCAAGAACGTGGCGTTCCACTTACAGATGCCTCTTTCCTTGCCACGATCGATAGAAATAAACTGAAATCGATTCTAGGCGGTGTAGGGCCTATTCCTCTGCTTGATGAACGCGTACATGTTCTGCAAGAGGTCGGTCAAACTCTACAAGACCTATACCTTGGCAAGTTCGCGTACATTATTGAAGACGCCAAAGGCAGTGCTGTAAAGCTTGCCAATACAGTTGCAACTCAATTTTCTACACTTAAAGATGTCGCACAGTATAATGGCCGCGACGTTGTATTCCTTAAACGTGCACAGATTCTAGCTGCAGACCTATGGGGCGCATTCAGAGGTGAAAGCTTTGGTGAGTTCCGTGATATAGATCATCTCACAATTTTTGCCGATTACCGCCTGCCACAGGTTCTAAGAGCAATGGGTGCGTTGGTTTACAGTGACAGCCTTTCTGAAAAGATCGCAAACCTTGAAGAGTTTGATATCTCAAGCCCCGAAGAAATTGAAATCCGCGCAGCAACCATCCAAGCTGTAGAGGCAATCAAATCAGCTGCAGCAGCTCGCGGGGTACATTGTACAGCCCTAGCCCTAGACTGGTGGCTCTGGAATCTCAGCCAAAAGACGGCCTACCGCCCAGAACCACATCACCGCGTTCGTACAATCTTCTATTAAAAAAGGCGGCACCTGCCGCCTTTTTAGTTTCATATTTATTTAGTTTTGAGTACCGAGGTAAATACCTGAAGCCTTAATATCCTGTCCTGAATTTTCTAGGCTATAGTTACCGCCAATATCATCCGCAGCAGGCCCAAAGAAAGCACCATTAATATCACCACTCAATGTCTCTGCTCCACCTGCTCCAATATTATCGATAGAAAGAGCACCAGTAAATGCACCTTGCCCAGCTGACCAAGTTGCAGCACCACCTGAAAGGCTATAGTCTCCAAGTGTAAAGTCAGTCACACTTAGGTTACGGTTATCAAAGTCCACATCTGCACCAAAACTACCGATATGGTGCGTGAGCGTACCATGTGTATCAATTGCACCTGCTGTCATACCATTAAAGCTTACAACACCAGGAGTCGTGCTTACATAAGCATCAAGGTCTGCACCCTGCATCATTTGTTCACCAGCTACGTAGTAAACAGCCTCTGCTCTTGCAAGATCGCCAGCACTAACAAGGCCATCATTTTCTAGAGCACCTGCCCAGATTCCCCAGTGCGCATAATTACAATCCGTACAACGGTGCGCAGGATCTGCTACAAAATCACTCACAAGTACACCTTGGTTGTTATGAGAAATCACCATATCAGCAACCGCCAGATCAGAACCAAGATCATTCGTTGCATCTGCAGCACCCGTAAATAGATTACTTGATGCAATTACCTCGCTCTGATCACCACTTAGGGTAAAGATTCTAAAGGCACCACCATTACCGCCTACATTATAAGTACTATTACCAAGTACAACGCGATCACCGTTAAAGGCGACAGTTTCACCAAGACCGTTACCAGCCCCCCCATCAATTGTGACTGCACCAGCAGCACCAATATTAACAGCTGCTCCTGCACCAAGCGCGTTCATATCAATCAAGTAACCTCTAGATTCTGCTGGTGAACCAATAACGATTTTATCATGCTTAATAGCAATAGATTCACCAAGTCCAGATGTAGAGTTACCATTAATCACTCTATAAGGCTGATACATACTCCCACTCCAACGGAAAATCTGCACCACACCATTTGAGCCACCAGCACTACTGCTACCTACAGCTGCAAAGTCTCCATTTTCACTAATCGCAACAGACGTTATACCTGCCATGTTTGAAATGTTAGGTACAGCCTGTCTGTCTTGCCATACACCTGTTGTTGGGTGCCTAAAGTAAACATTAAATGTTGCAGCTTGGGCTGAACCAACAGCCATATAGTTACCGCTTACATCAACGTCACGTCCAAAGAAGTCACTAGCTGCATTACCAATAATTTTTTGACCAGTAGGAGCCCAAGTGTTGCCGTTCAGTTCATAAACATAAACCGCACCATTATCAGCAAGAGCATCATCTTCGCGCTTAGCACCTACAAAGGCCAAGTCACCATGAATGGCAACATCATAACCAAACTCTCCACCAGCTTCTGAATCAGGAGAAGACACCATACTACCATGCGCTGTCCAAACACCTTGTGCATCACGCTTATAAAATTGAACAAATCCATCTGTACCACCAGATGTATCATCTGGCGCACCTACTAGCATCCAGTCACCACTTACAGCGACAGCATTACCAAATCCATCGCCTGCAATACCGCCCACCATGCCACTACCAGTAGAGGCACTGTTTCCGTAAACTGTAACAACATCAGCTTGAGAGTCACCCACAACAACAACACCAGAGTTCACACCTGAAGTTTGTTGCTCTGCTGCATACGCTGTCAAATGAGCTGCTGTACCAAAGTCAAAATCAGCTCTCACAATTTCTTGTGTTGTTCCATTTGTATTAACATCTTCTTGGCCATCATCAAGGAAGCCTTCAATTTTGGCACTCACATTATTTGTTGCATCTGTTGCTGTATTTACATTCACTTCAATACCACGATCAACACGGCCATTTACAACTGAGTTTGTCAGACGGCGGTACTCAGGAGAGCCATTACCGTCCGCATCTACACTCATAAAGCCACCAATAAATCCACGGTATGTTCTTGTTTGGTTGCGGTCAGCATTGGCTTTTGTTGTAAAGTCTACATCATCAGGACGGCGCGCAAAGCTATCAATACTTTCTCCAGCACCTGCCGAACTTGTCTCTAACAAAATACCAGAAGGAGCAGGACCTGAACCAAAGTAAGCATCAGAACCAGCCGACATGGTTGTTCCTGTAAACACTTCATTATTCATCGCTTCATAGCCTGCAAATGTACCCGCTTGACCATGTGAACCAATATCACCAAATACGGCACCAAATCCATCAATCACAACATTACCGTTACCATCAAGGCTTGTGCTCAAGTTACCACCAATAAAGTTGCGGCTAATATAATCGTTGTAGAGTACGCCATCAAACCTGTCCTGCTCATTCACATTTGAGTTTGAGAAGTTAGGTACAAATCCATATGTTTCAATACCATTTGTTGGAAGCGCTCCACTATAAGGCTCACCTGCAAATACTGCAATATTGTCTGTACCATGAACATCCTCGAGGTTTACAACAAAGAACTCTTCATTCGGGTGCTTAAAGTAACGTATATTAAATTCTGTACCATCAATCACAACTGAAGACTCACTACCAAAGCCATTATCACTAATTGGAAGAAGAGCTGAGAATGTGCGCCCCTGGTCTGTAATTCTTGCAGCAAATGAACCATCAGCTAGGAACTGACCAGAAATTGACCCTTCAACAATATGGCCTGCACCAGATCTACGTACAAACTTACCCATATGCGTTGTGTTAGTAGACAAGTTACCACCAGTCGCATCATCATCTGCCTGGTCTTGGTTAACATCTACCAAACTAATTTGAGTTTCTTCAATTGAAGTTGTTAAAATAGGGTCATTCACCAAAGGATCTGAAACAATAGGTTCCAAAACAGGCTCTTGCAGGTCTGTTTCTGCAATAGGCTCTAGAGGCTTGTCATCATTTTCAGCCACTGGCTCTAAAGGCTTAACTTCACCTTCTACAAGGCGCGGTTTTTGCTGAGATCGCTGTTCTCTACGAACCTCACGGCGCTCTGCTTTACGTTCCTGTTTTTCACTAACTTGTAATGGATTTTCAGAGCCATCATCCTGACCAAAGCCTGCGTTAAAGTTTTCTTGAATAATACGAGAGAACGCAGCATCCACAGGTTTTGGCTGAGGCGCTGGCTGATCTGGGTCCTGCACTTCAATAAATGTACCCATCTGGTCAAGCGCCACAGGGATAGAGCCACCTGGCGTTTGAACATCAAGACAACATTGTGTTAGACCTACACGTGTCCCTGCAATTGGGTCAACCGCAATAATACCACCAGAACCACGCACACCAATTGTTGCAAACGGTGTCTTCACCTTCACTTCTTCGCGGTTATTCTTGGCAATCTTACCTGTTACAAACTTAAATACACCCTTTGTGGCATTCATGATTGATTTACCTTGCTGCGTATCAGCGTTGTAAACATATTCATCAATAAGGAGTTCTGTGTTGGCACTAATTGTAAAAATACTGTTATCGATAAAGATGATTTGGACCTTACCATCTTGACCTGTCACGACTGTTTGATTTTGGAAAATAGGTGATTTAAGAGCAAGATCGACACGTGAGCCGTCCTCATTAATAGCATAAGCCTCACCAGAAATAGCACTCACACTACCAATAGCTTTCTCCGCAGCTTCAGCTGAAATGGCACATATCGTTAATAGCGTAGCTACAAAGATGCTCTTCAAAATTTTATGAATCATTTTAGGTCCCCTTCATCCATAACAGTCATCCAGCCCCTTTAAGGGCTATAGTTTTATGATGCCAAACATTAAAGCGCTTAGATACTTTTCTGACGCAAGACAAACACTTCCTAACTCTTATAGAAAAAGCCACAGTTGCAAGAACAGAACAAAAAAGAGGCGCCCATGCGCCCCTCTTTCTAACTTCATTAGATTATCGTGCTTTGTAAGCTTCAGGGTCATAAGATGCAACCTGCACCACATGATCCATTGCCTTATCAGCATCCTTAATGAGTTTCGCTTCAGCTGCAGTGAGTGCACCAGCTTTCTTCGCTGCTTCAGCCATCACACCCAGAGGTGCTTTTTCAACGCCATGCGTACGACGCGCCTTATTCAGCTTTTTACGCGCAGCAACAGCCTTCTTCACCTTTGCAAGAGCATCCTCTAGCTCACCGAGGCCAGGGTCTGTTTTCTTAGGCGTATAAACAGCTTCAGACAGTCCCATACGTACTTTATCCTTCGCATCAGTCAGCACTTTCATGACAGCATGCATGTCTTTATCCGTTGGACGTTTCTCACGCCATCCAAGCGGTGCAATGGCAATCCCCATTTTAAAGCGAAGGAAGTTACTTGGCAGGTTACGATGCGCCTCTTTAAGCGCCTGCTCAATTTCAAAAATATGAGTTTTCAGAGCAAGTTCTACAACAGGTGCGTATGCCGCCTTATCCTTTTCACCGTGGTAGCGGTGAAGCGCAGACATTGCAAGGCTCATATGGCCAAGTGCGTCTGCAAAACGACCAGATAAACTTTCCTTAAACTTGAACTTACCACCAAGTGTTAGAAGTGTATAATCTGACAATGAAGCAAATGAAAGGCTCAGTCTTGTCAGTTTTCTATAGTAGCGTTTTTCAAGTGCATCACCCGATACAGGAACACCATATCCACCAGTCAGGCCAAGCACGAAAGCTTTAACCGTATTACTCATAAAGTGGTTCAAGTGACCAAAGATCGCTTTATCAAAGGCTTTCAGATCCATATTCTGGATAGATTCTGTTTCAGCCTGCAGGTATGGATGACAACGAATAGCCCCCTGCCCAAAGACAATCATAGAACGAGTCAGGATGTTCGCACCCTCTACAGTAATTCCAATTGGAATTGCCTGATAAGCACGACCAAAGATATTGGCCTTACCTTGGCAAATAGCGCTACCAGCCATGATATCCATACCATCGTTTACGCAGGTACGCATACCTTCCGTTAGGTAGTTCTTAGAGATACCAGACATCACCGATGGCTTCTCGCCCGCATCAACACCACCACACGTGAGAACACGCATTGCATCCATTGAATAGGCAAGTGCAGCACAACGCACCAAACGCTCTTGAATTCCTTCAAAGGCAGCAATTGGTACACCAAACTGTTCACGAACTTGAGAATATGCTGTTGCAGCACGCACCGTAAGCTCTGCTCCACCCACACTGAGTGATGGAAGAGAAATACTACGACCCACAGACAAACATTCCATAAGCATGCGCCAGCCCTGGCCTGCGTAAGCTTTACCACCAATAATGCGGTCTAGCTCAACAAATACGTCTTTACCTTGCACGGTACCATTCGGGAATGGCACGCCCATTGGATCATGACGGTTACCGATTTTAAGACCCTTTGTATCGCGTGGCAGAAGCGCACATGTAATACCAATATCTTCCTCATCACCAAGAATATGCTCAGGGTCATACAGACGGAAAGCAAGACCAACCACAGTGGCAATTGGCGCAAGCGTAATGTAACGCTTATCAAAGGTTAGGTTAATACCAATAACCTCTTTACCTTTGACCTTTTTCTTCACAACCGTACCAAAGCTACGGCCATTGGCAGCATCACTCCCTGCATGTGGCTCTGTTAGGGCAAAACATGGAATTTCTTCACCAACAGCAAGGCGCGGTAAGTAATAATCTTTCTGCTCTTTTGTTCCGTAATGCAGGAGAAGTTCAGCAGGGCCTAGAGAATTGGGTACCATGACCATCACTGCTGTTGGCAGTGAGCGGCTTGAAATCTTTGTCACAACTTCGCTGTGACCAATCGCACTAAAGCCAAGACCACCGTACTTTTTAGGAATGATCATACCAAGGAATTTTTCCTTCTTAATGTAATCCCAAACCTTTTCAGGGAGCTCGCGATCACAATGCACTTGGTCGTTATCAATCATACCGCAAAGCTTATCCACTTGCTTATTTAGGAAATCCTTTTCAGCTTTTGTGAGCTTTTTCGGTTTAAAGTCTTTTACCTTTTTCCAGTCAGGTTTACCTGAGAAAAACTCACCCTCAAGCCATGTTGTACCCGCTTTAAGAGCTGTATCTTCAGTTTCTGAAATTGTTGGCAGAACTTTTGCCGCAATATTCATGATAAAGCTACTCACAAGAATACGTCTCAGTGGCGTAATACCAAAAATAAGAATTGCTGTCACATACACAGAGAGCAGCGCTGTAAACCAAACCCCTTCTGGGCTGTATAGCGTATGAATTCCATAAAATAGAATCGCACAACCAAATACCCAGGCTGCAAAGCCTTTTCTTAGGTACAAGAGTGCATAGAGTGCAAGAATTGCAACTCCAATATAACAGATCATTGTTGTCATTTTTTATCTCCGTTTTTATGTATGTGCATCTACTTATTTATGAAGTTCTGCACCAGTGTTTTAATTACGTAATGGCTTACCTTTTTTCAGCATATGTAGAATGCGATCACGCGTGCCTTTGGTCTTGCACAGGTTTACAATGGCATCTCGCTCAAGCTTGAGCACTTCAGCCTCTGACACTTCATCTAGCACATCTTTTTTACCGCCAGTTAGAACCTTGGCAAGCTCAGCTGCAACAACTACATCATGTGGTGTTGCCATACCTTTTTTGGCAAAGTCATTCACACCCATTCTCATTGCAACTTGCCCGCTTTCACCTGCAAGCTTAAAGACAGGAGATTCTGGAGCAATATACCCCTCAGCCATTTCAAGAACTTTGGCTTTCCCTTCCGCAAGCAAACGGTCTTTATTCATAACCACTTTATCTTCCGCACGCAGAAATTCCATCTTCTGGCATTCAAAAGCAGAGGTTCCTACTTGTGCGGTAGCAATCGCCATAAAGGATTCCATTGCTGCTGGCATAGGGCCATTCATAGCCTTTTTCTTAGTTCCGTGGCGCTCTAGCATTTCCTTACAGCCACCCCAGCCCGGCACAATACCGACACCAGCTTCAACAAGCCCCATGTAAGTTTCTGCATGCGCAGTAAGCGCGTTACAATGCAGGAGTGTTTCGCAACCACCACCAAGGGCCATACCACTTGGCGCACCCACAACAGGGAAGTTTGCGTACTTCATACGGTTAAATGTATTTTGACCATGAGATAGAATCCAACGAATGAGAGGGAATAAACGTAGCTTACTTGTTACAAGTAGCATTACGATGTTGGCACCCACACTAAAGTTAGAGCCTTCGTTATGGAACACCATACCCTTCAGGTTATTCTTCTCAACATAGTCAATTGACTTGTTAATCATAGACAGGCTAAGCGGGTTCAGTGAGTTCATTTTTGAGTGATACTCAAGGCAAACCACACCATCACCAATATCCCAAAGTGACGCACTCTTGTTTGAGAGAATTGGCCTTCTTTGACGCTTAATATCTTGAAGTAGAAGTACGCCATCTGCGCGCCTCACCACATCATACTTCCCTTTCGGGTTAAGAGCATGAAGTCGTCCAGATTTAATCGTGTAGAACTTTTGGTCTCTAGCATGCTGAATCAGCTTAGGTACCTTACGGCCTTCCATCACAAGCATGTCATGCATCCAGTCTGTGCCAATCTTATCCATAAGCTCAAACGGACCATATTTCCAGTTAAATCCAAGGCGCATTGCTTCATCAACCGCAGCAATGTCATCTGCAATTTCAGGAACCAAGCTTGCGGCGTAAGCGAGCGTATGGCTCATCACATCCCACGCATAGCGCGCTTCCAAACTATCGTGCCCCATCAGGCCTTTCAGGCCGCCCTTCTTGTACATTTTCAGACAAGCTGGTTTAGGACGAACAGCTTTAGAGTACTCTCTTGTTTGCAGGTTCAGGGCTTCTTTTTGCTTCTTGCCACCTTCAGTATTGAGGCGGTAAAACCCACCCTTACCTTTGCGGCCCGTATAGCCGTCTGCAATCATTTCAGAGAGGAACTCAGGCGCATCACCAAGTTCATTGAAAGGATCTTGCTTTTTAAGGGAGCCTTGCATACTACTGAGAATATGCGGCATCAAATCAAGGCCAACCAAATCTAACAGTCCAAATACACCTGTTCTTGGGAAACCAAATGAACGGCCAAGCACAGCATCTGCACTTTCCACATCAATACCATGCTCGATCGCTTTAATGACTGCAGCATGTAACCAAAAAATACCAATACGGTTACCAATAAACCCTGGCGTATCTTTAGCTGGCACGTTGGTTTTACCCATATGTACATCTGTAAACCCTGTCACCTTTTTAAGGAGCTTTTTATCTGTTTCAGCAGATTCAACAATCTCAAGGAGCCTCATGTAACGCGGCGGATTAAAGAAGTGTGTAATTGCAAAACGCTTCTTCTGCGCAGCAGTCAGCTCAGCTGTCAAATCAGCCAAAGGGATCGTTGACGTGTTTGAACTAATGAGCGCCGTACGTTTCGCATTTTTGAACACTGTTCCGTATAAGTTACGCTTAATGTCTAGGTTCTCAATAATCGCTTCAATCACCCAGTCACACTCTTTAAGAAGTGCAAGATCATCTTCCAAGTTGCAAGGCGTAATGCGCTTAGCAAATGACTTATGCATAAGCGGCGCAGGTTTTGTTTTTAGAAGCTTTGCAATTGCAGATTTAGCAACTGTACTGCGGTCTTTCTTCTCACCTTTTGGCACAATGTCAAAAAGCAGAACTTCTACACCAGCATTGGCAGCTTGGGCGGCAATCCCTGCCCCCATTACGCCAGCACCGATGACAGCAATTTTTTTAATTTCAGCCATGCTTATAGCGCCTCCAGTACCGTTGCAATACCTTGCCCGCCACCAATACACTGTGTGGCTAGTCCATACTTTTTCCCTTCACGCTGAAGAAGGCTTGCAAGCTTACCTGTAATACGTGCGCCTGTAGAACCTAGAGGGTGACCAAGTGCAATAGCACCGCCATCAATATTGATTTTATCCATATGCTTTTTAAGCTTGAGGTCATGAATCACTGAAAGTGACTGAGCCGCAAAGGCTTCATTGAGCTCAATAATGTCAATATCATCCATCTTAAGGCCAGCGCGCTTAAGCGCTTTCTTACTTGATTCCACAGGACCAATTCCCATAATTTTTGGATCACAGCCAGAAATCGCAAAAGATTTAATCTCAGCAATTGGCTTCAGCTTATTCTTCTTGGCAAATTCAGCGCTACATACAAGCACAGCACTCGCGCCATCAGTAAGTGGAGACGATGTTGCTGCCGTTACACTGCCTTTTTCATCAAACGCAGGTTTAAGACCAGCAAGGGCTTCCATATCAGTTCCCGGGCGCGGGCAACCGTCTGTATCAACAACGCCGTACTTTGTCTTGATTGGAACAATCTCATCTTTAAAGGCTTTGTTCTTCATCGCCTTCGCAGCTTTATCTGGGCTGAGTACTGCAAACTCATCTTGCTGTTCACGGCTAATTTTGTACTTTTTAGCCAGGTTTTCAGCAGTTTCACCCATACCCATGTAAGCGCCAGGGTTCTTTTTATAAAGCTCGGGGTTTGGCATAGGGTTAAAGCCTGTCATTGGCACACGACTCATAGATTCAACACCGGCACAAATGAAGGCATCGCCCGCACCTGCCATAATGTTACCCGCTGCCATATGAATCGCCTGCATAGATGAACCACAAAAACGGTTCACTGTTGTGCCACCAATTGTAATAGGCAGGCCAGCATGCAGCACGACCAACCGCGCAAGGTTAAAGCCCTGCTCAGCTTCTGGAAAAGCACAACCAAGAATCAGATCTTCAATCTTTTTTGGGTCTACACCGCTCTTTTTAATCAAACCCTGCACAGTTTGTGCAGCCAGATCATCAGCACGCACCGACTTAAGCGCCCCTTTGTAAGCTAGGGTATATGGTGAGCGTACGTATTCAGCAATTACAACAGATGTCATGAGCGGGATATCCTTTTCTTCTTCGCTTGTTTTTCTCGTTTAGTTTTTTGTTTTTCTTCCTGTATAAGTTCACGTTTAAGGAGTTTACCAATCATAGATTTTGGTAGTTCATCCCTAAACTCAACTTCAGCAATTTTTTCATAAGGGTTCAGGTGTGCTTCAGCATATTTTTTCAACTCTTCAGCTGTTACACTTTGCCCCTTCTTCAAAGCCACAAATGCTTTTGGCATTTCACCCTTTTTAGCGTGCGGAATACCAATCACCGCTGCTTCCATAACAGCGCTATGACTATAGAGAACTTCTTCAATGTGGCGTGGGTAAACCTTAAAGCCAGAAACGTTAATCATTTCTTTCAAGCGGTCTGTAATATAAACGTAACCGTCTTCATCAATGTAACCAACATCACCAGTCAGGAGCCAATCACGGTAGAAAACTTCTTTTGTTTCTTTAATGCGCCCCGCATAGCCTTTCATCACTTGCGGACCACGAATGGCAATTTCACCAACGTCACCAGTCTTACATTCTTTGCCTCGATCTTCTAAAGAACGGATAGAAATCTCTGTTCCCGGCAAAGGTAAGCCAATAGAGTTTGCTTTGTTCTTTCCGTTCGACTGGTTACAACATGCCACAGGAGACGTTTCACTGAGGCCGTAACCTTCCACCATGGCTGTACCTGTTTTCTCAACAAACTCATCGCACACTTCAGCAGGAAGCGCCGCGCCACCAGAAATACAAAACTGCATACTTGTTAGGTTGTACTTATTCACTTTTTCATAGTTAATAATGGCGTTATATAGTGCAGGAACCCCCGCAAAAATAGTTGGCTTATGTTTATGAATGCCTTGCAAGGTCTGCTTCAAATCAAATTTTGGATACATGTGCAATGTCCCACTTCGACGCATAGAAAGGTTCATAAGCGCTGTCATCGCAAATACATGAAAGAAAGGAATCACACCCAGAAAAATATCATGGTCTGTCACCTCTCCTGAAGCCTTACGCCAAATATTACACTGCTCAGCATTCGTCACCACGTTTGAGTGCGTTAGCATCGCAGCTTTAGGAAGCCCTGTTGTTCCACCCGTATACTGATAAAGTGCAATATCTTTAGCAGGGTTAATACGGACAGGATCTGGCTCAGTGTCTAGAGATGATACACGATCCCAAGGCAGCACCGTATTTCCATCAGGGAGCTTTGCAAGTTTCTCAGGCTTAAAAATATTAAAGAGTGTCTTTTTGATAAATGGCAGATTATCGGTAAATGGTGCCACAATCATGCTGCACATATCTGAGTTATTGAGCGCAAAGAATACTTTTTCATACACATGCTCAATGTCCGTCGTAATCATAATACGCACGCCACTATCTCGTGAAAGCGTTGCAATTTCAGCTTCCGTGTAAAGCGGGTTAAAATTTACGACGGTTGCGCCTGTCATCAAGACGCCATAATAACTAATCACATAATGGAAGGAGTTTGGTAGACAAATACCAACTTTATCACCCTTCTTGATACCTCGACGCTGAAGACCGCTTGCAAAATTGCACACTTCCTTCCAAAGCTCTTCATAGGTCATTGTTTTCCCAAGAAACTCAAGTGCAATACGCTTAGGATACTTTTCGTAGGAGTGCTTTAGCATCTCATAAATAGGCTGCAAAACAGGTTCAAATTCCCAATCAACACCTTTAGGGTATGACGCTTCCCACGCATGTTTCTTTCTAGCCATATCACTCCTTTTCTTTTTGTTCTGAGAGCATTGAGATTACATCAGCAACCTTACCCCATACCCCATCATTATTATGAGTGAGGATCGTATGGCGATCCGCCATAATAGGGTGCAGCTCTTTGTTTTCTGAGGGAGACATTTTAATTAATTTTTCAGCACTTTCGGCCTTTGTTACAGGGTCATCATTAGCTTGGAACACATGAAGAGGCACTGTCACTTTCTGTACAAATTCAGGCGCGTCATGCATCAAACCTCTAAATTCATTAATGGCCTTCACAGGCATACTACGATAGTTAATCTCTTCATTTTCAGGATTGGTTGGATAAAACGGCACAACACCATCTCCACCTGTAAACCAACTTGCAAACGCATTAACCGTATTCACCATTGGCACAATAGCCATATTTTTATCATGCACAGCGAGTGGCGCGCAGACAGGAATGACACCTGCAAGGCCCTCAGGCTGCTCAGCGGCAAATTCAAGAGCTAGTAGTCCCCCTGTTGAGAACCCAACAATCACAATATGATCTACATGGGCTTTTAAAATACGATAGTTACGACGAACCGCTTTCATCCATTCTTCACGGCTGCGCTTCATAAGGTCCCAAGGAGAGGTTCCATGCCCAGGAATTCTCATTCCGAGAACTTCAAAGCCTTTATCATGAAGGTCACGTCCAAAGTCTTTCAGCTCAGCAGGAGATGATAAGAAACCATGAATCAGAAGAATACCTGTTTTGCTTTTACGCTTCGGGTGAACAAGTAAGTACGGCGCACCACTACGCGTTGCACGTTCTCGTTCATTAATTTCTTGATAGCGAGACTTCTTATAGTGCCTACGGTTCCACTGGAAAGCATGGTCCTCATCATCCATAAGGTGCGCTGACCATTGACGTTCATCACCAACAACAAAATCAGCCATAGCCTTCTCTACAGATTTTGTCACTTTTACAAGTGGCATCACTTCATTGTAATACAACTGTACAGGATGCTCTAAGCGTACACTTGAATCTCTAAACTCTTCTGAGAACTTGTCCGTAAAGATGTAATCATCATCTTTATGCTCAACTAGCCCTGCCTTTTCTGCAGTATCAAGGAAGATCTTCAAATCTTCAGCGTCCCCTTCTGCAAGATGACGGTACCTATCTGGCCATACAAGAGAGCGGTGCAGGTGTACACCTACTGCACGCTGCAAACATTTCGCTGAAAGATAAATAATTTTTGCGAGATCTGAACGTCTAAAACCGTTCTCACCTTGGTCATAAAGGTTCTTTAAGATAATAGAAGCTAGGTGCGCCACATTTACAGTGATATTCTCGTAAATATCTTCCATGTAACGGTCACGAATACGATTTGTCTCTTTATCTAAAGCTCCAACAAGAATACGCTCAAACAGGCGCCCACCAGAGTCCTTCAGACCAAATAGTTCATCAAGAGATTCAATTTGTTCAAAGTAACGATGTAAAAGGAATGTTTTCCACAGCCCCCAGCTCATTGATGGTTGGAAAGGTGTCCCCATACGAATATCCATATCGGTATCTTTAAGAAGAAGGTTTCCTTCAATCACCATTTCTTCTTTAACGCTGTCAGGCATGCCGCGGGCAAGCCACCCGGCAGCACTACTTAATAAATTGTCGTCAATGCGAATTGGATAGAATGTAATATTGCTTGGCACAATCAAGGTTGGCTTGCGTGCTTGTTCCATCATCTCAGCGACACTCGCAAGGCCAAGAGATTTACGCCAGTGCTCCACACGACGCTCGTCACCAGCTTCATATACATCAATAATACGACGCTTAAAAATCTCTAGCATAAGGGCAAGCACTGCAGCCCCACGGTGGTGCTTCCTATGTGTTTGGTGGAAGCCTGAGAAAATCCCAAACTCACCTTCATCATCAATCACACGACGATCTTTAATCATTCCCCCTTCTGGGAAAAGAACAACCTTACGCCCACGTAAAATTTCTGCGGCCATAAATGGAAGAAGACCTTCCAAACGGTTTGGTACTGCACCAACCTTAGACATCGCATTACGCAGCCGATCACTTGCTTGAAACAGAGAAACATCTGCCACACTCCTTGTGAGTGCGCCTGTTTCTTGCATAAGAATGTATGGTGGAATCAAAGTTTCAAAACGAGCAAAGTGGTTAAAGAGGAAAATCTGACCATTCTGCATGGTATCTTCCTGTGTGGTATGCACACAAATATTAATGCCCAAACGGCGCTTTAAGCGCGTAATACGATCTACTGCCTTTTCGCAGTAATCAACGTCAAATTCAAAGTGGCTCGCATCCTGAAGCCAAGGCAAGTCAGGAGTTTTTTTATTTTTTGTCATGCGTATTCGCCTTCAACCATTGCCCCTCTTTATAGGGCACCTCTAAAATGTATCATAAAACAATAGCGTAGACGTATCACCTAAACCGACATGTCGGACAAAAATGCATGCTTCAAAGCCTGACATGTTGCATTTGCGTCATGACATCTTGTATGTTGACTAAAGTTAAAAATAAAAAAATGACAAAGTATGACCACGCCCACACCCTCTAAGACATTCATCCTACAACGCACTGTTGCCCACTACCGCGTGGCCCTCTTTAAAGAACTTGCAAAACATGGATGGAAAGTCATTTCCGCTTCTAATTTTCCAGAAGGTACATCAGGGCTTAATACAACGCGCTCTGCGCCTTTCCAAATTTTAACGCCCTTTTTCTTCCCACTGAAGAAAAACCCTTACATCTGCCATGCGCCCTTCTTTAAAGTTTTAAGAGAACATGCACCAGAAACTCTCATCATGGAAGCTGGCTCAACCATGACCAGCACATGGCTCGCAGCTCTATATTGCAGACTGCATAAAAAGCGAAAAACCAAAATCATTTTATGGGGGCACGGTGCTCCTGTAGCTAACAAATCAGGCTGGAGAGGTAAACTTGCCTATCACTTGAAAACATGGCTTATCAACAGTGTTGATGGCTATCTATGCTACACAGAAAAAGACAAAGGTTACTTAGATAAACTGAATCTAAACACACCTGTATTCTCAGCCGGAAACAACACAGACATTTCTGAAGCACAAAAACTACGTAAAGCGCCAGAAAAGAAAAGTATTCGAAACCTCCTTTTTGTTGGCAGACTCACAAAGGATAAAAAAGTCCCTCAACTCATCCACCTTTTCAAAGAGCTTAAAATTCCAAACCTGCACCTCAATATTATTGGTGACGGTAGCGAAATGCCCGCCGTACAGCTTGCTGCTGAACATGTCAAAAATGTACATATTACAGGTGCCATTTACGGGGCTGATGAGCTTGCAGAATATTACAATAACGCAGAACTCTTCATCACCCTTGGTGCCGTTGGACTAGGCGTGAATGAGTCCATTGCTTATGGCCTTCCAGTTCTGTGCTACAAAGAGAGCCTTACAGGCCCACATCACCACCCTGAAATTGCTTACGTTGAAGAAGCCATTACAGGTTGGCAAGTCACACCACACAGTAAAGATGCCATGCTTGAAAAGCTAAGTGAGCTACTTAACGAGCCAACAAAAGCCAACATGTATGAGAGTGTGATAAGCTACGCAGATGCCAATCTCACAATTGAGAAAATGGCTAAAAACATTTTAAACATGGAAGCTCAAATTTAACCGCATGAAACGCATCCTTAAACATAAAGTTGTTCATCAGTTTGCAACCTATGGCGTTCTTAACAGCCTTGGCGCAGCCATTCCGCTTTTGAGTATTCCTATTATTACAGGTTTCTTTACACCTGAAGAATATGGATACTTAGGCTTAGCCCTTGCGATTATTTCTCTCCTGTCACAGGTTTTACAGCTTGGCCTCACACATCTAATTGCCAAAGAGTTTCACAAACATAGCCAACAAGAGCGTTCTATGTCTCACGGCCTCATGGTGAGCCTCATGGCAGCTGCAGGTCTCTTTACATTTGCATCTATGCTGATATTTAAACCACTTTTACCCTGGACACAAAACTTAGAAACCGCGCACCTCAGCATGATGATTCTCTGCGGCACATCTCTTGCGCTTTGGTTCATTTACACAACTGTGCAGCAGTTCCATAACAAAGCCTTTACTGTCGGCTGCATGGGCATTCTGCAAAATGCCCTTATTTACGGCACAGTCATTTGGACCCTTTATACATACAAAGGAGCAAGCTGGGATACATTCCTCATTTGCCAAACAGCCGTACAAACAGTCCTAACGGGCGTAGCTCTTATCTGGCTCTTCAAGCAAAAAGAACTCACATTTAACTTTGATAAAACACAGCTAAAAGCACGCCTTACGCACACACTTGGCTTTTCACTCCCAATGATCCCATTCATGCTCGGCACAACCCTCATGATTACTGCCGACCGCATGCTTATTGAACATTTTGTAGGGGTAAAAGATGTTGGCTTTTATACGCTGTCGTATCAAATCGCATCCGTGCTTCTACTGGTAGGTATCTCACTCAATCATGCTTGGAGACCCTGGTGCATGAAATATCTGAGTGAACATGCGACCAGCTCTTACAAAAAACCAATTAAACTAGTCCTCACTATGGGTGTACTCATGAGCCTTGCTGCCATTGGTTACGGCTCCCTTGCCCCACTTATTTTTAAGCCATGGCTACCAGAAACATACCAGGTGGCCTTTACGCTAGTCCCGATCATGTCGCTTAGCGCAGCGTTGTATTGCACTATTCACTATATTTCACCATTCTATTTGCACCTTGGCCAAACACGCGCCATTGGTAAAACCATCTTTTTCGCTTCGATTATGAACATTGTTTTAAATGTGGTTTTAATTCCAGAATATGGGGCTTGGGGTGCTGCACTCAGCACACTTATTAGTACTGCTTTGAGTATTATTGCCCTTTTTGCAAGGCTTAGGCATTGTCCAAAACCAAAGACTGCTTGACGAGAAGACCTCTCCAGATTACCGTAAGGCCATATTTATCTTCTAGTCCGTTTCACATTTCAGGAGACATCCAATGGATGAATTCGACATGTACACACGGGCGGTGATTTTCAATCTTGTCAATGCATCGTACCCCTTTGGACAGCACTATCTAGGGCTCTACAAAATTGAGAATATGTTCCAAGCCAATCTTGCCCTCCATATGGAGGCAGCTGCTCAGAACAGATACACCACACGCATGTATAGACCCATGCGCTCTGGTCGCCTCACCAGCCCTTATGTCTACTATTACTATGTAGGCTATCACACTGCTGAAATCATTCCCCTTACCGAGTATGACCCTCAAATTAAGCAAGAAGCCATTGAGCATATGTTTAAACTGGGCGACATCAAACTCGGGCAACGCGTGGAAGCACCTCAGGAGTACGGAAAAACACCGATGAGACAGATCATCATGCCGTAATCGATCTAAAAAAGAGTGTTCCCTGCGGACACTCTTTTTTGTTACAATGCTCCCCATGAAGCCTTTTGAATCTGTAAAAAGCCCAGTAGCGGCCCTTATGCTCGATAATATCGACACCGATATTATTATCCCGAAGCAATTCCTCAAAACAATCAAACGCACAGGCCTTGGCAAGCATGCTTTTAATGATATGCGCTACCTTGCTGACGGATCAAATGATCCTGATTTTATTCTAAACCAGGCACCATACACAGGGGCACAGATTCTTCTTTCAGGTAAAAACTTTGGATGCGGCAGCTCGCGTGAGCATGCCCCTTGGGCGATTTTAGACCAAGGCATCAAATGTATCCTTGCAGAAAGCTTTGCTGATATTTTCTTCAACAACAGCAGTAAAAATGGACTTCTTCTTATTCAGCTTCCTGAAGAGACTTTGAAAAATATTCAAGAGAAAACATCTAATGCCTCTACCCTCACGGTCAACCTTGAAGAGCAAAAACTCTCTACAGAAACAGAGAGTTGGAGCTTTGATATTGAACCTGAGCGTAAAGAGCGTCTTCTTCTTGGCCTTGATGATATCAAGATGACAGAAGAACACACAGATGCTATTGCAGCTTATGAAGAAAAACAGAACACCGAAAAGCCTTGGCTTTAAGGGGCAGAATCGATAGACTATCCCCGTCCACCAATAAAATAAGGTAGAACAGACGTGGAAAAACAAGATTACTCTTTGCTCTTTTTAGACGGTGATGGCATTGGCCCTGAGGTTAACGCTGAAGTCAAAAAAGTCATTGGCTGGCTCAATGAAAATACCACTTACACATTCACAACAGACGATGGCCTTATTGGTGGTGCCGCCATTGATGGTGAAGACTCTCCCTACCCGCAATCAACAGCGATTAAAGCCAGAAAAGCTGATGCTATTTTCCTTGGCGCTGTTGGTGGACCAAAGTGGAGCGATGTAGATTTTAAAAAGCGTCCGGAGCAAGGTCTTCTTGATCTCCGCCAAGACCTCAACCTATTTGCAAACCTACGCCCAGCATTTGTATTTGATTGCTTGCAAGAAGCCTCAGCACTTAAAGCAGCTTATGCAAGTGGTGTAGATGTGCTTATTATCCGTGAACTCACTGGTGGCCTGTACTTTGGTGAGCCACGCAGCCTAACGGATAAAAAAGGCGAACGCGAAGGCATTAACACACTACGTTACAACGAAACTGAAATTCGCCGCATCGCTAAATTTGCTTTTGAAACATCTCGTAAAGGGAACCGCCGCATCTGTTCTGTTGATAAAGCCAATGTGCTTGAGAGCATGGTGCTATGGCGCAAAGTAGTCGAAGAAGTTGCAGAAGACTACCCAGATGTAGAACTCACGCATATGTACGTTGATAATGCAGCAATGCAACTGGTTATGGAACCAACACAGTTTGATATTATCCTGACTGAAAACATGTTTGGGGATATCCTTTCAGACCTTTCAGCTTCTCTTACAGGTTCTATTGGTATGCTGCCATCAGCAAGCCTCGGTTCAAGAGATGATTCAGGTTTTGCCAAAGGCCTGTTTGAGCCAGTGCACGGCAGTGCGCCAGATATTGCTGGTAAAAACATGGCTAACCCAATTGCCGCAATCCTCAGCTTTAGTATGTTTCTGAAACATAGCCTCGGTGACATTACAACAGCGCGTCTCATCGTAAGTGCTGTACAGTTTGTACTGGCAAGCGGTGTACGTACGGCAGATGTGATGGAAGAAGGCTGCGTGGAAGTCTCAACATCAGACATGGGTAACCAAATATTACAGGCGCTAGATCAAATCCTCGCCATGCAGAAAAACGCGAGCTAAAATCCAAGCCACTGGGACAATTGAATAGGAGAAATAGAAATGAGCCAAAACGTTATTATTTTTGATACAACCTTACGTGATGGCCTTCAATCTCCCAATATCAACCCTGTCTCTCATGCCGACCGCGTTGCGTTTGGCTTACTGCTAAACGACATGGGTGTAGATGTGATTGAAGCGGGTTTTGCTATCGCTTCAGAACTTGATTTCAACACCATTGCTACACTTGCCCAAAAAGGCCTCGATAGCACTGTGTGTTCCCTTGCTCGCTCAAATGAAAAAGATATCGACAGCGCAGGCCAAGCTCTTAAGGGCGCAAGGCGCGGCCGTATCCACACCTTTATTTCTACAAGCCCTCTGCATATGGAGCACAAGCTACGTATGTCACCAGAGGCCGTTTTAGACGCTGGTGTTGCTGCTGTTAAACATGCTCGTAAATACACCGATGATGTACAGTTCTCTCTTGAGGACTTCACCCGCACAGAGCATGACTTTACCAAACGCGTGATTGAAGCTGTGATTGATGCAGGCGCAACAACAATTAATCTGCCAGATACAGTCGGCTACAGCACGCCACAGGAAATCACCAACCTCACTGAAGTTGCCATGAGTGTTCCTAATGCAGATAAAGCGATTTTCTCTATGCACTGCCATAATGATCTTGGCCTTGCTGTTGCTAACTCACTTTGCGGCCTTAATGCTGGCGCAAGACAGCTTGAGTGTACTATTAACGGCCTTGGCGAACGTGCTGGTAACGCAGCCATGGAAGAACTTGTTATGGCAATGCGCGTCCGTCCGCGTAACTTCCCGTTTGCCAATAACATTAAAACTGAAAAGTTTATGGAAGCCTCAAACTTCATTTCTGATAAAACAGGGCTTCATGTTCAAAAGAATAAAGCCATTGTGGGTCAAAATGCTTTTGCCCATGAGAGTGGTATCCACCAACATGGTATGAGCAAAAACCGTGGGACGTATGAAATTATGACACCTGAGAGTGTCGGCCAACATGAGCACCTTACTCTAGGTGTAACGTCTGGTCGTGAAGGATTGCGTAAAAAAGCAGAAAGCATGGGCTTTAATTTAGATTCAGAGCAACTGGCTCGCTTGTACGACCTCTTCATGACGGAAGCAGAAAACGGCCGTGTCTCTGACAGCGATATCAGCGCAATGATTGAAAATTTAGTTTGAGGCTTTTTCCTGAGCTTTAACAAGCTTCCAGTAATGCATGCGACGGTCTAAACTCAGCTTAGAGAAATCTTCTCCAGCCTCTTTGCAGGCCTGCTCCATGCCTGTGTAACGGCGCACGTATTTATGATTTGCAGATTGCATAATTTCAGACGGGCATGTTTTCAGATAATACCCTAGAATCGCAACACTAAACAGCAGATCACCTGCCTCTTCCACAGCATGTTCTGTATCGCCAGAATGAACAGCTTCTTCAACTTCAGCTAGCTCTTCTTTGATCTTTTCAAACACACCATGAATATCATCCCAGCGAAAACCATTTTCAATGGCTTCCGCTTGGATTTGTCCAGTGTTTTTAAGCGTATCTAGGGTTTTATCAATTTTCATAAAGGTTACTCGTTTCCTTTTTTACCGCCAAAACCAAAACGCTCTCTCCAAGATTTACGCTTTTCTTTTACTTTTTCTTGGTGCTTGCTTTTACGGTCTTTCATATGCTCTTTATGTGCATCACGCTTACCTTGCATATGCTCTTTATGCGCATCACGTTTGTTTTGCATGTGCTCTTTGTGTGCTGCATTTTTAGCTTTCATCATTTCTTTGTGCTTCATGCGCTGCTCTTTAGACATACCTTCCATGTCATCGCGCATATCTTGCATTTTAGCCTTGTGAGCTTCATGCTGGTCTTTCATGCCACTTTTCCACTCTTCGTGCTTAGCTTTGTGGTCTTCGCGCCAGTCGTTGCGTCTTTCAGCGTGGTCTTCTTTCCATGCTTTATGATTGGCCTTCATGTTATCTCTATGCTCTTTACGCATGTTCCCCATGTCTTTACCCATCACATCTTCATCAGCAAAAGCTGGCGTAGATGCAAGTACAGCAACAGTCAAAAGTGCTTTCAGTTTCATTTGATTTATCTTTCTTATTATCCATTAAATCGTGCACCTATTGTGCGAAGAATCTCAAAAAGAAGCAAGCCATTTGCAAGAACTCATAAAATCATATAACGTACAGGTGACAATTAAATCTGATGACCGTTTGGCGATAAACTGCCAACTAACAAACCGAATTCACAATAAGGTTAAGCAACGCGCTTTAGAGTTAATTTTAGTTTTTGCCAAGCGATGAGTAGTAAGATCTACTTGAGAGATGGGAAAAGCTAAAAGAAATTTTAAATAACCCATTGTGAAGAGGTTCGAATAGGAGGAGCACTCTCATGACTCAAAACGTATTTCCTAACCCGTTTGGTCTCTCTGGCTTTGACTTCGTTGAATTTTCCAGCCCTGAACCTGCCGCTATGGCAGATATGTTCGCACGCATGGGGTTCGCAAAAGTCGCGACACATAAAACAGCCAATGTTGATATGTACCGCCAGGGTGACATCACCTTCTTCATTAACATGACACCAAATAGCGCTGCCGTGAACCATGCCGCAAAATGCGGTCCTTGTGCGACGGCTATGGGCTTCCGTGTGAACACTGATGAAGACCCTTTGGCACTTGCCATTTCGCGTGGTGCAAAAGAGTTTACAGGTCAGAAGACATTGAACCTCCCTGCCATTGAAGGCATTGGCGGCACAGCTGTTTACTTGGTTTCAAACTGGAAAAACGACGCCAGCGACCATTATGCTGACTTCGACTGGATCACAGCCGACCGCAACCCAAAAGGTATTGGTCTAACGTATTTGGACCACATTACCAACAATGTGCTCAAAGGCCGTATGAATCACTGGGCTGACTTCTACGAAAGCATCTTTGGCTTCCGTGAAATTCGCTACTTTGACATCAAAGGCGAATACACAGGCCTGAACAGCCGCGCTATGAGCGCACCTTGCCCTCGCATGGCGATTCCAATCAACGAGGACAAAGGCACAGGTGAAAAAGCTGGTCAGATTGACCGCTACCTGCAAGAGATGCAGCAAACTGAAGGCATGCAACACTTTGCATTTGGTTGCGATGACATCTACAGCGTGGTGGACAGCCTGCGTGCTGGCGGCGTTGATATGATGCCTCCGCCTCCAAGCACATATTACGACATGCTTGGTGAGCGCCTTGGTGACCATGGTGAAGAAGCTGAAGAGCTTCGCAAACGTGGCATTTTGCTGGACGGCAACAAAGAGCAGCAGCTCCTTCTGCAAA